>NZ_JAQQDB010000040.1:0-71936 GCF_046030135.1 Caballeronia jiangsuensis
CTCTCGGCGATGGCAAGCTTAACGGTAAGCCCATCCACCAGGTCTTACATGTCATGCGTCGACACGACGAGAGCCAAGTGCAATCCATTGTCGCCGAGTTCAATGCGTATCTAGACGAGATCACGACCACACCCCAAGCCTCTCAACGCCGTTTGCTGCTCGGCGAGCTCCGCGGCGTGGTGGCCTCGAAGTACGGCTTCGTCGTCGCGCTGCGCCAAACGAAGCGCACATTCTTCGCCTCCACACCCGTTATCGAATCGGCCGCCGCGTCGTTCAGGTCCGCCTGGGCGATGACGGGTAACGCTAGCGCGCGCGTCGTGATTCTCGCCTTGGTCGAGCGGACAAGGGACGGAAATCTTCGGATCATCGACCTTGCGCTGCAACTGTGCAGCAGCAGTTTCGTTCCCTGCGATTCGAGCTATGAGGTGGAGATGGCCAACCGGCTCGTTGCCGAGCGCCGACGTTTCATCAAGCCTATGAGGCTCGAGGCCGGCGACGTCATGCTGCCCGACTTTCAACTGACCGATACCCGACAGCCGACGGCGATCGAAAATTATGGGATGCAAGGCAATGAGCAATACCTCGCCCGCAAGAAAGAGAAACAGGCGCTGTACGCGCGCGACGCAAAGCCGTGCGTTGAGTGGATGCCGCCGGCCGACCTCGCGTCAGTACGGCTTCCTAAGCCGTTGACTTGACGGTCGCTCCTTCTAGGATACTTTGAGCGCATCCGTAACTGCTGAGCAAATGATATGGCCTCGAACTCGTTCTTTCTGAATCGTGCGGTCGCGCGTAACGCCGACTGGCAAGTGAATTACCCCGCGCTCGCGATGGCAAGCACCATCGACGCGGTCGACGAACAACGCAAGCAGATCGTCGTTGCTGCTGCGGACGAAACGTCCCTGCGCGCGGTGTTCTTCAGTTCCCTAGGTGCAATCCTCGACTTCCACGCAACTTGGGACGAACTGGAGCGGTCAGGCAAGGGATGGCTCGCTTTCACCATACGCTGGAACCGGTGGTGGTTGCCCAACGTTGATCACGTTAAATGGCTAGAGCAGCACGCGTTCGCGCCAACCGACCTTCGCTTCGCGAATCGGGACCAGGGAGTCGCCGCCGGTGACACCGCGCCTTTTCGCGAATTCCTCGATGTCGTTGAACTCCACTATCGCCGCGACCCAGCCATCTCCAGCGTCCTGTTCGCGCCCAACGCCATTGCAGCCGTCGAGACTTCGCCAATCAATACGACCATGCGTCATTCATAAGACCGTCGATGCGCAAGGTCATTCCCTTCGGCAGGCGAGCCGTCGCTCCTGACACGCCCCGCGATGTTAAGGCCACGTGTGCACATCGAAATCTTCGGCTCGTCGAACAGAGCGATATCGTCATTTGCGCCGTTTGTCACGTCACGCTCAGTCCTATTTGGGCGCTGTCGATGCTGTGCGAGCAGTATGCATTTGCGATGGCTCACCTCGACCGGCTCAAATCTCGAATTGAGCTCGCCGACGCTCGGATCCTAGAGTAATCGCAGGAACTCGATGCTATGTTGCCGGGCGAAAAGAAGCCTGAATAAGTCGTCTACCGACACTTGACCAACCGTCGAACAGTGGTGCAATAGATCACCAACGACTCAGGAATGCACCATGAAACGAACCTTCGAATGCGGCCACAGCGGCAAGGGCAAATACTGCCACGCGTGCGCGGCTGCCGAGAAGCAGAAGGCCCAGCGTCGTCTCGACCTTGAGGAGAAGCGCATTGCGAAGCGAGTCGCGACTACCGACGATCCGATCGATCTGTCCATGGTGCGACACCTCTCGGCCGTACAACGAGAGGCAAGAGATCTCCTCGCAAAGGTCAGTAGCGGCGTGCATCCATTTTCACTCGACGGAAAGTTCATCAAGTCCTCGGCCGGCAAGCTGGTTTCCGTGCCGGTTGGCCGATCCTATCGCCTGCTCTTTGACGCGCCCTCACTCGCACCGCTACGCCTCGTCAGTCACGAAGACTACAATGGGATTGCGGCGAACCGCGTAGCGGCATGATGTCCCTCGACTCACGCTTCGCGCCGTTACCCTCTCAAGGAGGTGCTCGCGATGAAGGTCGGTCCGAATTTGGCGTTGAGAACCGCGATCAACGCATTACGCGACATCGTCGAATGCGCGCGGATGCCAAACGGCATCCCGCTAAGCGATGATGAACGCGAGCTGCATCGACTGTCTGCCGATGAACTCGAAATGCAACAGGTGGCACTGGAAAAATCTAGTTGGGCGGCTTGAAAGGTGACTTGCGGCGAGCGACCTCGGGCGCCCTCACGCGGGTAGCTATAATTCACGGCGGCTTACAAAACTAGAACCGCCGGCGAGCCGGCGACAGGACAGCGCCATGACTGACGAACTTTTTCCCTGCGATCATTGCGGCGGAAAGTGGTCTTTCGGATTCTCCCAGCGATTAGTCGGCCGTCCGTCGGCTCCTGAGCGTGACTTTGCTCGCCTCGGCAACAGCCTGGCGCCGCCCATGCAAGACGTGGAACCGCGCTCCCCGTATGACGTCCCTTACGAGAAGATCTGCTGCATTTTCTGCGAAGAATGCGGGATGCAGACCCCTTGGATCCCGATCGGCAACGACCGCTACGCGGCACTGGATAAGGCCGGCGAGATTTGGAATGCGCGGATGCAACGCCCGAAGGCCACCGAGGGCGATCTGCTACAGCTCGTTAGAAAAGAAATTAGCGCAGTTGACACCGCTTACCTGATCGATCTCGTCTCGCGGAATGAAGACGACTGGGAGAATCGCGGGCCCATCTTTCAAATGCTCGCCAAGAAAATCGTCGACAGCAAAATCACAATGAGCGAGTTCTGGCCAGTCGACACAGTCCTTCGCGACGCGGCTCGATATCGAAAGCTCCAGCAACTCGCGAAGCGCATATACATCGACGGGATCGCTTCGGTCCAATTTCCCCGGATACCCGCGACAGGCGGTGACGAGGGCAACTTTGAGAACAGCGTCAACGCGGCGGTCGACGACCTCCCCGACCGCAACCGCTGGTGACTTGACTTCATCTGGGGCCGATCATACTGAAGGGACCTACAAACTCGACACGGCAAACAAGGACCCAATATGTCGCCCATCCAGTACATCGTCGCCGCGTACCGGCTCCGCAGCAAACTCGCGCCGCAGCTTTTTACATTGCTCGCCCTCGGCGTGATCCTGACGTATCACGCGATGACCAGTCCGCAGTTGAGCTGGCTCTTGGACTGAAACGCGAAAGTGACGCTCTCCGGAGAGCGTCCCACTGCGTGCGGGCATTTCGTCAGTTCGTTGAATATAAACAAAAAAAGGCTTGTTACATAAGTTGCCGGATATTCACACCCCCCTTAGTCGGCACACTTTTCGCATTGTAAAATGCGGTATAGGGCAGTCCTGGATATCCCGAGCGCGCTCGCCGCTGCTTTCTTATTGCCATCGGTTGCAGCCAGTGCCTCCTGGACTTCTTCAATTGTCACCTTGGGCGCCTTCAGCTGCCTCTGGACGGAATAGCTGGACAGGTAAGCACCCGCCTTTTGCTGTTTGCTATGGCCGGCCGCCTCAACAACGGCTTGCATCGCTTCGCGATGGAGCGCCGGGTCGGCCCTCTCGTCGCTCCCTTTGATCGGCGCTGGAACGCCGGCGTACTTTTCAAACATTTGCTGCAAGAACTGATGCCTCAGGCCGTGGCACGTAACGCCCAAGCCAGACTTTGTCACACCATGACGTTTGAGAACCGTATAAAAGTGGTCCTTCCACTGAGTCTTGGTATAGCCGTCGGGGATAGTCGAGCCAGTAGACCGGTTTGTGTGTTGAGCAGCCTCAAGTAGGACATCCATCTTGAATTCCATCGGCACCACACGAGCGCGACCGCCTTTTGTGCCGTGGACCACGCTGAGCTTTCCGTCTTTACGGACTGCGTCTCTAGGCCTCAACAGAAGACTCTCTTCAACCCGTAGTCCGAAGGCCGCCTGCAGCTTCATTTGCACTGCGACCACGGGCTCCGTCTTCGCAATTTCTTCGATGATGGCTACCGCGTCGATTCCCTTGCCTTCCCATGACTTGTCCTCGGTCGCCACAGATGCGCGCCGGAAGTCGTTTGCGGCTGGATCAATGTACTCCGACATCTTTTTGACCAGGTTCCGCTTGTTGATCCAGTTCGAGAACGCGCGGAAGTACGTCAGCTTGTTCTCGATGGTCCCGGGACTCTGTCCGTCTTTGTGCCATAGGGCCACCAGCCCTTCGATGTGCTTTTCCTTGAGCGCATACGGTGTTTGTATCGCGTAGCCGATCTGGCGCAGCTCAACAAACGAGCGACAAAGCTTTTGTAGTCGGGGCTCCTGTGTCCCCACCGATATCGGCTTATTGCTAACACGGGTACGGCTGTGAACACGATTGACGTTCGGAGTGAAGATCTTCTCAAGTGCATCCCGGAACGCGGGGGGAAGTTCGGGATAGCCGGCAACGATGCCCTTCACATAGACGGTTACTGTCATTCGGATGCTCCTTCCTCGTTTGTTGATTGCCGCTTCTCAGCCACCGAGTACATTGCTCGGCCCCTCTCAAACGCCATTTCCAACTGGCATGACCGCGGAAACCCATGCGGGACTCCGCCACCCGCGCACGTGCCAGAAATCCATCCAGCTATCGCCGCATACCGGAGTGCTCTTCGCTTAGATCGCGTATCGTCGAAACCATATGTGATCGACAGCCGCCATAGAGACCAGGCAACTTGAGCCTCGAAGGCGTGATCTACCAGCGTAAAAACCCGACGTCGTTGGCTTTGCTTCGCGGCAGTTGAGAAATGCGGTGTCTGTGTCCCGTTCGCATCGCATTGGTCTTGGCAGCGCTTCGGTGCCACGGCGGCGACGCTCGATAACACTTCCGTCCTGGGCGTCCACTCACACAGCAATCGCGTCAGCGCGCCAGCGCCTGACGCGTTGACAATCTCAGCGCACATCGGCGCTCGCATTGGTGCGGTACTGGTCCAGCTCATACGACGCAATGGCTATGTATTGAGACGAGTTCTGCTTGAGAAACGTCATTTTTTAGCGGCTCCGGCAAGCGCGTTCTCCTTTATGCAGACGAGTCAGCAACCGTGCTCAGCTATGAGCGGTGGCCTTCCGTGCGACGGAGCCGCATACCTCAGGAGCCTATCCCCGGGTGTTGCCGCACAGCCGCTGCGTATCCCCGCCGGGTCCTGCCTTCCTGTCCTTTAGCGATTCCATTCGATAGCCCCGCACGTGGAAGAAACGTGCATCGACCTCCGTAGTGCTGCGTGCTGCCAGTCGCCACGCTTCGCGTGTTGACCGCCGCTGGTTTGCTGCTGGAGTACTTCCAACGCGGGCCCGCTTCGCGGAATCTCTCGTCGTTGTGTATTTCCTGCTGCTCCAGCAGTCGAACCGCGCACCGCTAACTGTGCGATTCGGCTATGCCACTGCCACGGCTACCGCGCCGGCCCTAGACGCGCTGTTTGCGCGCCGGTGTGCCCCGTCTTTACGACGGCACGACCTCGGCCAAGTGCTCGGTAATCTTTTTGCGCTGCTTTTTTCCGGGTGCGCCGCCCGTTCGTCTTTCGTACAGGGAGCAGCTCGCCGCGTCGGCCTAGCTGGTCCCCCATCCCAAAGCGCGTTCACTCGGTCGCAGTGTGTCGGACCTCATGCAACGTACCCAGCGTCGTGTGCTGTAAGGATGCGTCCATCCTCCTTGAGCTGGAGAAAGAGCAGCCACGAGCAAGTGTCCGCGTCTCCCAATCCGTCTCATCTCGGACACACGGGCAAAACCGCCCGCAAACCCAATGGATATCGCGTGTCCAGCGTCCTCACTTTGGGTCGCTTTGAACTTGATTAGATTAAGAAAAAAGCCGCTTCATTTTGCGGCCGAGACAGAGGGGTTTCGCTAGGCAAAGCGGTCCCCTCGATGGTCCATTTCAGGAGGGTCGATGCGCATGCGCGCGGTTGGTGATTAGAAGAATACCGGCGCCGTGACCATGCGAAGAGTTAAAAGCTGCCTAAATGTTGCGAGCTTTTGCTTCCGTGACATTGCGCGGCGATCTGTAGAGTTGGACAGGCGTAACGGGGACTTTTCCCACCAATTTCGTGTTGGTAACTGACAGATTCGCGCGCTTCACACGGTTAATTCGCCATCTAACCGTTCATGGGGAGCTAACTGACGGTTATCCGGACGTTTCGAGAAAAGCAGCCGGTGCGACCGCCCATCTACCACTTTTCTGTCAGAAATCTGGCAGATGGGTTGAATCTATTGAATTGCTCTGGAGAGAGAATGAACACGATGAAAGTACATGCGCCCGTCCTTGCTGTCGACGTCGGATATGGCAACACTAAGATTGCTTTCCGCAACGGCTCCGACGTTTCGACTTTTATGTTTCCGTCGCTGACACCTCCGTACAAGGCCCACACGATCGCGAAAGAGAGCGCCGGTTTGATCACGACGCCCAAGACTGTCGCGGTGGACATCGACGGTAAGCGCTATCAGGTCGGTCCCGGCGTGCTTTTGAGCTCGCGTAACGGCGACGCGGGAGCGACACTTAACGACGACTATTGCACGACTGCCAGCTATGCCGCGCTGCTCGCCGGTGCGTTTCACTTCGCAAACATCGCATCGGTCGACCGCCTAGTTCTCGGCTTGCCGATGAGGAACTTCCACACCCACGTTGCTCATTTGCGCAGTGCGTTCGCCGGTAACAATGCATACGGCGATGTCGAGTTCGATGTCGGCAGCGTCATCGTGCTTCCACAACCTCTCGGCGCGTTGGTCAACTTCTCGCGATACCACGAGTTCGACAAGGAAGATCCGCACCTCATTATTGACGTCGGCTACTTCACAACCGATTGGGTGGTGGCAACCGGGTTGACTATCGACGAAGAGCGCAGCGGAGGTCACCACAGCGGCGCGTCTCACTATTACGAAGCAATCGCCGCTGTCATCAAGGAGAAACTGCATATCGACACGCAGGGAATTGAGCGGATCGATAAGGCGCGGCGCACGGGATCGACTCTCTTGCTTAACGGGAAGGACTATCACCTGCAGGAGTTTCTGCCAGCGGCGCAGACGGTTATCGACGCCGCGGTTAAAGCTATTCAAGCGGGCGTAAAGAACACAGTGGACATTCGCTCGATCGTTCTCACTGGTGGCGGTGCGGCTCTCTACAGGTCCGAGATTCAGGCGCGGTTTCCCCATTTGAGGATCGACCATATGGCAGAACCATGCTTCACGAATGTCAGGGGGTTTCTCGCTGCTGGCGAAGCAACGCTGCTGCGCGACAAGAAGCGCAAGGAAGCGGTGCCCGCATGACAGGCGCTTTGGAGATCAAAGTAACAATCAGCGAAATCGCGACGCCAACGTTGTTTGATGCTCTAGTTGCGGTCTCCAATCCGAGGCAACGCGCAGCGCTGCTCAAGCGCTTAGCAGAAGATGCTTTGCGGGGCAGTGTCCAGGTTCCTCGTGCGGGAGTGACTAGCACGCCAACGTCAACCAACGCATCCGCAACAACGGAAGCTGCAACCGGTTCCGCGCGCAGCGAGATTCCCGTCGCTCCTAAGCAAATCGCGCCAGTGCGCGATGATCAGCCTGATTTCGACTACGCGTTCCTGGCCGAAAACTTGAACGTGGGGTGAGGCTGAGATAGCTCGAGCAGGCACGTGCCGCTTATCAGCGGCCCTTGCGCTGACAGATGCGCAGCGGCATGTGCACTCGCCTAAAGCTTGACATCGCCTAGTCGATGGCAAGATAGGGACGTATATGGTTCAATCTGCAAACGCAACGGAGCAATAATGAGCTTTATCGAAAACTTGGTGCAGCTTGACTGGACACGCGGCGTGCGCATTTGGATCTTCGTGGCCGCCGCGCTGGCTCTTTGCGAGGCAGCTTATCTATTTGACCGCGCTGTGTCCCGGTCAGCGAACGGAGCCGATGATGTACGCTAAGTTCAAGGCACTGCCCTTTTTTGCGCGACGCCTCATCATCGCCATGGCGTCTCTCTTTGTGATGTGGGTCTGTGCCTACCTGCCAAAGAGCGGGTTGACCCAAGTGCTGATCGGATCGGGCGCGTTCATCATCTTTTGGGCAACCGGCCTCCTCGTGCCGTTTCTCAAGGTCACGTTTTTCGTCCTGAGGTGGCGTTTGTGGTACGTCGTGCGCTACAAGTAGCCGCTGAATTGAGAACCACAAATAGAAAAGCCCCGACCAATGGTCGGGGCTTTTGTCTTCAGGGGGTACTCAATGCAGCAGAGATACACCTTGTGCGCTCGCCTGTCGGCGAATGCAGTAAAACCAGGCGGTGTCCAGTGTGACGCCTTGTTTCTCCAGTCGGGCATGACCGCCTCGCTTCCGGTCGATGACGTCATACGCTTCGGCCTGCGACTTCCCTACTCTGACCGAGCCGTTCTCAACGCCGGAAGTTGCCACGATCTCATACCGGCCGACAATCATGCTGAAGCTCATTTCCTTCTCTCCGTTGGAAAAGCCCGGGCGGATTGCGACCCCGGCGGGGACGAATCCCCACCGGGCAAAAAGTTACTGTTAGCGGCCAGACGGCCGCAACTCAAACAATCAAGCGTGCAGTGCTTCGCGCTCGTCGGGGCGCACCACCATTGCAACGGCAGGGCGATGCGCTGCCTGAGATGCACACCACTCGTCGGCAAAATCGGTTCCCCGCTTTTTAGGACGGTGGACCAGAGCCGTGTACCCTTCAGCTCGCAGCCGCTTCGCCAGCTTCAATGCGGCATCGACGCCCGGCGATTTGCCAGTGCGAGGATCGACCGCATCGAAGTCCGCGAAGATATGGACGATGCGGATGCCGAGGCCGTCCGGCACAACGAAATCAGCGAGAAGGATTCGATTAAGGCAGTACCAAGCCGGCACACCGAAGAGCATGTGCGCGGCATACGCCGTCTCGAGACCTTCAGCGACACCGATTTCGCCATCGACTGGATCCATCAGCCGTACTGCGCCGCCGTTCAGCTTATGAAGCGTCACGTCGTTCAGCTTGGCCGGAAGGATCTCGCCGTCGTTAGTGACGATCGACGCCTTCGCCGGTTTCGAGCGTTCAAGGAACGTGCGGTGCAGCGTTCCGAGACGGCCGTCCGGCAGCGTGAAGCGAGCGAGGATGCCCGGCCACTGACCGATCACTTTCTTCTCGTGGCGGTAATCGAGTATCGCCAAGCGCAGCGCCGCGGACGGCGCCACTGTCAGACCCGGCACCCGCTCTCGCAGGTACCGCGGAACGAGGCCATCGGAACCGACCAGCGTCGCTCGATCCCACATTGAGTCGAGGCGCTTGCGCGCCCACTCAGGATCGACCTTTCGGCCAGGCGCCGGGGCCGCCGGTTGCGCTCGGTTCTGCCGTGCATCGGCCAGACTGCCGCCTTCGAGTTCGATCATGAGTTCGCGGAAGGTCATTCCGGCGGACTTGCAAATGAGCTCGAAGCCGTCGCCGGCTTTTCGGTCGCCGTCGTTGCACTTGCGGCAGACCCAGTCGCCGCGGCCGCGGTTGTTGTCGTAGGTGAAGCGGTCGTTTCCGCCGCAGATGGGACAGGGTGCGCCCTTCCCGGTCAGTGAGCTTGCGGGCACTCCATACTTCTGGAGCAACGCAATCCACTGTTCCGGGGACAGCTTGATGTCCTTTACATTCATTGTCACTCCAGTTGTGGTGTGGTTGAGATCGATGCCTGAACAGGCGGTGAAACCGTGCTCAAAAAAGCCGTCCGCCTCGCGCGGGGCGAGCACGGCGGGCGGCTTTTTTCAGCAGGGGAAGCGAAAGACGGGTGTAGCGACGAACGGCCGTGTCGCGTAAGAAAGAAACGCTTCGCGGCTTCGTCGGCCGTTTCCGGTTCGACGAAGCAACGAAGGTGAGAAGAAACAGGAGGTGAGGTGAGCCGTTACGGGATCAGATCGCAGCCCACTCGCGTCGCGTTAGGTAAGCGTTGAAGGGGATGTCATCCATGTCATCAAACCCACCGCCACCACCATGCGACGTCGATTGCGGTTCGCGATTCGCCGGCGCAGAGTTGCTCGATCGCGGCGACTGCGAACGTTCTTGACGTGCAGGGCGCTGGCTTTCGACACCGTCATTGGATGAACGGTCACCGGTAGAGCGGCCGCCGAGCATTTGCATTTGGTCCGCTACGATTTCCGTCGAGTACCGCTCCTGCCCGGCCTGGTCCGTCCACTTGCGCGTGCGGATTCTGCCTTCGACGTACACCGACGATCCCTTTTTCAGGTACTCGTTGACGATCTCAGCCAGCCGACCGAAGAACGACACTCGATGCCACTCGGTCTGCTCCTTCATTTCGCCCGAGGCCTTGTCTTTATAGCGATCGGTCGTTGCGAGTCGGATATTCGCGACCGCATCGCCGCTCGGCAGGTAGCGCGTCTCAGGGTCCGCCCCGAGGTTGCCGACGAGGATGACCTTGTTTACTGATGCCATAACTAACTCCTTTAAGATTTTTTGGAAATCGACCAAAGCCACTTGTCCCACAGCACTTGCTCGCCGCTGGCATCTAGCTTAGGTCGCCCGCGTCCATCGACTGCTGGCACTTTGGTTTTGCCGATCCGCTTGACTTCAACGCGGTCACCGATGCGACAGGCCGACTCTGCGATTGCGTCACGGAGGCCCTCGCCTTGGAGAACGTGCGTCTCGCCGCGATGCTCGAGCGTCACGCAAAACGATTCGTACGTCTTGCCAGGGCGCTTGCCATCGGGGAATCGCTTCTCCCCCCACTCTCGCAACACCCCGGACCTCGCACGCTCAGTGCGTCGGTGTGACGACTCAGCAGATCGAGGGGGCGTTGACACGACTGCGTCCACAACTTCTGGCCGGAGTCGCGCGTCGCTGACATTGACTGGTCGAACGGGTTTGGCGTCGGGCGAAGGCTTGTCTTGCGCATGAGCGCCCTTAAGAGCAGCCGCAACGGCGTCGGTCAACGTGCCCTTGTACTCGTGCAGCACTTCCCAGTGCGGCGCGAGCGCCGGTATCAGCTTCATGCCGACAGCCGTTGGTCGCAGCTCGTAGTCGAACGCCGGACGAAACTGCACGACGACTCCACCTTCATCGCGGAACAGCATCGGTTGTCCTGCGATGGCGATGTGCCGTTCGTTGGCACCGCCCTTACCGACCTCAACCGGGGATGAATGGCTTGTGGGATTGTCGCTGCGACGCTGCGGCTGCGGCGTCACTCCGAAAAACGTCCCGATCAGCCGGCCGAATGTTGATGTGCTCATCGTCGGCCTCTTACACCAGCGTGCCGAAGCGCTCGCGACGCACTTCTTCCATGTCGCGCTTGAGCAGCGGGTTGCTCAGGATGACGTCTTGCAAGAACTCGGGATCGACGCCGTTGACCTGGCAGACGAACCGATACGGCAGCGCCCCGCTCCAGAACTCCATGACCCAGCCGAGCGTTGCTCGGTAGTCTTCGAGTTCCATCTTCTTTCTGTTTCTGAGTCGCTCACTGAACAGTACAGCGCAGTCCATCAACGACTCGGGCATGTTGTCGCCGCGTCTGCTGTCGGTCGCAAGACTGATCAACGCGTCGACCATTTTGTTTTTTACCGCCTCGCTCCAAAGATGCGGATCGGGCAGAGGATCAGGCTTGGCTCGGGCACGCGTGATCGGCGCTGGAGGAGCGTCGAACATGTCCAGTTGCCATGCTGCTACTTCTGCTTGCATGGGAATCTCCGATAAACGGGAACCCATGCCCGCAACGGGATGGTTTCCCGTTGGGGTGAGGGGTCAAGACCGCCCGCGCGGGCAGTCTTGACATTCAGGCGTAGCGACTAGTCGTCGGTGCCTGTTTTAAGTGGAACGACCACTGCGGACTTGGCGTACTGACGTTTGATGGGCGTGACGTTGGCCTCGGCGGGACCCGGAGCGACAACGGCGTGCGCTGGCGCCTTGGAATCCTCAGCATTCTCCTCTTTCAGCGCCGCCTTGATGGATCTCTTGATCCAAACAGCGACGGTGGCAGAAACAAACAGAAAGGCGAAGAACGAGTGCGCAGCAAGCCACAACGCAAAGCAAACAGCGACGAACCAGCCGGGCGATTTCATCGCCTTCATGACCAACTGCTTCGGCATGTTTCTCTCCAGAAAAAGACGCACTAGGGGATGTCCAGCCGGTACAGCGCTGGATGGTTTTCGATGCTCGGGTGAGCAGGGAAAAACGGGCGCGCGGAGAGACGCTTTCGTCACGGCTCGATGAAGGCGTGGCGGAAGCAGCTCACTGCGGATGGAAGAAGAGATCGCAAGCGCGCGCACTCATGCTCCGCGGCGGCTTGGGTCGATGCGTCGGTGACGCGGGGATAACAGGCAATTTACGCGTGGGCTGCGAGCGCGTGCGCGCGAAAGCTCCCAATTTCACACCGCCTTTCGATTTTCGGCTCGGAACGTGGCAGCGCCGCGGTGCTCCCTTGACTTCCATTTGTCCTTGGCATGCTAGTTACATGCTCAACAGGGAGGCAGCGAATGTTCTTCGAAATGCTTGTCGCAGTCGGCGGCTATCACGTATTCAAAGCCACCAAGCGGAGGAGCCGATCCGGTTCGCGCAGCGCCCATCGCGCAAAACGCTCGCCGGACGATATCGGTGCGGCCGGCGAGGCTCTGGCTCAAGCAAAGCTTCGAACAACCCTCAGGTGGCTGTGTGGCGATAATTTCTACCTACATGAAGGGACGCTAGTCATTGAACATGCTCCCGGGACAGCCTTCCCTACCGCAGAGATCGATCACCTCGCGATCACGCCGTTCGGCGTCTTCCTCTTTGAGACGAAGAATTGGGCCGGCCGCATCGCGCCGTCAAATTGTCCTGGGACCCTGACACGGACTGCGCCCAGCGGTCAGGCTGACGAGCGACGCTCGCCTATCGAACAGAACCGCAGCAAGATCCGTTTCCTCCGAGAGCAGCTTCCTGCGATGTGGCCGGTCGCTGGCGCGAGTCTCTTCGTGTCGCCAGACGTCGTCCTGCATCCGGAATTACCGGCCGATCTGTTGTCACTCGACGATCTTCCCCACTCGTTGCGTTCGAAGCGCGCGGAATACATTGGCAGGTCGGCCGTGGACGTCGCCCGGGCGCGAGCAGCGGTTCTCATGTATGCGGACACCTCCGCCGAAGGTTTCACCGCACACAAGGTTCGCGCAAAGCGCCATACCGGTCATCGCGGAATGTTTCAAGCGCTTCCGCTAGGTAATTACTTCCATACAAACACTCAGGAAACACTTAAGAGTTCCAGAAATTAACCGTTAATCGTTTGCGAAGGTGGACAAAAACTTAGCCTTCGCTTCGAGAAGGGGAAAGAGGGGATTAAAACGGTGTCTTTGACTGCCAGACCTGCCCGAAAGCGCCGTTACGATCGCTCACATCTGCGGGAAAAGAACGACTTCGGCCGGCAAAGATTGCATAGAAGGAGAAATTGCAACACTGGTTATACCCGAAGCGACTGGCTGTGTACTGACACCACTTTCTTATCCGCGAGCGATGCCCTCGCGGGGGTGTGACCGCAGCGCGCGGGGGCGCCTGCAAAATCTGGAGAGAAGTTATGTCCTCAAGTAGTGACGATTCTAAGAAGAACCTGCAATTGCGAAAAACGGAACTTTACGATCCGTTGGACGACATTTTTGACCCAGTTTCGGCCGGCGGTGCCGAACGCTCGAAGATCGAAACGGTTGCCCGGCAGCTTTTCGGAGACGGCCCCGAGTTCACCGATCTCATCGCTCAGCTCGTCGAGAACATGGTAACGATCGCGGAGGCGAGAGCGCGAGTTTCAACCGACCTTAAAACGATAGGCGGCCTGTTGATCAACTCCATGCACCTGATTAAAAACGCGCTGCTCACGACGTCAGGCAACAAGACAACTGCCCTGCGACGGGCTGCGACGTTGGGATATTCATTCTTCGACTTGGCTCTCGGCGTGAAGATGCCGGCGGCCCGCAAGTACATGCGTTGCTATGAGGCGTTCCTCGATAACACCGAGGCTATCCGGGTATTCAACGTCGGCGAACTGGACATCCTCGCTTCCGACCACGTGACCGACGAACAGGTTGCGGCCATTCTCGCGGCAAAGCAGGCCAACGAGCATATGACCCGCGAAGACATTCGCAAAATGCTGGCGACGCTGCAGAAGCAGGAAGAGGCACTGGCTGACCGAAAAGCAGAGCTAGACAACTACGAGGCGCTGCTCGAGGACAGCAAAACCGCTCAGCGGGTCGCGGAGGACGAAGCCAACCGGCTTCAGCAACAGCTCGACGCCACTGCGAAACTGATCGCCGAAAAAGAGGCCCAGCTACAGCGCATGGACAGCTATTACACCGGTCGGCAGGCGGGCCTAGCCAACCTTGAAAAGGACCTTGCGGACAAGGACAAGGAAATTGCAAGGCTGAACGAGGAAAGAAACGCGCTGCTCGACCGGAAGCCGGAAGTTCAGATCAAGGAAGTTGAGACGACCCCCGCTGGTTATAAAAGCATTTCCGAATCACTGGAAAAGCGCAACGCTGAACTCAAACAGCTAGAAGAGCAGCTGGTCGAGAGGCGCGCCGAGTTGGAACGACTTGAGGCCGACAGGAAGAAAGAGGCCGGCGCCATTGAGGCTGCTAACCGCGTTCAAGCAGCGATGCAAGAAGCGCTATCTGCATTTGAGCAATTCGCGGGCAAGCTCACGCTGGCTCAGGTGGCGGTTCAGGCTTCCGATGAACTTGGGCAGCACGAACCGTTGGTCCAAACGCTGGCCGCAATGATGCGCAAGCACCTCAGCGAGATTGAGACGGGTTTGCGAAAGCTGTAAGACGTACCTGCCATAACGATAAGGCGGACGCGATGGTGTCGCATCCGCCAGCAACAATATAAATAATATGTCGACCACCACGCTTGATGCCGTTGAGACCAACATTGCCCTTCGCCAGTATCTCGCTGAGAAGATACAAAGGACCAACTTCTCGCTGACCGCGGTTATCCATAAGGTACTCGCGCGGTACAGCGGCGCCGAAGCATTCTTTGGCGTCTCGTTCGACAATATGGAAACGTTCAAGGCGCACGCCGTACCGATGGCCAAGCTTATGAACATGCCGTTCCTGGCGCTGTCGCCGGCGCTGCAGGACCCTCGCGATTGGGCGACGTTTGTCGACGGGATCATGTTTTCGACTGCAGTGTCGAAGCTGTCCTCAGCGATGCCCTTCGTCGACGACGTGACGGCGCGCGATATTTTTCACTACAACTGCGCCTATGTCTCGCTGCTGAAAGACGTGCTGCACCAGAGCGTGCTCGCAGCGCCCCTCCTCGGTATCTCGTTCGAGTTAGCCGAGTACCTGATGGGCTTGCCGATTGGACGGCTGGAAGCAGCAATCGGTGGGATTCGCTTCCCACTGTATAGATGGCGGTTTGACGACGATCGCTTCTGGCGACAATACGGCGCAGATTCTCTTACCGAAGAGGCCGTCGCTCACTATGTCATGCGCACCTCGAACCTCAAGCCGAGCGGGCTGCCTTTCAAGAATGTGTGCTCCGACCTGCGGCTCGACCGCGCTAGACGTGAGATCTACGCAAGATTGTTGATGACCCAGGGTTGTCGCGCTTCCACCGCCACAAACCTGTTTGGCGTGACTTCGGCGATCACTCGGAATACTTATCGAGAGATCCACGGCGTAAGCTCGCCATGCGGAAATAGTGCAAGCTCGTTGACGTGGTACGTCGAGCGTCCCGTGCACCGACTCCAAGCGACCATGCTCGTATGGCTCTATCGGTGTGCTCTCAAAAGCGGAGCGAACATTCCGGAAGCGCTGATTGCATCCAACGACGTTCTCGACAAGATGTTCGGTAGTCGGCTCGCCGTTTCGGCTGACCGCGCGAACCATCTCACCCGCTCCATGGCGATCGATTCGAGGTTGAATGTCGCACCGTGCAGAACCTGCGCGACGGAGTACATCTTGGCCAACGACGAAGGGAAGATTGAATTGGCGAAGGACTTCGTATGTCCCGGGTGCACTGGCGACCTGAAGCCGCGCCTGACCGAGCCTAAGAGCAAAGGCCGCAAGACCAAAAAGTAGTCACAGACAAAGGAGTTGTTGATGCCGCATGAATTCAACGTCGAGGCCGGTCTGGTGGTCTTCTCCCGCGACGGCCGCTCTCAGTTCGGCTGGCTCGACTTAGTGACCGGCGATTACCACGCCGAGTCCGACGGACACTGCATCACCGATGCAATAGGTGCGATCGAGTTCCAATCAGACGTGATGCACTGACCCATGCAGGACTTCGCTTACCTCTTTCCAGACAGCGTCGCCGCGTGGCTCGAAGGCCGCGGCGACGCGCGATTCCAACGGTACGAGAGGCACTACCGCGCCGATCGGGCGACGGCACAACGAAACGAAGCATTCGACCTTGAGCGAAGCAATGTTCGTTTCGCCCAGCAGTTCGGTTCAGGCCGGCGGCAGTTCGCGGCTGTGTCGAAAAGCAAAGCATTCGGCGCGCTGGCTACCTTCCTTATTCTCCTTTGGGGCGGCACCCTGCTTCTCTCTTCAGTCGGCGCGACGCAGCCCGTCGTTGTCGCCGTGGTGCTCAGCGTCGTTTTCATCGCCTTGCGGGTGAAGCACTTCCGCGCCCGCGCGAACGACCGGTAGCAAACGGTTGCGCCCAAACAACGGTGCCGAATTTCGAACCCGCACCGGGTACCAAAATGCGTGCGCCGCCATTGGTCAACGGCGATTTAACAACGAGGAAAGCGGGTTCGAGGCGGACTTCCAAGTCGCCTTGACTTCGGACACCGCTCGATAAGATGAAAGTAAGCAGATCGCGGGGGCGACTGCAATAACTAGATCGGAAACAACAAATGACGATTCAGAAGAACCTCAAACTCTCGATGGCCGCGATCGCTGCATCGCTGCTGGTGGCTGCTTGCGGCGGTGGCGGCGGTAGCTCAAGCTCATCGGCTGCGCCCGCTACCGGCGCGAGCAGCCCTGCGAACACGGACACGACAAGCGGTGTTGCGCCGCAAACGTCGGCCAACACGCCCACCTACGTTGCCAACTCATTCCAGCTTGCAGCCTTCAATCAGGTGAACGCCTATCGCAATGCGATGGGTGTCGGCATGCTCAACCAAGATCCGATTCTGGACACCTCGGCGCAGGCTCACTCGCTGTACCTCTTTAGCAATCTCGCCGACGGCGTGCTCACGTCCTTGAGTCACGACGAAGTGGCAGGCAACGCCAACTATTATGGCGACACGCCACTGCTTCGCGCGCAGAAGGCCGGGGCACCGGCGATGGAGTGGATTGCGGAGAATATAGCAGCGGGCGTGCCGGGCGGGACGCCCGCTGCGGACGCCGCTGATTGCATCGGACAAGCACTTGCATCGGTCTACCACCTGGTCGGCCTCACAAACACGCAGCAGACGATCGGCATCGGCTACACGCCGGGAACCTCCACGTATCCGCTCTATGCATGTACGACCGACTTCGGCACGTCCACCGGTGTTTCGGGTCCGCCCCCCGGCTCGAACACTGCTTCGTCGGTCGGCGGCCAGCAAATCTCCGAGACAGCGGTCGTTCACTCGCCTTACAGCAATGAAACGGGCGTTGCCCTGGCGATGCGCGCCGAGGCTACTAATCCGGCCGCTGACCTGCCGGCGCCGGGACGCCCGATCTTGGTTCGTGTAAAGGCTGCAAATGGGATCGACACTTTGACGGTGAGCCAGTACACGCTGACCGATAACACCGGTGCGGCGGTTGCAGCCCGTGTGCTCGTCCGGTCGACGGCCGTGGCCGGATCAACGGCACCGACCGTGGCAGATCCGAACAATCTGCTGCCGAGCGGGACTGCAGTTCTCCTTCCGCTGACCGCTCTCAAGGCGAGCACCACCTATACGGTGACGTTCGCGGGCGCCCGCAACGGAACGCAGGTTTCGGCATCGTGGAGCTTCACGACGGCCGCCGCGCAACAACATCAACAATGAAACTAGGCTAGGGTCTGCTCTTGCCGATCTTAGCTGAGGTGAAGCAAACGCCCCGCTGAAACACGGGGCGTTTTTCACTGGCGAGTGCTGCATCCTTCTAAGACTTTACCCTCCGCAAGCTCCACCGCCGATCATGCAGTCCTGATTCATGAAAACAGCGTAGGGACCGGCGCCGCCGACAGACGCCCAGGCCCCTGTGTCATCCATCGTTGTGCACACGACCTCATAAACGTTACTCTGGGTACCGTCCGTCTTGGTCCAATACTTGGTCCCGATGGACGTGTTGTAATACCACTGCGAATATCCCCTCGATTGGTACTGGACCCGGCTCGTCAGCGGCCCCAGCGTGATGCCGTCCTGCAATGCGCGCGCAGCACAGTTGGCTTTCGCAGTCTCAACGGGGTTATCAATGCCCCCCTGCGGAGGCTGGATCACCGGCGGCGGCGGAGGCGGCGCATTGCATGAATAAATCCATCCGCTTCCATTCCATGCCGGGCCCGAAGCGAATCCATACTGGCACGATGGTGGCGGCGTGGCGCACTGATACCGAACGCCAAGCTTCTGCCACGAATACCCGGCGTTACAACCAGGGGCAACTGGCACGCCGATCGGCTGATAGACGTCAGCGGCGTCAGCCCCGTTCCCAACACTGACAGCGCACGCAACGGCAAGCATGACGCCTGCAATCCCGATTACTTTCATTTTTTTCCTTATTGATTGGGATACGAACAGCCGACGTCGATCTCAGCCTGAAGTCCCAACTGATCGGCTATCAGGCTGTTAGCGCCATCCGCAAGCACGTTGTAAATCTGGAGCACCCACTGGCTGCCATTCCAGCCCATCATGAAGCGAGCACCAGCAAGCGGGGGATTGTGGTTCGCGTAGTCGGTCGTGAGAGTCTGTGGAGTTATCCGATACCACGCGGTTCCCCCTGCTCCGCACGCGGGGGGATTGACACCCCACCCGTTGTAGTAGCCGCTGTAGTGCGCATCGCTGCTGTGATTGGTGACCAAGCTGCTCACCCCCACCCAATTGCCCCACTTGTTGCACACGTACATGAGGTTGTTGCGGATCGTCACGCCGTTCCATCCGCAATTGCTCGCGCTGTAATTAATATTTGCAACGTTACCGTTCACGGTGTTGCCGGAAACCGTCCCCGACGAACTGACGTCTCCAACGTTAAGACCAGCGGGCCCACTGCCTTGATAGTTCTGCACGTAGAGGTTGCCCTTGGTACGCACCGCGGCATTGACGCTATCGCCGTAGTACATCGCGCCGTTGTCAATCTGCAGGCTGTTACCTGCCTGCAACCTCAGGACTTTGTTTGCGCCGAGGGTCACGTTGCCGACGTTCTGCATGTCCTGATTATTCGCGTTCATCGTGCCTGTCAGCGGGAGCGCGCCATCACGGCGGTAATACGGCGAATTGCCGTCCGCACCGAATCCATTGATCGCGAGGACCATCCCAGCCTTGCTGCCTACTGGATTAGGCAATGTCCACCCGCCGTGGATCCCGGTGACCGTCGCAGGCGCCCGGTTTGTCGAGTAGCCGAACTGCGCTCCCCCGGCCGCAGCGAGGACACCGGCGCCGGCGATGTCGGCCGTCTTGTCTGTCATGCTGATAAGCGGCAGGCTTGGATAGATTTGCGACGCGATATGGCAATTGCCCGCTGCTGTCGAACAGTTGTCGGGCACAACGGACAGCGCGATCTGGTAAGTGCCGCCCCAGAACGGCCCGTTCTTAAACGCGACCTTGTTGTTCGACTGCGCGCTCAGCTGCACAAGGGTCGGCGCAGCGATGGGCGTGGACGTCGTCTGCGAAAACCCCGCTGGAATGAGCGACGCGTAGTTGTTGGTGATGTAGCTGCCGAGCGCCGAATTGATCGACGCAATGTTCTGCCCTTCGATCTGCAGCAGATTCTGGCGTTTGGCAGCGATGTCTTCCTTGATACCCTGTACCGTCAGCAAGGCCGCGCCGACCAGGACGATCAACATCTCGAGAATGCTTCCCATGTCGGCGGTCCGCGATCAGGTACGGGTGGTCCACAGTCCCATCGACGCCATCGCGCCGTTCGACGCGCATGCAGTGGCGACCGTCTGCGGGTTGAACGTGACCGTCGGCGAAAAAATGGTTGTGCCGTTGACAGTCACCTGCGTATAGACGGTGATCAGCGCAGCGGCACTCAGGGAGCAAACCGTCGATGTGACTGGATACGTCAGAATCAAAGAATCATTCGAGGTAACGAGCGTGCCGACGGCAGCCGTCACCGTGCCGTTGAACATGCCCTTGACCGCTGACTTGTCCGATGCGACGCGCGATCCCGCGGAATCAAAGGCGTGATTCTGCGCCAGCACCGTAAGCGTTTCAGAGGAGAAATCGGCGTCGTTCTGCGTCGCGTTCAGGATCCCGGTGTGGAACATCTGGGCTTCGCTTTTGAACTGAGACGAATGAATCAGATCGAGCACGTACTTGCCGCCCGCATAGACAGCCAGCGCGAGTAGCGCAGCGCCAGCCATCACCGCGCCTGCCTCGATCATCGACAGCTCGCCCGACTGCTTCTTGGCACGGGCAATTTTAAGAATGCGCGCCCGGCGCTCTTTGATCGGGTCGATTTGGACTGGTTGCATGTGGTCGTTGGTCATTTTGGTTTTCCTTAATAGCTTGAAGCGGCGGGATTCCCCGATGTGAGGTTGACGGCACCCGTCACGACGTATGAGCCAATGCCGAGGGTCAGAAACAGTGCGGCAGCAAAGCCGAGCAGGATGAAGTGCGTCGTTCGAGCGTTGCGCTTAACTGCTTCGACGACGCGATCGAGCGACTCGCGGCCTAGACTCTTGATAGCGGCTTCGAACAGATCGCGGCCCGCAGCGTCGGTGATCGTGTCGACGATCGTGACCGAAAAGATGCCGGTGTCGAGCGCGCGCATCGGCTCATCGGATCGGGCCGTCAAGCGTCGATCCATGATCTTCAAATGCCAGCGCAGCCACGGATCGGCCGTCTTGAGAAGCCGGTCGAGCGCCGCGCGCAGCGTGAGATTGGAGTCGAACAGGCCTGCGAGCGAGACGATGAGCAGCGCCGCGCGGAGATCGCGGCGATTGCGCCAAAGTAGCGGCATGCGGTCGAACCTGTCGCGCAGAGGCCCAGACCAACGCTTCAGGCTCGAAAAATAAGCGAGCACAAGGCCGATCATCGCCGTGAGCGTGAGCCACCAGTACTCGTAGCAGAACGTGTCGACGTGATAGAGGAACCGGCCAAGATCGGGCCATTGGTCGAGCGGCCGGACGTCAAGCACCTGCGGGAATATGACGCCGCCAAACAACATGCAGTACGCGTACATGTATATCAGCAGCAACGCCGGGTATGCCATCTGCACCGAGGTGGTCGACGACAGCACGCGCTTAGCCTTCGCTGCCATTTCCGCGAGCTCGAAGCCGCGAACGACCGCATCTTCGCGCGAAGACTCATCCGCGATGTCCAGCAGCGCGTATTCGTCCCCAGGGACGAATGGCTTGATTGCGAGCGCGAAGCTTTCCCCGCGCTGCATCGTCTCGCGGATGCGCGCGAACACACGCCACTCGAGCTTGCCTCGCGAACGGCTGCGCTTCTCGTACGTTTCAAGCCGGTCGAACAACGTCTCGGTGTTGCGCAGGCCCTTCGCTGCGATATCGAGACGCGTCTCGCGGTAGAAGTCCTCGCGCACTTTCTGAAACTGCCAGCGCGCGACGAGCAACTGCTGCCGCACGGGCAGCATCTTTGCGAACGTGGTGATCATGGAGGACCAGGTTTAGACCATCAAGCCATCGACGCCGGGCATCACGCGGTACTGCGCGAACGACTGCATCGAGCGATTGATGAATTGTGGGTCAATCAAACCGCGCGAAGCCTTGAAAAGAGCATGTTCATATAGCGTCTTTCCAGTCATATCAGCGTTATCGAACCCGGTATGACGCTCGCCGCGCCAAACTGCGCGCGCACCGGCCCAGTCGCGCTCGGCAACCCGCTCCAAAAATTCCGGGGTCGGGCGATACAACTCGGCAGCTAGCGACGGGCGCTTCGTGCCACCTGCCACCTTGCCGTTGCGCGTGAAAAGCCCTTTAAGCCGGCAGTGTTCGCAGCCGTCGTAGTTGCGGCACGCCATCCGCGAGGTGTCGAGGCCGAACTTCGTGCGCAGCAGTTCGAGGTCAGCTTTGGGCATGACGTCCTCCGCCGGCAGCTTGCAGTGCTCGCAAAGCGTCGGGATCAGCTTCTGATTGCCGACTGCATTGATGAATCCCTCGGAAGCCAGTTCGTCGATCGGCAGTTGCAGTCGCCCTCCCGCCATACGCATCACGGCAGCGATGATGTCGCCCGCGTGCAACGAAAAGCGCACCGGGTGGCCGGTCAGCGCAAGTTCCGCGACCAATCCCATCACGACGCGGTCACGGACTTCCCCGATCGTCAGATCGTCTGGGTCCTGCCGCATCAGCGTTCGGATGACTTCCGCGTACTTTCGGTTCGCTTCACCGTCAGTCTCATCCGGGCGGCGGATGATCGAGTAGTCCGACAGCCACGGCATCGGATATTCGGACGGCTCGTTCACTGCGAACTGCTTCTTGAGTTCCCGATCCGGCAGCATGTATGAGAGCGCGCGCAGCGTCGTCGTCTTGCCGGAACCGGTCTCGCCGGTGAGCGCCGTGATGCCGCCGCTCACATAGTTGAGCGTTTCGATCAGCTCAAGCTGGCTCTTCTCAAGGCCCATGTCTTTGGGCAGCAGCACCGAATAGTTCTTGAAGTTGCCGTCGAGCAGACGCAGCGTGACGTCATAGCCGCCAACGAGCGGGGATGACTGCCAGCGCAAGTTGACCGTGTCCGTCTTGACGACCAGCGGAATCATCGCCGACTGCGGCGCGCTCGGCTGGAAGCTGTTGCCCGAGTTCGTGTTGCGCTGAACGAGATCGCTGTACGCCGCGAACAAGGCGCGACGCACGATGGCCTTCGGCATGCGGCTAAACGTGTACATGTCGCCGTTCACGCGAAAACGAACTTCGACCTCGTTGTGGAATTCCCGTGGCTCGAAATGGATGTCGCTTGCGCCATATGCGTGTGCGGCCTCAACGATGTCCCGGAAATTGCCGATCGCGCGGCTCGCTTCGCGAACTGTGGAGTTCGCGGACGCCGCGGCCTTACCCGAGTAGATTGCGACGATTACGGCATCGGTCGCGATCATCTCCTCGCGCACGAGTATGTCGTTAGCGCCCAGATCCTTAATGAAGGTTGCGTACTGTGCCTTCTCTGCGAATCTTGCGGTGGCCACTGTGATCGCCACACCCGGTTGCAGTTCAACGGCGACGAACTCTTTGCGGGCGGCTGCGGGAATGCGCAACGCGGCGTCGTCATCCGCTACGGTCAGAATGCGCTTGAAGTCAGGAAGTGAATCGGGCGACACGAGTTCCGGCCGCCCGGAAGACAATCCACCGCCTTCGGGCTGATCTTCGTCTTCCGCTGGCTGCTCCTGCTCTGCCTTCGTGAGCGCAGACATCGACTTTTTCTCGGCCGAGGCGATGGGCCGCTGAGGCGCGACATCCGCTTGCTTCTCGAACGCAAGCGGGCTCGCATTTGCACCAGACGTGCCGTGCGTGTCGGAAGGCGCATCGTCTGCGGCGACAGCATCGTGCGCAAGGCTTGCCGACGGCGCGGCCATCGGCTGCGGCTCAGGCTGCACTTTGTAGCTCGGTCGGGCAGCGGCCGCCACCGATTCGACTGTCGAGGCTGCACCATTGACTTGCACGCCGTGCTCCCTGGCCGCCATCGCCGCAGACATACTAGCGAAGGTGGGTCGTTCGAAGCTAGGCGGGACAAACGGGCGAAACGCCACGTCATCGTCGGCCGCATGCACCGGAGTTTCGGCTCTCTCAGGCACCGCCTGCGCCGGCGAGTGCCAATCATCGCCAACCTCTGTGCTCTCGACGTCCTCAATGTCGCCCCCCGACAGCGCTCGACCGAGAAACGTGACTTGGGGATTCACTGCGCGCGTGCGCTCCGGCGACGCTTGCTCGGTTGCCGTTTCAGCCGATATTTCCCGCCGTTTCCGTTTTCCCGCAACCGGCTCACCGGCCGCGAACTTCGGTTCCGCGCCCGCGCCAGGCTCGATGAAGCTCGAGCGCGGTGCGCGGAACCGCTTCAGGAAGCCACCACGCGGAGCATCTGGTGTGCCCTGCTCTTCTTGTGCGAAAAGACCCATTTCTTATTTCCCGAACGGTACGAAGGTGGAAGCCGTCGACGCGATACCGCCCGGAGGAAGCGGCGATGACAGATCAGTGATCGCCCTGACGGCTGGCAAGTCCGGAATCGCGGCGGGCGCGTCGGAGGGCGCAGCGATGGTCTCTGTCCAGTGGCGCTTGCCGTCGACAAGATTGACGGTGAAGCCGTCGATGGAGGCGACGGTCCAACCGTTGAGCAAGCGGCTGCCGCTGCGCGCGGTATAAGTCGTGCCTTGATAGTCATACAGGACGTAGGAGCCCGACATGTCGGAATACGCGCCAACGAAGGTTGCTGTAATGACGCGCTTTACCGGGACACTGGGCTTGTGCTCAAACTTGGGCGCGGCCGGTGTGGCCGCCGTCACCGCCGCAGGCGTCGCGCCGAGCGGCGAAGCAAGGCCAACGCCGTTGCCCGGCGCCGCTGCCCCGCCTTGGCCACCTTGCGGACCCCGCATCGAGTCGACGAGCTTTGCGCGCGCGAGCTTGTCAATGTCGTCCAGCGTGAGGTGACTTTCCTGCGAAACCGCCGCGCCGGCGACGAACATGAGCGCACCGAAGCAGGCGGCCCGTGCTGGCCACTTAGTTGAGAACATAGTATTTACCCTTCGCAGTGAAATGCACCCCGGTACCGTCTTCCTTCAACTCGACGTCGAGGGTGTCCAGTGCCATGTTGTCCGGCAGGCGCGCGAGGAGCGCGCTCTGCCATTTGTATCCGTCGATTTGCCATGTGCCGCGCTGCACGAGCGGCCCCTGCACTTCGCCAGCCAGCGGCTGTCGCGGAATGAGTCGCTCGGCCGGCTTGATGTCAACGACATAACCGTGGCTATCGAGCGTGTCTAGCTTGGTAGAGAGCTTCTGCGGGTCGGTCTGCAGGGTCTTAATGAGCGCCTGCTGCGTGGGCCACGTTTTTTGTTCACCAAGCGCTACCCGTTCGGCCACCGTTACTTCGGGCCCCTGCGCGGCCAAATGCCAGCCGTCAGCGTTGAAGACGACCGGCCGCAGCGACTCCGCCGCGCGCGCGTCGAATTCCTTGAATGTGCCGCCTTGTCGCTTGTACGTGACCACGCACGGACCGGCGATCGTGCAGGATGCTTTTTGAAACTGCCATCCCGCGACGTTCGTTTCCTGCGCGCCAAAACTCGCGAGCAGCTTGGGTGCAAGCTGATTGGCAAGCGGAGCAGGCGCGGCCAGCGTGCGCATGACAGCCGACTGGTACTCCTGCATGAATGTCGGCGGCGGTGCCGGCGGCGGAGGCGGTGGGTTGAGCACATCAATCAACTGCTTGCCGCCGAAGAACACGGCAGCGAGGATGACGAGCAACGGCACCGTCGTGGGCACGGCGACCGGGATTTTCTTGATGAGGCCGACCGTGCGCGCGACGATCAGCTCGCGCAGATCGAACACCTCATCGATCGCATGGAGTTGCGCACCGTGGCCGAGCGTCGATAGTTCGAGTCCCGCCTTCGCACAGGTGTCCTCGATCGCCTCGCGCTTGTCGGCGAGCGCGTTAAGCGCCACTGCCTCGTCAAGCGCGACGGCGCCGCGTTGCACCAGCACTAGATGCACGAGTTCATCGTTCTGAATGAGGACAAGCACGGCGGGCCGGCGCCAGACGCGCTCGAGCGACGCAATGCGTGCGGCAGCCGAATACAGCTTGCCGCCCTTACGGTGCACTGGCTCGAGCTCGCAGAAGCCGACGATCGTCTCGCCCTTCGACTTGAACTCGGCGTAGTGGGTCGCGCCGGACTCCTCGATATAGTGCCGGCGTTCGGCGCGGGCACCCTTAGCGGAGTAGGCGCGCCAGTCCAGCCCGAAGACGAGCTTGGCGCCCTTTTCTCCCGGTATGGATTCGAAGTGCAAAGGCATTTTTACCCCGCGCTCACATCGACGGGACGACGGTTGCCGTCAGCATGATCACCTGGAACGTACGACCCTTATTCCACGCGCCCGAAAGACCACCGATACCGTTGTTGCTGCTGCCGTCATAGCGATTGCCCACCGCGCCGTACAGAACAACCGTCTGTCCATCCGACAGTGCAATGGTCTGGTCGTCCTTGTTGCCGATGATGTCGGGCAACTGGATCTGCTGCAGCGTGTCGCCCGAACCGGTGCTGATGGTTGTGAACGGACCATTCAGCTTCGAGCTATCGCTCCAGTACGACAGGATGATCTGGTTGTGGTCATTGACCGACGGCAGGATGTTCACGAAGTCACCGACCGTCACCGACCCAGGTTGCAGACCCGGCACGCCAGCAGTACCGCCCGAGATGGAACCGAGGCTAGGCGTTGTTGCAGCGAGGTAGCCCTTTGTCTCGAAGGATCCGATCGAAACCGGCAAGCCATTGAGCGTCATCTTCGTTTGGGTGTTGTCCTGAACCGTTTTGCCGAAGGCGTTTAGGCCGCTGATGACTGCGTTGGTGCCTTCCATGGGCGAACCCGGCTTCAAGACGGACAAGCCCACGGTGCCGCCAATTGCAGTTGCCAACGACGCGGGCGAAGCAACCGAGATTGAGTAGCGCTTCAGGCCGTCCGAGATGCGGTTGAAGACGATGTCGGCGCTCACGCCGGCTTGCGACGAATTGCTCAGATCGACCTGCAGGGTACGGACTCGCAGAGCGACTTGACGGGTCGAGATCGCGTTCTCGCGCGCGAGCAACGCGCCCATGCGATCGACGGCTTCCTTGGTGTCGTGAACCATCACCAGGCGGCTTTGTGGATTGACCACGACTTCGCCGAGCGGCGACTTCAGCTTTTCCAGCTCCGACTGGATGATCGCAATCTGGTCAAACGTGCCATCGCGCCCGGTCGACGTGATAGACGAGAAAGACCCGGTATTGCCCGACGTGCCGCCCGTGGTGCCACCGGATGCCTGGTTGCCGGTCGACGTATCCGTGCCCTTCGACATGGTGGACTTGATGGACACCTTGCCCGGGATCGCCGCGATCGTGAACGTCTTGGTGACGAACCGGCTGATGGAAATGGTGCTGCCATCGAACGTCCAGTCGAGGCCAAGGTTTTCCGTCACGCCACGCAGATATGCGCCTACCTTGCAGTTACACGCCTGCGCGTACACCGGCTCAACGTTGGACTTTGCCATCGCTTGCGGCTGCATCGGGGCGCTCTGCCCGTTCCCGGCGTTGGTCTTCGGAATCAGCGCGTCGCGCGGAATGAACACATCCGGGCTCAGATGCACCGGATAGCCGGTAGCCGTCGAAACGAGCGTGGCGATTTTGGACAGCGGCAGGTTGCCCGGAAAGACGACCGACTTTTCGCGGAAGATCGCGGGAAGTGTCGCTTCATAGGCGACCGGCACCAACCGGTCGCCGAGGAACGCGGTCGGCACTTCCTCAACGAGCGACATCGACTCTGGGCCATTGCCCATCGCGCGCGTGGCTTCAGCATTGGTCGCGTCATAGGCATGGTTCACGTCCGATTGCGAGACAGCGCAGCCGGTAAGCGATGCAGCCACGAGAATGGCAACGGCAGATTTGATTTTCGTGAGACGCATGGCGGTTACTCTTGGCAGTTGGCTGCGCGTGCGACGACGCGGATAACGTTATTGGTGTGCTTGCAGACGCGCGTGGGCGTGCGCATGTGATTGGTCGCCTGCATCACTTGCGTGAGCACCGACTTGAAGTCCCCGGTGAACGTCGCGTTGAACTCGAGCGGCAGGTCGTCATCGATCTTCCAAGCGAGTTGCCAGCCCTGCTGCTGCAGCCAGCGATCGAGCGCGTTGCGCATGTTGATGTCCTGCGGCGTGATGGAAAAGGTCAAAAGTCCACCGGGGGCCGTTGCACCGCCTTGGGACGGCACAACGACCGGAGCGACGTCCAACGAGCCCACAGGTGACGGCGCGGCAACACCCGGAAGCGCCGAAGGCGCAGCGCCACCGATCGCTGCCTTGAGCGCGGCAGGAGAAGCGGGAGCAGCGGGAACAACAGGGACCGCAGCCGCAACGTGCGCAGAAGGCGCCACCATCGCGAGCTGTACGACCGGCGCCTTTGCGACCGGCGCGGACAGCAGTTGCCAACCGTCACCGGGCGGCGGCGCAAGGCGAGACTGATCAGGTTCCGCAGCGGCAAGACCCGATACGGTCGTCAGTGCAAGACACGCGAACAAGTGGGCCACCATGCGCGCGGTGCGATGCGTTTGAAGAGAAAAAGTAGGCGTCATGTTGGTCAGTTCGCGCGTTGCAGGCGGCGGTAAATGTTGTTGGCGTAGATAAGCTGCTTGTTCGAGGAAACGGCGTTATAGGCACCGACCGCTTTCCATGTCGGACCGAACTGCTTGATGTTCGAAGCGAGGATCCAGGTCCCCACATAGGCGTTCACGCAGGCATCGAACAGGTGTTGCCGGGTGATGCCGAAGCGCCCCAGTTTTGGAAGCCAGGACGAGTTAATCTGCATCAACCCGATGTCCTCGCTTCCATCGCTATTGCGGTTCGTCACATACGGGCGCATACCCGACTCCTGCTGCGCGATCGCGCGTACCACTTGAACGCTGACGCGGTGATAGCGCGCGGCATCGTCAAGACAGTCGGCACGCGCATGCACGGAGACGGCCGCGCAAAGCAGCGTCGAGATGTGAATCAAAGTCCGGTTCATGACGCGGGCCGATCGAAGAACCGCACATCATGTTTGCGCAGCACGTTGACAACGTTGCCGTCGGCGTTGACGATGAACTGGTCGGCGGTGCCGTTGAATTTGTAAAAGCGGCCCTTCTGCTCGCCCGAGCCCATGTGCGCCACGTCGGCGACCGTCACCTTGCCGACGCTGTCAGCGAACTTGAAGAACGTCGAACCGTTTTCATCAAACACGCTTTGCAGAGCAGCCTTGTTGGCCGTGTCGAACTCATAGACGGTTCCGGCGACACGGGCGACTTCGACCTTGTCGGTGCCGTTGGAGATCGTGAAACGCTCAGCGCGGTTGAACGTCACCACGTCGGTCGCGTCATCCCACTTCGGACGCAGCGACTTGCCGTCTTGTCCGGTCACCTTCAGCTCAGTAGCGGGCTTGGCGGAAAACTTGATTTGAATGTGGCTGTCGTCACCGTCCCGGATCGCCAGCGCGCCGAGCTTCGCTGCCAGGATGGACCCCGATGCGGCGGGCGCGTCCGCGTCGGCTTTTTTCGCGATATCTGTGATCGGGTCCGCACCGGCAGTCACGCTCGACGACGCGGCAACAGGACTTGCCGCGACCTGCGACACCGGCGCGACGTAGTTGACGGCCACCGACTGCGGAGCCGAGCGGCGAAGTGTTACATGGTGAGAGTTGAAATCGACGTCCGCGTACAGGTCAGAATTGGCCACCAGCCGATCGAGCGACTGCATCCAGTTTTCGCCATCACGCGTTCCGAAGCTCGTCGAGGTCGTCAGATCGATGTCTTTCTGTGCCGATCCGGTCCAACCTTGCGGCACCAGCGCTTTGACCAGTTGCGCGAGCGGCAGCGTGGCGTTCAAAGGCCGGGTGCTTTCGAGGCTGCTGCGCGGTCCGATCAGCGCAAGGCGACCCGAGAATCCGGAAAAACCTGAAGGCGTGTCGCTGCGCGCCTTGTCGCCAATGAAGCGATTGGCCTTTTTCCAATAAGCAGTGGCGCTCGAGCCGCCCGCCGAGTAGCGGATCACCTCGGGCGTGCCCGGCACAACGATGTACGGTCCTTGGCTATGTCCACCGTCGACGCGCAGGGACTGCCCGGCACGCGGCTGGAAGTAGGTGTCGCTGCCATCGTTGAAGACGAGCGCCGGCCGCTCAAGCACGTTGCCCGCGATCTCATAGTCAAAGTCGAGCGGGTCGGTGCCAGCGGCCGCTGCATTGAGCGTGACTGCGGCGAGCGCGATAGTGAGAAGAGAGAGCGTGTTCTTCATAGACCGCGTTCGATTTGAGAGAGGTGCTTCACGAAGCGCGCGAGGTATTCGCGGCCCGGGGCGGGATTGGCGCTGTGGTAGTACGCGACGGCCTTTACGGCGGAGTGCGTGAGGCGGTAGTTCTCGTTGAGGATGTCTTCGGCGACGCGGATGTTTGTCGCCGGTCCAAGGGCATCCCAAGCGTTCGTGAAACGCTTACTGTGGTAGCCCCAGTTGATCTGCATGATGCCGACGTCAAAGTTCGACCGGCCGTTGCTGATCAGATAGCGGACCGCGCGATACGCATCTTCGCGAGTGCGAAAGAAAAAGCCGCGACCCGCGACATTCAGCGTCCAAGGCCATGCACGACCGTTGTATGCCGACTCATTAAGCGCGATGCCAGCGAGGATTTTGGGATCGACGGACGTGTGCATCGCGTCGAACGGCGCCTGCGCAGATGCGCATGCCCATCCGCCACGCCGCTCAGTAATGCTCGCTTGCGCGTCATCGGTCAGGGTCGCGGGGCGCAACCAGCCCGCCTTCACGAACAGGCTTTCGAGGCTGACGGGTGATCCGTCGACGTTGACCGCAATCCCACCAGCCGCGGCCTCCACCGTTTGGCCCTCAAATCGGTTAGCCCACGCCAGAAACGGCTCGAGTCCGCATGCGTAGACCGGTTCGCCGGGCAGTTCAACGATCGCGCGTTTCATGCCGTCATCGACTACGATGCGCGTCGGGCTGATGATCGAATCGATGGTCGCCGCGTGTGCGCCGAACGCAATCATCGACAGGCACGCAGCCGCCCACGTCTTAGTCATGGTACGGCTCCATGACGATGTCCTGCGTCACCTGCACCAGGAACTTCTGGCCCGGTTCAACCGTGATGGTCGGTGGGATATTCTGATTGCGCTGCATGGTGGTCTGGGCCGTCGCTGCCGCGACCTGCCCTGCCGTGTCGCCATACGTAGTGACACCGTTCGGCGTCGCGGTCGTCGCCGTCTGCGAGCTGCTGTCAAACGCCTTCAGCAAAATCGCCGTAATGAAGCCCGCGCCGAAGATTTTTAGGAAGTGGTTGTTCACGTCGCCTGAGAACCCGGCATAGCCGTTTTGGTCGGCACCCTGCATGCCGTTGAGCGGCACGCTCTTACCATTAGGCAGACGCAGACTCGTCGATGCGACGAGCAGACGCTCCTGACCGACTTTGACGTCCGCGCTGTACATGCCATTGATGAACGCGCCCTTCGGGATCATCAAGCAGTCGCCGCGCAGGCTGTCGTAGATGTCCTCGTCCACCATTAACGAAACGCGACCCGGCTTGTCCGAGTTCAGCCCCTCCACCGTCTTGACGTGTATGACGTGCGGCGGCGTCAATGTGCAACCGGTCGACCGGCCATTGAAGGTTGTCCGTCCGATACCTCCCTGCGAAGCCGCGTCGCGCAGGAAGGCGCGGTCGCGATCTTCCGGTGCTTGGCCCTGCTTTGCCAAGGCTATCGCCATCGCATCGGGGGTGTTGGCTCCCGCAGCGTTACGGGCAGCTCGTACCTCGTCCAACGAAGGGACACCAGCGGGCAGTACGCCGGTCCCCGGGTTGGCCGAACGCGACGCGCCTGCCTGTTTGAAGATGGAGGACGTATAGATCGCGTCTTGCGCCGCCTGCCGCGAAAGCTCGCGCGTGTCCGTGCCCGAGCCTTTGACTTCTTCCTGGAAGTCCGCGCCAGTCAGCATCGGTTTGACAGCGGGTTTCGGAGCCGCTGCTTCAGACGCTGCGCGAGCGGCAGCCTCCGACGCTGCTGCGTCGCGCTGCTGACGGATCATCTGATCGATGTCGTTGTTGTTCGCGGCAGTGGGCGCTTCCGTACTCGACCTAAGCGCGGTCGCCTTCTTAATGCGGGCCTCTTCGTCTGCCTTGTTCGTCGCCTGAAGCTGATAGTAAAAGCCAAGGCCGCCGATCACGACCGCAGCCAGAATGCCGATGCTCATGATCGCATTGCGCGGCGTCTTGCCCTTAACGAGCGTTTCTTGCTCCGCAGTAGGCGTGGCCGCCTCCGGTTTCTTTGCCACGGTTAGAACACTCCGAACATGCGCCGACGGCCGCGCGTCACGGTAACCTCGTCCTTGCCGGAACGCAGCACGATCTCGTCGGCCAAACGCTGAAGCACGAGGAAGTCGCCGCGCCGAATGAAGTTCGCAACGACGCGGTCGCCGTGGTCGAGGATGAATGGAACCGGCCACTCCTGAGCTTTCGCGGGCATACGCATCCAGACAGCATGGCCATCATCGAAAACCGTTTCCGGCGTGAATTCAGCGCGGCCGTCGACGCTGTAGTCCCAGTTCAGCTTGTCGGGCGCGACGCTGATGCTTCCCGAATCAGCACCACCACGGTCGCCGTTTCCAGACGCATTTTCGCGAGCGCTGACGCGGGCGATCGGCGCGCGCGGGTATTGAAAGCGCACCGTCTGATAGAACATGCCGCCAGCCGGCGACGCAATGAGCGTGAAGTCGTACTCGCGCAGGTTCGTCGTCAGGTGAAGCGTGTTGACGAGGTCGGCCTTGTGCGGCTTGATGAACACGTGATTCATCTTGTCGTCGTCAATCTCCCACTGAACGCTGTCCCCCATCGCGGGGTCGGCAATCAGCTTCTCGCCCTTCTCCAGCTCGATCGTTGTCAGCTTCAACGGCGCGGTCAGCACGCGGTAGATCTGGTCGCGGCTGTACGGGAAGACGCCGATGCGCGCATCGCCCGGCATCGTCAAAGGATCAGCGCCGCCATTGAACGTGTTGGTCGGGCTCATCGGGTCGCCTGCGACCATCGCGGCATTAAAAGCCGAGTCGCTTGCGGCTTTCTTAGCTACAGCCGGTTGGGCAAGGAGCGCTGCGCACGCAGCGAGAACGCAGATGCCGATGACCGGCCGTTTATGGAGAATGGTTGCGGTCATGCTTATGCGGTCCGCTCAAGGCGGAAGAACGGAATGAAGATGCCGAAGGGGTTCGTGGTGAGCGCCTGCTCAGCAGTGGGTGCGACGATCTGATAGCGCAGCGTGAGCGCGTACGACTTCACGTCCGGCTTGCCCGTGGCGCCGGCTTGCGACGTCGTCGTCGTAAATTCGACGAGCACCGTCGAGTCTTCAAGCAACGCGATGTTGCGCACGTCGACTTCGCGGATCAGTTTCGGGTTTGCCGTGATTTGCTGGAACGGTGTGTCAGTCTTCAGCCAGTCGCGGAACTGACCGGCTGCCGCGCCGATCATCTGCGCCTTCACCGCGTTGATGTTAGCGGTCATGCGCGAAGTCTCGAGCCGGTCCGTCAGCACGGGCTCGATCGTGAACCAACGAACTGCCATATCTTTGACGGTCGTCCGCACAGCTTGCGAGTCTGGCTTGTAGGCGACGAGCTCGGTCACGATCGGGTGCCCGCCGGTATCGGCAGACACGCCCACAACGCGAGTAACGGAAGGCGGAGGTTGCCGCGTCCATACCGCGCCGACGGCAATCAGGGCAAGACCGAACGAGATCAACATCCACCGGTTAGCTTCGAGCTTTAGCTTCGTGCTTGTCTCGAAGATGACTTGGCTTGGATCTTCCTCCGCGTACCTGCCAGGAGCCGTAGACAGCGCGGCCCGACGCTTGTTTTTGAAAAGACGCATGGCAACCCTTTATTAATGGTCACCATTGAAACAGCACGAGCGTCCTCCGTTTTTTCGAAAGAAGGCTAATTTGGTGCGCCATTCCATGGCCTTCCGCTCAATCGCCATCTGAAGCGGCAGGCGCCAAGCAGCAAATTGCGTGGAGACGGCGTTTCATAATACGGAAAGTGTGCCGAATAAGATGGAGGTGAATATTCGGCACGTTTTGTAACAAAGGTTTTTTCTTTTAAATTCAATGATTTGACCTTGTGCACCGCGAAGGTGGGACGCTCTCCGGAGAGCGTCTCTGGCTGTGCAGGGGCGCTTCTGAGCGCCCCGCGGAGCGAGCCAAGACCCTCGTGCTAGCGTTTTCAAGCAGACCGACGCTATGAATGGTCTTTCTGCTTGTCATCCGGTCCATGGGCAGTGCTCGTCCTAGGCGTTGCCAGGGTAATCCTCAGATCTCTTGACCGACTCTAGGCAAAGGCTCGAACTCGACGCCTGGCGCATCGGCCCTGGCAAAGGGCGATGCTCCTCGAGAATCCGGATGTCGCCATTCAGCGCCCGGAAAGTCACCGCCGTGGCGAGTATCCACGCAAGATGCTGAATTCAGTCCGCACCGTACTGTGCTGCTAACGCAAAAGAAGTTGGACAATGGCGGATTAGATGAAGACGCGGCGGCCGTCGAAGTAGTGACGGTCACCGGCGAACAAGACTGCGAGGGGGATCTGCGCAGTTAGTGCATGACCTCAAAAAGGCTGAAAAGAGCATGAGACCAGCCTAACCGCCGAGCTTGATGAAGAAGATCAACGTTTGCGCAAGTCAACATCGACGAGCGCATTAGAAGTCGAAGACAAGTCCGAATGGAATGGGCCTCGCAAAACTGTATGGCCGGCCGAGCGTCGGGTCGGTGTTTGGAATGACCTGTGAGTAAGCAGATGTCATCGGGTGCCGCAGCACATCAGGTTGCAACGCGCCCGGATGTCCGATCCAAACCATCGTGCCAACGAAGGGTCGCTCAACAAGCGGGCACAACGGGACGCATCCACATGCGGTCCGCCTACTCTTGGTATTTGATCGCGATCGACCCTTTGCTGCGCGGCGGCTTGCTCCGTCAGCATCGCCTCGCGCAGCAAGGGCCGGATAATCTCGTCTGGCTTCAGTAGTGGTTACAGTTGGGGAAATGCGGTCTTCAAAGGCCGCGGTTGCGCGCTCGCAGAAACGAATTCCGCATCTCGATTCACACGTGATGCCGGCTAACGTTGTCTTCGAAAGGAAACAGCACCAACATTGCGTTTGAACCGAACGTTCATGACCGCCACCTGAACCAGCGCTGCGATCTCGTTGGCGCCCATCATTAGCTCTTCGGCCTCGTCTAGCTTTACCTTAAATTCAAAGACCATTGCACCCTGTTCTCGGCGCACTGCCAGGTCCACTCCTTGTTCAGGCCGTACCTGTAGCAGATTCGCTACTATCTCGTTAGTTGTCCTTCTGCGAGGTGTGCTCAACAATTTGTTTGCCCGCACCGCCATCTCGCGTTCGCCGATTGCCTTTCGGATCTTAAGAAGCGTAGCGCCAAGATCGTACGTTAAGCGCTTCAGTTCAAAAAGCTGCAGCACGTCGGAAGGCAGCTCTGAGATTGCTATCGCCTTCGCAAGACGGGTCCGCTCCCACGTTGGACACGCGGCCACAGCAGTGACCATCGACGTCCATCGTCCCTCTTCGATTCCTCGCTTGTACTGAGTAGCCATTGCCAAAGGCGAAATCTGGGAGACGATTCTTTGGGGTCGGCGCGCGTCCCTACCGTCGAGACGATCGATGATTTCGGACCAAGCCAGTCCTAGAGGGTCAATCTCCATCGCACGCTGACAAAGCACGTCAAGCCCATGCTTCCGCGCAACTTGGACCAAGTGCCGAGCCGTCTCGGGCCATACGCCCGCCGTTTCGAAAAGCGCCAATACCGGCTGCGGCAGTTTCGAAACAGTGATGGCACGACTCAAAGCTCCCGCGGTCACTTTTGGCGTAAACCGCGCGAAAGCAGCGACCGCTTGTCGGCGCGTTTTCCATGAAGTCCCAAGACCCGAATGATAGAGCTCGGCCAAGGCGAGCGGGTCGCGAGATATCGGCGTTCCAGCTAATGCAGTCATCGTTCCTTGTCCTGTTACACCGGTGATTATCTGATTATCTGATGCAGCCGCCTGTGCAAAGGGACGAAAGAAGGCGAATTTAGGCTTCGTTTCAGACGTTTGACTACGCGTCTTCAGGTTATCTTCCACCCCCGACGTATGCTGGGCGACGGGATGGCAGCGAAGACCCGTCGCTCGATACTCGAGATTACGATCGCGTTCTCACGAACGAATATAAGCTTCCGCAGGTCCCTGTTGACCCGGGAAGGCGCCGGGGCGGCTTCGAAAGCCTGTCTGCAGGAGGCCGACGGGATTGCCTTCAGCAGCATGGTCCCTTGCGCCCTTCGCGGCTCAGTAGCCGTCCGTGGCGGTTGCAAGCGTCCTGCAACGGTATGCCACAACGTTCGTCGAGATCCGAAGAGGCTTTGCGTCCGAGATGTGACAACACTGAAGCGTTCGCACTCTCAAATCCGCCGACATGACATCGTCTCGAAACCGGTTCGGTTATCTGAATGAATGCGAGGGGAGCAATCCCGCAGGGGTCGGTGAAGTCGTGGCGATGCCACAGCGTATTGGCATTTTGCAAGCGAAGACCCGGCCGATCGGCTAATCGAACAGCAGCTCGCGCACATCCGCTGTGCGGAGGATATCGATCAAGCTGCAAACGTTTACGCGCGTTTGACTGAAGAGTGCGATTTTGGGGGAAACGAGCTTTCGATCAGGCGCGGCAGCAAAAGTCGAGCGCGCCATGATCGAGCGTACGAGAAGGGCAGGGACACGAGCTTCCGCTGCCGGCAGGATTGCACTCTTAAGAGTTTACTTGAAGTAAACCCGGTTAGCGAATATGCTCCGTCTGATGCAAATCACCCTCATTTTGGATGTCTCCATCTAGTTTGAGGGTGATAACCCAAAACTCGGGGGAAATTAATGTCCGAAAGCGACGTGCTCATATCGAAATCGTTGGCGGTCGACGCGCCGACATCAATCGCCGATCTGCTCTCTATTAAGGAGCGCAGTCAGCGCGCGTTCAGCCATCGGCGCGGGCTGCTGCTTGAGCCGTACCCGCGAAAAAGAGCACCCGTGTTTACGTCCAGTGACATTATTTCACTGTGCGAACTGTCGCGCGACCAGTTTAAATACTTGGCGAAAAAGGGCGAACTGCCCAGCGGCCACCAGCCGCAGAACAAACGGGCCAAAGAGTACTCGCTGGCCGACGCTATCACTTGGGTGCGCGCAACGTCCAAGCGCGCCGTGCGCCCTGTGGGGGCTCGGGGCAGAATCATCGCCGTCGCCAATTTCAAGGGCGGCGTTGCCAAGACATCCACTGCGGTAGCTCTTGCCCAGTCGCTGTCGCTTAGCGGTCGCCGGGTGTTGGTGATCGACTGTGATCCACAAGGCTCAGCAACCCAGCTCTGTGGCTACGCACCGGATGCCGAGATCGAAGATAAGGACACGATCTTGCCGCTCATCTATCGCGATCATCCCACGCTTGACTACGCGATCAAGGAAACGTATTGGCACAATCTGGATCTGGTGCCGGCCTCCACGATGCTGTTCGATGCGGAGTTCGAGATCCCCAAGCAGATTGCTGATGCGTTAGAAAAGCGCGTGCAGTTCAAATGGTGGGACATTCTGCGCGCCGGCCTTGAGCCGGTGGCGGCGAACTACGACGTGGTGATCATCGACACCCCGCCCTCACTCAGCTATATCACACTGAATTCCCTGATTGCTGCCGATGCGATCCTGATGCCCTGTCCGCCCGAGGGGTTGGATTTCGCGAGCTCGACGCAGTTCTGGGACCTGGCTGCAGAAACGCTGTCAGGCGTTCCGGGTTTTGAAGAGTCGAAGCAATACGACTTCGTCAACATCTTGCTCACCAAAGCGCGGAACACGGACCTCTCACGGAAGGTTCGACAGTGGCTCGCCGACGCCTATGGGGAGCGCCTGCTGCCCTTCGTGATTCCCGAGTCGTCCGTCCAAACGACCGTGGCCGCCGGCCTGTGCACCATCTACGACACTACGAAATCAGATTGGAGTAGCGGGACGTACGCGCGGATCCGTGAGCCACTCGATCAGCTGACCGACTTCGTGAACTCACATCTGGAACTAGCTTGGAAGCGGGAGGTTCAGCATGAGTCGGTTTAAGGATCGGCTGTTCGACAAGATGACGATCCCGGACACGTCGCCAGCTGCAAGTAATCTGACACCCGCACCGTCAGTCAAGGATGGCGGGCGGACCTCTCCGGGACGACTGCTCAACGCCCAGAATCGGATTCTCGAATCAGATGAACGTCGAGCGGAAGCAGAAAATAAGCTCGCCGACGCCCTCGCTCGCATTCAGGATCTGGAGTCAGCCCAAGCAACGGGAGAACCCTTGGAGCTGCCGGTCGGCAAGCTACACGAAGTCCCTGGGCGCCGTCGGTACATGGCGCCAGAGAAATACGTCGAATTGCGCGAAAACCTTCGTCATAACAAGCTCGTGCACCCGGTGGTGGTCCTACCGCGCGCCGATGGCGAGTGGGAAATTTGGTCCGGCCATCATCGCTGGGATGCCCATAAGGACCTCGGCAAAACCACGATTCGGTGTGTGCTCGGCACGGTCGATGATGAGCTCGAAGCAACCGATGGAGCGTTCTTCGCCAACCTGATGCAATCGGATCTGACGGACTATGAGAAGTATGTCGGGATCAAGCGGTTTCAGACAGGACGCAACAACCTCTCGCAATCCGAGGTCGCAGAACGCACTGGGTTGAGCAAACAGTTCGTCAGTGAGCTCTTCGCGTTTGACCGTCTGCCCGCCGAAGCACTCGCGATCATCGAGAGCAACAAGGCCATAATCGGCTGTACGGCGGTCGCAGAACTCGCCTCGCTGACTGAGTCCGGCAAGGCTCAGCGCGTGACCGAGGCGATCAAGTTGCTGTCGGAAAAGAAGCTCGACCAAGGTCAAACCGTGAAATTTGCACGAGCCGCCGAGATCTCTCAACGCCCCGCGCCCGCGGCCGAGACGTTCAAGGTGAAGTTCGGGAAAGCCACATGGTGCGCCGTGCGCCGCGTGAAAAACGTGATGCGACTGGAATTCAAGGACGAAACGGAAGCGGCGGAGGTGCAGGAGGCGATTCGCCTGCATTTGGAGAGTCTTGTGCAGGCGCGGGGACAACATAAAAGGTAAGTCGTTGATTTTAAATGCGTCGGGAAACCGGACAGCACATAGGAGCACGTCGATGTAGACGGCACAAAAGACAAAAGCCTTCGGCGGCAACCGAAGGCTTTTGAATGAGGGCTTGACTGGAATCTCGCCCCGCACACTCACCGACTGGAAATCGGTAAAGAGAGTCAACACCTCCGAGTGTAGCGGATCGCAGAAGTCAGTCAAGTGAATCCAATCCATTTTCTTCAAATGGACGACTGACATGTGCATCGCACCTACGCTTCGCGTGGTCGGCGAGGGTGAGTCACATCCTTTCGAGACCGAATCGCTTGCGACCGACACCACCAACCTCCCTTGGGTGATTTTGCGTGCGGTTCATCGTGCTGCTCAACTCGATGGCGTCTCGACGCGCGCCCGTTCCGTGCTCGCAGCGCTGGCCCGTACGGTGGACGCCAATAATCCGTTCGGCGAGATTTTCGCCCGACGTACGCTGCTGAGCGAACGTGCAATGCAATCCGAGCGCACCTTCTACCGCAGCCTTGCCGACTTGGAAGCAGCCGGACTCGTCGAACGCCCGCCTCAGCGCCGCTACGTCGAGGCCGGTCTCTTCGGCCGTGCATACCTGCACCTCACGCAAAAGGCCGCGGAACTCTTGGGGCTCATCGAAGCTCAACTGGCGCCGTCGGATGAACGGGCGCAGAGCACCGCAACGTCCTACGTTCAAGGTTTTGAGGCACCGTATGTCAATGTGGCAGACGGTGCTAATACTAAGGATCTTGACCCTAAAGCTTTTCAAAAGAGACAACCGGGCCAAATCCCTCAGGACCTACAGCGCCTCCGGACCCTGGGCTTTTTGGATTTCTTCATTTTCAAACTTATGCGCGAAGCGCGTGAGGCAGGTAAGCGCCTTTCCGATGTCGTGGAGGTCTGCTGGCAGCATCTGAGCCAAGCGAAACACCCGATCAGCTACCTCCGAGCTCTTCTGGCGAGCACCACAGACTTCGGTCATCAAATGCGGGCCAAGGCCGCGGCCCGCAGCGCCGCACAAGCCGCAGTTCGTGAACGTGAGGAAACTCGTGCCACGATGAAAACCCTGGACGGCCAGACCTTCATCGACCGTCGAGGCGAGACCCGCTACACGGTGACTGACGCCGGCATGACACTCACGGTCTACAACGTCGCTGAGGGTGTGGCGAGGCGTGCGGTAGGGCAGTGGACGCAAAGCTTCGTTAAAGCCGTTAAACAGGGTCAGATTACAGTGCAAAAAGATACGGGGCGCACACGCCATGATGCGGATGCCGTTGTTGAACATGCTACCAAGGTCCGTCAACCCGTCGCCTCCGCCCGGAAAATTACGCCAACCGTGTCCGACCATCTGCGCCAGCTGCGTCGACTTTGCCTCCGGGCGTGAAACAGTCAACCATCAATCTCCAGATCGCTCAAACCCGCATGCAACAGGGCTCACCGGGCAAAACCTCGAAAGTGTTTCACGCTTTTCTGAAAACAGTTTCTAAAAAGCGCCGCACCCCTGGCCGCGTGCGAGCTTAAAGTGCCCGTTTTCCTCGTCCTACCGGCGATTTGTATGGCGCGTTACGAAAACCGTAGCAATCATTACCCTTCAGGAGCCAGTACTACCCAGCAGTTTTAAAGCATAGTCACACCTAGAAGACATGGATCCGCCAACCATCGATCGTGAAGCGATTCTCGCATCGGTACGAGCGGACTTTGAAGACACCCGGCGCAAACACTATCGTCCAGTCGATGATCTCATGCGGTGGGCGATCAACCTGTCACCAACCACTGATTCCACCCGTGCGTCGAGTCGAGATCGCTGAGGCTCGTGACGAACCCCGGTATCGTGTGCAAGGTGGTCCGGTTACGCGAGGAGATTGTTCATTGCGCACATGCCGTGTTGCCATCCACGGTTGGCACCTGCGTCGGCGTCGCCCGGTTTCGAACGGTTTCATCGATCACCCATCCGGCCCTCACATTCGCGGGCATAGGAAACATCTCGGCAAGCGTGTGGACTGAACCGTCGTAGACGAGAGTGAACCAAACCGTGGGAGGCAATTTCGGTTGACTTGACCAACGTCATCGACGGCGTGACGGCGTAGCAACCCATCGGATATGGCGCTTTGTATCTGAAGTTCCGGCGAAAAGAGCTCAGCGAGCCCCCCGGCGCGCTGGCCGTTTCAACTACGCTGGCGACGTTGCCAACCGATCGGAGGTGCTATGCGACTGATCATCGAGGACCGCGTAGAGGGCGGGGAAGCGCGGGCGACTGATGCGAGGGTTGTTGCTGTGGTGGAACGAAAAGACCGCAGCCTCGCCGACCTGGGGCTCACACTTGCCGAAGGTCGTGCCTTGCTCGCCGAAGTTCAATCGTTTCTTGTGCCGGAGCAGACTGCCGGATGGATGAAGAGCCAAATGGCTTGTCACCGGTGCGGCTCGATGCTGGCCCACAAGGACGCCCGATCGATCGTGCTGCGAACCGTGTTTGGCAAGGTCGACGTGCCGAGTCCGAGTCCGAGGCTGTGGGCGTGCAGCTGTGCGGCAGAGCAAGGGCAACCGCGCCGCTCTTTGAGCCCGCTGTGCAATGCGGTTCATCAGCGTGTGACGCCGGAATTGGAGTACCTGCAGGCTAAGTGGGCTGCTCATCTACCGTACCGTCAGGCCACTGAGCTGCTTCGAGAGGTCCTTCCACTGGACAAAGGGATTTCTTTTGGTAGTACTCGCCGTCGAATCCTCGCCGTCGGCAGCGCGCTGGACGCGCAGATCAACCGCGATATCGTGTCTGGACCAAAACCGGTCAGCGGAGAGCAGGTTCGCGAATCGACCACCGTCGGCTGCGTGAGCGTCGACTCGGCGTGGCTGAGCTTCAGCAGCAGCCCCAAGAGCCGCAAGGCCATGCGCGACCTTGCGGAGCTGAAATCGCCTTGGTCGCAGAACTTGCCGCGGGATCGACATGTCAACATCGTTGCGGGGCGTGCAACACTCGCTGATCGCCCCCCCGGCGTCTCTACGCGTACGTGCATAAGCTGGTGCCATCGGCGCCCGCACGGCTGGACCAATTTCTCCTCGCAAGCGGCGTGGCTCCGGAAGAGCGAGTCACCGTTATCAGCGATGACGCTGGCGAATTCGGCAAGGCTGTGGACGGCAGCCAGCTCGCCAGGGGAAGGATCCTGGACTGGTTTCATATCGCGATGAAGTTCAAGACCGCCAAGAAATCAGTGGTTAGAAGCCAGACGGTGGAGCCTCACGAGCGAATCGCTATCGAGACAGAGATCGATCACGCCAAGTGGCTGGTTTGGCATGGAAAGGGCCGGCAATCGGTCTCCCGTATCAAGGCCCTGGACGCCACGCTGTTGGCAAAGGAAGGCTACGAGTACTCGACGTTGTACTGGAACCTGCGCCGCCTGTACTTCTACACCGAGAACAACGCAGGTACGCTCGTGAACTATGGTATGCGTTATTACAAGGGGCTACCGATCAGTAGCAGCATTGCCGAGTCCGCGGTGAACCTGGTGGTCAGCCATCGCATGGCGAAGAAGCAGCAAATGCGATGGACGGGCGAGGGTGCGCATTGCCTGGCACAGGTCAGAGTCGCTGTCCTCAACGACGAATTTTCGGTTGAGAAAACTCGCCGTGTTGACCATGACCTCTGCAGCTGCAAATTCGACGAGCGCGCGCCGAGCGGCGTGAATTGGCCTCCCACGGTCTGGCTCACTCTCTTGAGAGTGCGACTAAAGTGGTCAACTTGGTGCACGGGATCGTTATCCTATAAGGATTCCAAATTGACAACTTTGCTTGGTTCTACGGATGTCGAAGATGTCGGCGAGCGATGCGCAGAAGACGCGTCGGCGGCGGCCGTCCTTCGCGAAGAAATCAGCGTGCGCATTGTTCCATTGGAGCGGCTTGCTCCGGTTGGCGAGCGACATGCGGCGCCGCGGCGCGCCAGGTCCCCAGTTGATTGCCGTTCCGCCCGCGAGCACGCGTCGCCCGTCTCGGCGTAGCAGTGATCGCAGCCCGGCCCGACCTTCTGGCGGCCTTCTCACCGAGAGAACGTGTGGTCAGTCCACTCGATTTTGCTGTTTTCGCTCATGCTTATCTCGTGTATTTGTTATCCGACGCCGAGCTGCGTAGGCGTGCATCGGCGTTCGTTGGGCGCGTGCTACGATCAGTCACCACAACTGGAGATCGCCATGTCGCGCCTGTTGAAGGTGAGAAACTACGAATTCCATGTAGTTGTGCAGCCCCTGAGCGACGGCGGCTTCACTTACACATGTGTAGAAGTGGACTTAAGTCGTACAAAAATCAGTGAAATCCGTTACGACAGCCACCTTCGCTTTGAAACCGAGGACGAAGCGTATGAAGGCGGTACGGCTCACGCGCGCTGGCGGGCAAAAAGAGTCGAGCAGTAGCCGTCATCGGATCGTCCGGCAAGCACTACCCACCCTCACGGGTTCATGTCCCAGGCAAAACGGTGCGCTGCGTTGAGGCTGTCCCACGGACACCGGAAAGACTCGCGGGCGGGCGGCGAGTCCCATAACAATGAGGATTCGACATGGCTACCTTCGAAACCATGCGAGCGGTTGTGAATAGCGGAAGCGACCTGATCATCTTCCGCAAGACGACGCGCGAGAACGTTCGTGAGCTTGCGGAGATCGCCCGCCGGACCGGCGCAACCTTGACGGTTCCGCTCTCGTATCCATCGGACTTTGTGATGGAACTTGCCGCTGAATACGGCAAAGCCATCCGATTCATGCACGGGCTCCCAGACTATCAAACGACGTGACTTCGCTCTTGTTTGGATCTGAGTTGATGGCGCCGCTCCTGTCGCCTTTCGGCATGCCCACCGGTGCTCGTGCCGGAGCCGACGGTTGAGCAGACCATCGTCATCTTGCGCGGCTTGCGCGATAAACTCGAAGCACACCATCAGGTAACTTTCGCCGATGATGCGTTTGTCGCGGGTCGCGGGTCGCGGGTCGCGGGCAAGACAGGGATCGTCGCGCGTCCGATGGTCGAGGAGTTGGCCTTTTGTGGCATTCGCAATGCACGGGACGTGGCAACATGCCTGAACGGCTACGATCAGATTGCCTACCCTGAAGGCAGCGAATGGAGTCTTACATGTTTCTACGTTCCGCAGGCGTTTGATGCGGGATATCGACTGGTCAGTGACGCCGATACCCTGTGGAACGCATTCGAGACGACGGACCACAAGGCCAATCTGCCGGGGAAGCTTGGGATTCCGATGGAGTTTTTCGCACGCGCGCTCGAGATAGTGCTCAAGGACAAGCACAAAAATGGACAAGAACACCGTACGCGAAGCGCTGCTGGATCACGCCCAGACCTTGTTGATGACGCGCGGCTACAACGGGTTCAGTTACCGCGACTAGTCCGGACTAGTCGGCGTGAAAACGTCCAGCATCCACTACTACTTTCCGACCAAGGAAGATCTCGCGCTCGAAGCCGTGAACGCGTATAGCGCCGACGTGATGTCGTCGATCCACGCGATCGACAGTCCGCGCCAGCCGACAAAAACTCGGTATGCACCGTCCCTGCTTGCGAATGCACCGAGATCGCCCAACGAGGTGGCGTGGCCGTCGCGTTCCAGGATAGAGGCGCGGGCGACGTAGGTGCGTCCGACGCGTGTGACCGACGGTTGAATCGCTGCACCGTGGTGATAGAAGATCATTTTTGTGTGTCTCCATTATCTCGTGCGCGAGAACCCAGCATAGCGCGGAAAGAAAGTTGGCCACAAAGGGATTTACCTTTCTTGATTAGCCGCTTAAATTCGCCACGCGCGGGAGCACGCGTACAGGCAAATCGCAATACGGACTGACCGTCAATTAGCGATCCCGTCGCATAAAGCACACACGACGAGCGGGAACGCCTTGCTGGCTGTCGGGAGCGCGCGCAGAACTCCCTATAATTCCTGCTCCCATGCTCACGAGGAGGATGCGCGATGTGGCAGGCCCAGTTGCAGCAATGGCAGCAATGGCAGCAGATTCCAGCTTCTCTGACTCAGCTCAACTGGCCGCAGTGGCTGGCCATTGCCGGCATGTCGAGTGCCATCAGTTCCATCGTGGTGCTATTGGTGCAAGGGTTGAAAGATCGGGTCACTTACCGACGTGAGCGGCGCGACGCGGCCCTCGAAGTGGCGATCTCGCTCGAGGGTTACGCCCGCGTCTGCCGCGCCATGATGCATCGCGCTGACTGGGCGCGTGACGAGTTGGACCGAACGGGCAACCGGGAGGCCGTGAAAAGCGCCATGCTGCCAGCGTTTCTGTTTCCTGAAAAAATCCAGTGGCGACGACTCGGCCATCGCGTCGTATCTGATTTGCGTGACTTCCCGGCCAGAATACATGCGGGTCGTGAAGATCTCGGGTCATTCGCCGACTATGGCGACCCTGTCGCGCTTTGCGAGGAAGTGAGCGTCGAGTGCGCAAAGGCCGCGCGAGATGCGCTGGCGCTGGCGCGGGAGACACGAAAAAAACACGGATGTGTGCCGTGGCGGCCGGGCGCGAAGGATGCCGACCTGAACCGCGACCTCCTGACCTTCATTTCGGCCGCGGAGGAGAAACGCGACGCACGCCGGAATCGCCAGACGATGAGCGTCGGACCTGCGATCATCTCCGAAGCGGCTGGGGCGGATTCCCGCATCGCGCTGCAGTGAACGCACGATCCGAATGGTAGACCTGACGAGATGCCTGTCTCCAAAAAGCGCAGATCGCCCAAGACACCGACGCGTGCACAATCGAAGCGGTTTCTGCTTCCCATGCCGCGGCAGGAGGCCGACGCGCTGTGTCTCCAGTCACGGATTGCGCTCGAATCGGTGCGAGGAGGCCGCGCCGGAAGTCACGAGACGACCATCCTCGCGCACACGGTCCTGCTGACAAGTTTCCTTACCGAAGCAGGACACGGTGTGCTCGACCTGTCATTCGTTCGTCAAGTCGAAGAAGCTGTGCTCGCGATCCTCGATGCAGGCAAGGCAACCGGCGAATGGAACTTCGACGAGACATTTGTCCAGTCGCTGACCACCGTCATCAATGAGTACGACCGCCAGATGAGAGAGGTGCGATTCGGTCAAGTCTTGGCAGCCACCAAGCGTCTGGATCGGATGATCGCCTCGGTACGCACGGCCCGTTAAGCAGGAAGTCGGCTAATCCAGCTCTCCCTTGTATGAGAGGAGCACTGGAGCGACGCTGAACCGGCAACCGTACTGATCGATTTGCAGCGGCTCTTCACGCGATTCGTCGGTATTGCATCCACTCTTCTCGCGAGTTTCGCATGGCCAAGTCCACGCTTCAAGCGCCCAAGCAGGGATGTCGCTCCTAAGCTCGAATTGATACTCGGCGGGTGACCACCAGATGTCATCAAAGGTTTCGTCGAGCAGTTGTTGCACATAAGCGAGATCTGCGAGGCTCATTGGCGTGCGCCGCCTCCTGTACCGGTCCTGGCCCGCGATAACGCACCTAGATTGGAGATCGAGCACGAGGCGATGAATCAGAAAGGGTTCACCTGCCCAAACCGACGTCCAGTCTCCCATGGCGTATCGATCTGTCATGCTCGGTCATCGGATATGTGATCGTCTTGCGACTGCTTCAGAAGTTCCTCCTCGGCTTGTTTCAATAAGGCCCGCGCGTATTCCGAGATGAAGGCGCTATCGTGATGGGTGGCCTTTCCGAACACAGTGGCAAGAATGCGCCGTGCTTCAATCGCAAATGCGGCACGGTCTTCCTCCGTGCTGAACGTCACGTCAGTGACGATGCGTTCGGCGTGGTCGTGGATGGTGCCGACCTTCTTCCCATCGAACAGAATTCGGGCCGTCGCGTTGACGCCATGCCGTGTCTCGGTGAACTGGATGCTCAGGGGATCGATGGTATAGGGCATGTAGGCTCGGAAGAAAGGATTGGAGGGTTGAACACCTGCGCCATTGTTTTGGCACATCTCCGATCCTATTCATCTAATCGAGAAGTCAAGGAAGCCCTGCAAAATCCACAGTCAGCGGACTCGATCCGCAGAGACGAGCGCACCCCTTTCCCCAGTGCAGTCGCCCGCCAGCTAGCTACCGGACTTCGAATATGCGTGCCATCCTCAGAACAAGACACGAACTGTCCTGATGATCATTAAGATGTTGCCCAGATGAGATTCGGCGCAGAGCTCGCGATACGAGATGATTGATGCCGCTCGCCGGCAGAGCGCGCACGCAGTGCACCGCATCGCGACATTCGCGCTGGATCTCTTGAGCGCGCGTTCAATTAAACGTTGTGCAGACGTTCACTCAGGCGCCCATGAAGACACGCACGCTTCCCCGCTTCGAACCCGTCGGCGTCGACGAGGGGCGGATGCTATGGAAGAAGTACCGTGGGAACGCAGACGTTGAGCGCATGCTGCTCGAACTTGCGCAGGCGCGCCAGACCATAGGAGAGATCGAAACTTTCTTTGCCTCGGTCCGGCGGGCATGGGAAGAGGAGAACCTCGGACAGTTGGTCGCCATGGAAAAAATCCGCCTGTTACTCATGGAGCATCATCTGAGATACCGTGCGCTCGCTGGATTGAAGCCGCCACCTCGAGATGAGAATCCCGACGAGCCAGAACCGGCGCTAGTCGATTAAAACGCGTTGTATCGTATCGATTTACTTCGATCGGTTGAGGATTTCGATACCGAAGCCCTCGGGCCAACCGTGATTCATGACGCGCAGTGCATCCTCTGCAATCCGTTCGGGCGCAACGTCTTCATAGTCGCCTTGCGGCATGACGAGCAACAGTGCGTATTCGTGCCCTTCGTGCCCTTCGTCCCCTTTGCCACCGCGATCTTCCCGGCCAGGTCGTTCATTTCGGTCGTTTCGTCATGTTTTCGTTTCGTTCGTTGTTTAGCCTTCGACACAAGCTGCAGCGTCAAGCGTGAACCGAAGGCGCGTCACGGTTCGGTGGCTCGACAGGCCGAGTAGGTTGCTGACCTGCTCATTGGTTTTCCCCGCGACGAGGTGGCGCCTTCCGTAGGTATTGCGTAAGAGGCGAGGGCTTTCATCGGCGGCCGATAGTCCCGCGGCCTCGAGCGCCGTGCGAACGCACTTGACCAAGGTGTCGGGTTTCATAGGCTTGCCTGCGGCCGTTGCCACGAAAAGCCAGTCCGTCGTGCAAACAATCGCTTTCCGGGCCTCATAGTACGCGCGCAGCACATCAGTGGCGAAACTGTCGATCGGTACGCGTCTGGCGAGCCGCGGACCATGTTTCTCAACGAGCACGCTAGGCCGCTTGCCCTCCATGTCAAGGTCCGCGACCCGGAGCAGACTCAGCTCAGCCGCCGTGACGCCGCACCCGAGAAAGAGCGCGACGATCGCCGTATTGCGTAACGCTTTCGCGGATGCACAAGTCGTCGTCCGACACACCGCCTGCAGGCGCTTGTCGTCCTCTTCAGATAGATAGATTGGCGTCGGTTCATCCTCGGGCCAGTTCTCTCGCGCAAGCAAGTCGGCGGCGGGATTCTCTTTGCGCAATTCAAGCGCAACGAGATGTCGGGCAAGTCGATCGATGAGCTTCAGATATCGGTAGCGAGTCGTGGTCCCCGGCTGACAGTCGCGCGCGAGTTCTCCAAAAAATGCATCGATGTGATCGGCACCGAACGTGGCTACGCATTGCCCACGGGTCGCCAGATAGTCATTGAATCGCGAAAACATCGAGCAATGCTGGACGATCGACTGATCCGCAAAGGCACGGCGATCGGCACAGGTGGCTTCCGCTCGCTGCCATTGCGAATAGGCGGTTTCAGGATCAGAGAGCCACTCGTCGGTGCACATAAAGTCGATATACTGAATTTGCCAATCGTTAATCTAACGCGAAGCTGGCGCTTCGCCAACATCTGCAAGCAGAAAAGCCGTCTTGAAGCGCGCCTTCTCCGTTCTTTTAGATGCTGATTAGACGCTCGCTGCTAGCCCATTGCCGCGGGCCCGTGGCATAGTGCGAGTATTTTCGGAATAGGAGAGTGCAATGGCGACGCTAGAAGCGATTCAAGCGCGGATCAAAAAACTCGAAGCTCAGGCGCAAGCTTTAAAAGCCAAGGCTGCGAGCGGCGTGATTAAGCAGATTCATGACTTGATGGCGCGTCATGAGATTTCGATCGATGACGTCGCCGGATTCGTTGGCAAGGCATTGGGTAAGACCAAAGCAAACGCAGTGGGAAAAGCGGATTCAACGAAGTATGTTGATCCGCAGACCGGTGCGAGCTGGAGCGGCCGGGGCAGGGCGCCGGCGTGGATTGCGAATGCAAGCGATCGCACCGCGTTCCTCGCGGCGGGTGCTGGCGAGGCTGCTGTTCGCGCGAAGGTGTCGGTAAAGCGCAGGATCGCCGCACGCAAAGGACCTCAGCCCGCTCTGTATCGCGATCCGGTCTCGGGATTGACATGGAGCGGGTTCGGTCGCGCACCTGGTTGGATTGCGAGGGCAAAGGATCGTAGTGCATTCCTGATTGAGAAAGACAGTGCAGCGGGCGCGAGCAACGCGGGCGCACTGGTCGCCGCGAAAAAGGGTGCAGCTCAGAAGCAGTCAGCATCGAAAAAAGCCATAAAAGTGGTCGCGGTAAAGCCGGTCGGGAAGAAAGCGGCGTCGAAAAGGTCGACAGCGAAGAAGGGAGCGGCTACGAAGACGGGACCTGCAGCGAAGAAACGAGTTGCTGCCAAGAAAGGGGCAGCGGCGAGCAAAAGTGTAGTCGCCCAGAAGGGAGCAACTGCGAAAAAAGCAACGGCGGCGGCGAAGGTCGCTCAGAGCGCGGCGACAAAACGTGCTCGCTCTATGGGCACGGGTCCGGCCCGCAAGTCACGAGCAGCGGTTGAGAGTGTTGCACCCGTTGAAAGCCCTGCTCAAAGCGTTGCGGCGGAAGCCGAGATTCCGAGCCAATAAGGCATTCTGCAATCGCCGCGGAGAATCTGCGCGGCGATTACCTTCAGATGGCTTTCTCGGTGAATTAAGCGAAAACCTATCGAAGCTCATAACGTAAGCAAAGCACCTTATTCGGCCTATGCGGACATCGAGGCTGCTTCCGTTTAACGGCAGCAGCCTGGCGGATTGCTGACCTTGGCGGCGTCGCGCGGCATAACTGCAACCGCCGGCATCACTCAACTCATATTCTCGGTAGAGTCGAGATGTGGCGCGGTAGCTGTAGGCTCGGTGTGTTTGTTGCTTCCTCTTTCGTCTGGCGGTGCCCCAATAACCTCGCCGTAACCCCGTTTCCACATCCCGCTCATCGAACCCAGCGTGCAGATCTCCCGCACTGGGCTCTCGGGAAAGACATCACGCCTTCACACACGCCGGGCTACGCCCCCAAGTGCACTCATACGTACGAGACCGAAGTACCCGTAGAGATGCGGGGATGGATAAGTCCCGCCCCTGCGACGTCTGAGCTTGTACTTGTTGCATAGCCATCGGCGCAACCGCGTCGCGGTGTAGCTGTCGATTGCTCGTATGCTCGGCTAACGCGTCCTACCTGGACATAATTCGCCCAGCCGCGCAACATGCGGTCCAACTTGCCCACCAACTCCGTGGTCTCTTGCCATACCGTCCCGAGGGCGGTCATTGCATAAATCTTTTCGACCATGCGCCGGATACTTTTCTTCGATGGCTTCAGACTCTTGCGGGCCTGACCGGTCGTTGCTGATTACATCCGCCCAAACGTAAAACCCAAGAAGTCGAACTCACTCTCTGGCACCTTGGAGATTCGTGTCTTCTCCTCGTTGACCTCGGCTTCAGTATGCCGAAGATCTGACGGAAGTTCAGCAGCGCCTCTTCAGCGTTGCCTCGCTTGCACAGGATCACGGGATTGTCCGAGCAGGTCACGACGCGACTGCCAAGACTGCGCTGAAGCCCGAGCTTCTTCCACGCCAGCACGAACCGGAGCATGTAAACATTCGCAAGAAGTGGTGAAATGAGGGAGCCTTGGGAATCCCGCGCCGACTATCTCGAGCCTCCGTCGTCCGTTTCTGCCGGCGTCGGTAATCGGTCTCTTCAACGGGGCATTCCAGCCACATCCTGATCAGATGCGGCACACGCCGATCAACGATGCGTCGGCGAGCGACAGCGTCAGTTCGGCATGCGGAATGCTGCCGAAGTAGTCCGCCAGGTCCGCGTCAACGACATCCGTTTGCCCTCGGCGCAGCCGTTCCCCCACCTCGATCGCCGCTTGCTGGACATTTTGCCCCGGGCGGTAGGCGTACTGCTCTGGTGGAAGGTCCGCTTCGAAGATCGGTTCGAGCACCAGCATCGCTGCTGTAATGCGCAATCCCCCAGGACGCCTGCTTCGTAGGCATCAACAGGGTTGTACCGAGACAAGAGGCTTTATGCGGCGGCTCTGCCACGGATCAAATCCATCACCGTGATCAACTGGTCGACCTGATCCGCGCGACAGATCGTCTCGGGCCCGGAAAGACACATATCTACAAACGGACTTTTATATAGACGCGATGCATCCATGAGCCCATCTGCATCAGTTCTTCAACAATAAGGTTGATGAATTCGATCTGATCCGCGCGGCGATGGTCCCACTGATGGACTCCCTGACCGCCTGCATCGCGGCTTCGCGTTCCAGGCCCACCAGCGACCGGATGACGGTGCCCAAGCCCTCACTCTGCTCGGTCGCGGCTCTGATGAGTTCGGGAGAACCTTCTGCTTCGAACAGCATCTCCTCGAGATCGGGGGCGGTCACCGGTCGGTTACTCCAGCCTGCGTAATTCACCCAGCCGTGGCCAAATTCGACCGTCTTAGATTAGAAAGACGTCGATGGGTTTTGCCGTGGAGTTACCGTGGCCAGGGTGTAGCCATATGAAATGGCGTCCTTAACATTCAGCGGCTGATGGATTACTCATCTTATAAAGTGAGCAAAGGCGTTGCTTCCGGAAACAATCCGAACCAGTTCCGGGAAGAGCCGACGATCTCCGAGAGAGCGTCGCTTTTCGAAAACAATTTGAACAAGGCTGACGCCGATTGCAAGACGTGGCGTGGAGCAAGAAAAACAAACTCGCCAAGCATTCGACGCTCGGCGACAAACCACAGCCGGGCCTCGCAAAAGCAATTCCGACTCGCAAGTATGAAGCCGATTAATAGATCGCACGGACGTATCGGGGCGGCTTGCTTATCTGGATTTCTCTTCAAGCAACGTGCTTTCGAAAAAGTCGCTGGTCATGTGTGATTTCGCGCACTGGTGATCGTCTTTCCTTGGGTATCCGAATTTCATCGACTAAAGTTACATGCCGAAATCAGTGCGTCCGATAAGCTGCGCGGCGATGTCCGGAGAAGGAGGGTGAAATGGCAAACCATCGCACGAGTAGCGGTGAAATCACGTTTCCCGACGGCATCGATTTCAGGCGGCTAGCGTCTACGCTCGACGGTCACCCACTCGCTCGAGATCTTCTCGCGGCAGGTTTTACCTGCAACGACGCGTTTCGGCTCGAACTCGAACACGGTGGCGCGCCGATCGTTGTGGATCTCGTGAAACTGACGGTGCCCGCGCTGGACGGGCACGTCGTCGTACTCGTGGAGCGGGAAGGCGCGTTCACCTGGCGCTACCCGAAAGGGCAGGAAACGGCGAACGGTTCGGATGCCGGAACGCTCGAGTTCGAGCTCTTGCCCATACGGCGTCCCGGTGCCGACGATGCAGGGACGCTTCGCATCGCTCAGGAGGTCATCGCCGAATGGCTCGGCAAGCCCGTGTGCGTGTATGTGCTGCGCTTTCCCGACCGGGCATCACGCATGCATGGCGCGCTCGCGTTCGAGGGGGATCGTCACGAAGGTCTCGTGCCGCTCACGGCGCTCGAGCCGGCCGAATGGGGCCCCGGAGATTTGCCGGCTCGCGCCCGGCCGCCCGGCAAAATACTGCTGCTCGTGCACGACCTGTTCTCCAGCACGAAGGACAGCTTCGGCGGGCTCGCGAGCACGGAAGGCGGACGCGGACTCCTTGCCGCGGCCCGCGCGCGTTACGACCTCGTGCTGGGCTTCGACCATCACACGCTGACGCAAAATCCGCTGCAAAACGCCGAGCGTCTCGTGAGGGAACTCGCAGCGCTCGGCTGCGCGCCGGGCGCGGTATTCGACGCGATCGTCCTTGGCCGCGGGGGTCTCGTGGCGCGATCGCTCATCGAGCGCGTGCTGCCGCTGAAGTTGCCCGGACTTCGCGCGGGCAAGATCGTTTTCGTCGGCTGCGCGAACGGTGGGACCGAACTCGCGCGCCCGGAAAACCGGAAGCGCATGCTCAACCTGTACACGAACCTGACGCTCGCTGGCGCGCGCCTGGTGGCACCGGTTGACGCCTCGACGTCCGGCGCGACGCTGGGCGCCGAAACGTTCGACGGCATCTTTGCGCTGGTGCAGCAGATCGCCGTGACGGGCATCGATGAATCACGCGTCCCGGGACTCGCCGCCATGAGTACACAAGGCGACTTCGTGCGCGCGCTCAACGAGGCGAAAATCTCCGACTCCAACGCAGAAGCGCCGCGCTACCTCTGGACCGGCGCCACGTTCGATGTCGCGCAGGGCGCGGCGCCGGGGATCTCACCGGGATTCCAGGATCTCCTGCAGTACTACGCGGCCGACCCCGTGTTCGCCCAGCCGAACGATCTGGTGGTCGACTGCGTGTCGATGGGCGCGTTCGGTTTGCACGACGCGTGGCTTGGCAAGCCCTTGTTGCTGTCTTCGATGGACCGGCTCTATCACACCATCTACTTCACGTCGGCGAACCTGCACGATCGTCTCGGCGACTGGCTGCTCGACATGCGCGGCGTGTTCGCGCAGTTCCAGAGCACAGTCAGGCGGATCGACGGGGAGACGCCCATCGCCGATGTCCCCGCGCTGATCGGCGACGATCCGCTCGCGGCCACCGTTGTGGTCCAGCGGAACAAGACCCGGGTCTACTATCACCTGCTGCGCGCGGACGAGTTGCGCCGGGCCGTGGGCGCGCTCGGCGCCGAAACCGATCCCAGGCTAAACGTCAATGCGGCGCTCAGGCGCGACGAGGCCGCGAAAACGAAGGTGGCCTCGCAATCGAAGAGCGTGACCGAGCTCGATGACGTCTGGGAAATCGGCAATCCTATCGTGGACGGCAACGGGTTTCGAGGCCAGATCAGCGGACGCACGGTGGTGCTGGAGAACGGCGAAATCATCGGCTTTGTCCCCGATGCGGAGTGGTCGAAAGCGTTCAGACGACCAATGGCCGAAGGCGCGGGCAGCGAGTCAGCACACGAAGGCCAGCCGATGCCGCAGGACGACGCCGATCAGGAACTGGACGAGCAGGACGAGTCGGAGGCAAGCGCGGCGGCATCGGCCGCGCAGTCCGCCGATGGGACCAGGCCAGGCGAGAACCTCGCGTCCCGTCAGGCGTCGGCGCAAGCGCCGGGGCAGGGGGCGGAGTCGTTTCCGTGTCACTTCGAGTCGGAGATGCCTTCTCGGCCCCGGATCGGAGAACTGGTGACGGTGTCCTTCCGGATTTCGCGCGAGGAATTGCACTTCGAGACCGGCGCGACGCACGCCGGTGGAGAGGCGGCCGTCAAGGATTCGGTTCCCATCATCGTCACGGCGTCCACCAGCCAGAATTGTCGGATTGAGGGCGACGTGCGGCTGTCCGTGCCGCCGCCCGAGCCGGGTGTCCCGCGCATGGTTGAATTCAAGGTGCGCGGGTTGAGCGAGGGGCCGGCCGAGGTTTCGATCATCGCGAGCCAGGAGCAGCGCAAGCTCATCACCATCGTGCTCAGCCCGAGCTTCGTGGCGGAGATGATGCAGATGTCGGTGCAGGGTACCGCCAATCTGAGCGACGACGAAGGCGGCCTGATCGACCTACGGATCCGCGATACATCCCGAAACACCGATCAGACCGTGCGGCTGGAGTACGACCTCAGCTCCGACGACCTGCAGGTCATGCTGTTCGGCCAGTCGACCGATATGAATACGCAGGTACGCTCCGCTTATATCAAGAGCATCTACGACGATATCGAAGCGTTCTGGGCGGAGGCGAACCACGCGAGCATGCAGAATCCGGGCGCGATCGGAGAATTCATGGAGACCTTTCAGCAGAATCTATGTCTGAGAGGCGCAGCCTTATGCGATCAGCTCGTGCCCATAGAAGTGCGCCGGGAATTGTGGTCAGCATGGTCCGAGAAGCGCATCGGCGCCGTGAGGGTCTATACACGGGAGCCGTCGATTCCCTGGGAGATGCTTTATCTGCGGGATCCGTCGAAGGGCGGCAACACCGAGGGCGGATGTTTCCTCGCCGAACTGGGGCTGTTGCGCTGGGACTCCGACTACGGTTATCCGCCGGCGGTCGTCACGATCGACTGTGAACAGACCTATTACCTGATACCCGACTATCCGCCGCCTTACACGCTCTCGGGAACGAGCGAAGACCGGCAGCTACTCAAGGAATTGTTTGACGCGAGGCCGCTCGAGGCCACCGCTTCCAGCATGCACAAGCTGTTCGGCAAGGGGCGCTTCGACCTTTTTCACGCAGGGTGCCACGGCGAAGCGAATCAGAACCAGCCGTGGGATGGCGGGCTGCTGCTTCAACCGGTCGGTCCAGGCGGCAAGCCCGAGTATCTGCGCGACTTCTTCCTTCAGGGACACGCGGGAAACCGTCCGCTGGTGTTTCTGAATGCGTGCCAGGTAGGCGTGCCGGCGGCGGGTATGACCGGCGCGGCCGGCCTTGGCATCACCTTTCTCAAGTCCTGCAATGCAGCGATTCTGGTCGCGCCGATGTGGTCGGTCGGTGATATGACGGCATCGCTGTTCGCGCGCGTCTTTTATCAAAGGCTTGCCGAAGGCGCGCCGCTCGTCACCGCGGTTCGTCAGGCGCGCAATGCGGCCAAGGAGGCGGGCGATCCCAGCTGGCTCGCCTATTCCGTGTGGGGACATCCGTATGCGCGCCTCAACGTGCAGCGCCCGGCGCGGACGCGTTCGCCGTCCGCGAAGGAAGCCGTTTCGATGACCGGTTGAACGCGGTCCAGGCGCCAACCCTTCATCGGCCCATTTCGAGGCGAGCGGACGCGCCCTTCGTCCGACCCGTCCGGCGGGTTTATCCGGACGTCGATTCGGCTCCATGCGGAGAACATCATGTCGACAATCGCTCACGAAGTTCCTGACGCGCTGCGCGAGTTGCGCACTTGCGACGCCGCCACGGCGAACGCGCTCCTCGCCTCCGATCTGCCTTGTGCGTTCGTGGATGGGCAGGGTGTGGTCATCGAGGCGAACGAGGCGCTGAACGCGCTTTCGCCCGGACTCGTCGGGAGCACGCTGGCGGACGCGTTCGGCATCGATCCAGCGGCGCTGGCCGACGAGCACGCCGACGCGCCCGGCGTATGCGGCATCTGGGAAAGCAAGTTCCGGGAGCAGTTGCCCGCCGTAGTGCGCGTGGTCTATCGGGTGCGCGATACGGATCGGAAGGTGGCGATCGTCACCGATTGCACCGCTCTGCGCAGGGCGGAAACCGTGCGCTTCTCCAGGACGCCCTACACCGTCATGCGCGTGAGCGTCGACGGCATCGTGCGCTACGCCAACGAAGAAGCGCAGAAGATATTCGGACGGGAACCGGGCGACGTGACCGGACAAGCGCTCGAAGCCTTCTTTCCCGCCGATCTCGGCGCGCCTATCAGGGAAACGCTCGCCGAATGCGTCTCGAACGGGACACACAAGACGCTCCGCGTGCTGCTTCCGCGGCGTCCGGGCGCCTCGTTATGCGAAGCATTGCTGGTGTTCACCCCCGATCTGACGCTGTTCGGGCATGCGTTCGGCGCGGTGGTCGTGATCGAGTCGTCGCTCACGCGGCAGGTTCGCGGCGAAATCGCGACGATTGCACTGGATCAGCTCAATCAGGACTGGCGCTGCCGTCTCGGCGCAATACTCGAGAAGATTCAGCCGCTTATCCCTTTCGATCACGCCATCTTCGGCATATACGCCGACAATTGCAAGCTGTTCAAGGCCGTTGCGCTGTACGGCAAGGAGAAAGTCGTCTGGCCGGAACGATGGTTGCCGCTGGACGCGGGTCTGGTCCAGAACATGATCGAGCAGAAAGACTTCATCAGCGGAAGCATATCCGAGGCGTTGATCAAGCATCCGTCGCTGGCAAAAAACGAAGTGGTCAATGCGTACCGCGGCGCCAGAATCGAGTCGTCCGTCACACTCATCGTGAACGGGCCGAATGGCGCGACCTCCGCTCTGTCCCTCTGCTCCACGGCGTGTCAACGGTATAAATGGTCCGACTACGAGACGCTGAGCGACCTGGGTCTCGAGTCGATCCTGCTGCGCTGCGAGGAGCAACTGAAGCAGGAGGGACACCTATTCAGAGCGGACATCAAGCAGATCGTGAACCGATTCAAGGATCCGCTGAAGGGGGCGAAGAGGGTTGTCGAGGAGATGCAGTCCCGGCTCAAGTGGGACCTGGTCGCGCTCTATCGGGTGGACAGGCTTGCCGGGAGCTTCATCTGCATCGCGCATGCGCCACGGAATGGCGACGATCGCGTCCCCGAAGCGCATGTCCCGCTAAAGGAAGGCATTCTGGGCGCCACGCTGGATTCCGGGGAAGGCGTGGCTGTCGTGAACGGCGTCGGGGAATCGGGCGTCGACCAGTGCGGATATCGACGAACGCGGTCGTGGGTGAAGTCGGTCATGACCTTTACGATCGAACTGAGCAATCGCCCCCGCTGGATCTTCCTGATCGAGTCGAAGAAGCTGAAGGCGTTTCTCGGGCCCGACAGCGACTCGCTCCTGGAGCTGCGGACGGACATTCAGCATTCCTTGCAGGAACGACTTCATACCGAAACCAACGCGCGGCTGATGCGCGAAAGCGAGCGCGGCACCGTGCTGGTCGGCATGGACGGCGTGATCCTCGAAAACAACCCCGCCGCCTCCGACATGCTTGGCCTGGAGAACGTTCAGCGCGGCGATCCCAAGCCGATCTGGGATTACGGATCCAACGAGCACGCGCGAATCGTCCTGACGGGCGGCGTCGGCGTGAGCACATCGAACCGGCGCATCGAACTGGTGGCGACGGACGGCTCAAAGCGGCTCGTGATGGCGACGCGCGTCACGCTGAATGACGCCTTCGACACGGCCATCTGGTTTTTCACCGACCTGAGCACTCTCGCCTGGAGCAGAGACATGCGCTATCTCCGCGAAGTCGTCGCGGAAGTCGCGCAACAGGCGCGTGCGCCCATCTCGCTCGCGTCGTCGCTGTTCCGCCAGCTGGCAAGACAATCCGGACCCGACGCGCGAAGCTCCGTCGACAGCAACACCGCTCAATTCAAGGACCTGTGCAAGCGGCTGTCAGCGGAGCTCTGCAAGGCCGATATCACGTACGAGCGCCTCGTCGAGGCGGACCCGGTGCGCGACAAGCCGATGCGCAATGACGCGCCGGTGGATCTGCGCGCTTGCCTCGACGGCATCGTCGCGACGCTGCCCGAGCGCGATCAGCGCGTGCTGCAGCGCTTCTCCGACGAGGGCCCGTTCATCGTCGAGGGCGACGAGGAGCGGCTCGCGTTCGTGATCCGCTCGATACTCGGCTATCTCCTACTGACCCGTCCCATCGACGACACGCTGATCCGACTTTCGCTGCGCCTCAGACTGCCGCCGCAGCATTGGCCGCCGGCCGTGCGTCTCAAGATGTACTTTGCCCGTCCATCGAACGCGTTGCGGCCCGGTGCGGTAGCACAGAGCAGGGAAGCCGATCCGCTTCAGTTCGTGTTCGACGCCGCGCGGGACAGCGCGCGACTCGCCATGGGCAGCATTCGCGCTGTCGTCGGCGCGCATCACGGCACTTTGACGACCGAACCACGCGACATTCGGGATGGTGATTTCTCCCGCCCGTTGACGAGTTTCAAGATCATGCTTCCGCGTCGTGAGGGGGACGACTCAAATGGACAATGAAACGCCAAAACATTCGCGGGTCATACTGCTGCTGACCAACCGCCCGGTGAATGTCGAATTGATTCGCCAGCGCGTCGAGGAATTGCACTACCTCCAGGATAGCTTTCCGGATTCGGCAACGTTCGTTGATCTGGAGATCGAAGAGCTGGCGTCCATCGAGGAGGCGAGAGACTGGTTCCGGAAGAAGGCGCAGACGGGCTGCGAGGCAGCGCTGGTCTTACTCGACCCGCAGGTCTCCATAAACCGCGATCTGCAGGCCGAGAACCGGGGCCTCACGCTGACCGGTTTTCTCGATGAGCTCGAGATCGATCATCCGGCCGTGCCCGTGCTGATCGCGTCCCCGGCTCCCGCCGAGGATATTCAACGCCTGGCGGTGGGCCGGCCCCTAACCGGTCTATGGCTGATGGGATCCGATGATCCCGACGACCCCGAGGGAAGCGGAGATTTCGCCGAGGCGCTTGCCGGTCTCGCGGTCATGCCGCCGCGGAGTGCCATGCGCTACACCATTTCGGTAGGCAATGAGGCGGCCCGTTACGTCGTGCTGCGAGGAAACTACAAGATCGCCTCGACGACGGCGATCGACTACGGCACGCCGAAGGCCATCGAATCCGTGCTCAAGCGGATCGAAAGGTTCTATCCCGACGATGGCGGAACTGTGTCGCTGGACAACGCGGACATGATCTTCATCGATGCGGGCAACAGGCTGTACGACCTGCTCATCAGGAAGACGGTCGGACCCGGAATCATCAGGGCGTTCGGAGGGAGAGACATGCCCGGGCCTTCGCCCGTGCAGGAAAAGATGGATCTTCGTTTCGAGATCAAGGTGGGTTCGACCGAGCACAGCCAAATGTTCAATCTTCCGTTCGAATTCATGAACGACGACCCCGATCAGGATGCGAACTGGTGTTTTTGCCCGCGCGTACCGATGGCGCGACGCCTCAATCTCGGCCAGCGGGCGCTGCGCGGCAGCGGGCGCCCATCGGAATTCGAGGCTCAACAGAACTATCGGACATTGTTTATGGCATGCGATGTCGATAACACGGTAATGCTTCGGCTCGACGCTGATCATGAACTTCGAAAGGTCACCCTCAATTATCTGACAAATATCGAGAGGGAACGGACGACCTTGCGCGAGTGCGGAGAGGAAGGCGGCGCGCGTCGTATCTCCTCCCTGATCGAACTCGGCATCGGAACGTCCCCTTCCGTGGGAGTCAGGTTGCGCGACGAGCTGAAAAAGCGTCTGAAATACGGCCGCTTCGATATCTTCCATTTCGCGGGTCACTCAATAGCCCTGCGGGGCGTCAAGGACAGTCCTTTCCTCGTTCTGCCGGACGAGCCGGGCTTCGCGCAAGCCGTGCCGATCCGCGACGTGGCCCAGTGGCTCAACGAAGGCAATTGCAAGTTCATGGTGCTGGCGTCGTGTGGAAGCGCGTCCGTCGTGACGGCGACCGAGACCATGAGAGGCGGCGCGGAGGGCATCGTCGGTTTCCGCTGGGAGGTCGATGACGCAGAGTGTGCCGAATTCTTCGAGCGCTTCTACCACGCGTACTTCAAGCGGGGCAGTTCGCTCGCCGAGTCCTTTCGCGATGCGTGCAGAGACGAAAAACCGATTCAGACGCAATTGCTTCAATGGGCGTCGGCGGTGGCCGTCTTGCGCGATTGATCACCGGGCTACCGGATGGACGCGAGCGTCGGACATGCTGGCCGATCGCCGCTCGCCGTCGCGCGTCGATCAGCTCGCATCCGCGAGGTCGCCCGCATGCTTTGGCTGTTTCATGGAATGCTGCCGTGCGTGCATGAGCGGCCCGGCGGCGAAACATCAGGGAGACCGACATGCCCGTTCGCAACATTCATGGTCTGGAGTACTACCTCATCCTGTTCGATGAAGACGGCAATGAACGCACCGATATCGACGGCGGCCGACTGAGCGAGGCCATCCTGCATCGGCTGACGGACGGCACGCGGCCGGTGACCGACATCTTCATCACGAGTCACGGCTGGAAAGGCGACATTCCGGCTTCGATCGAACAGTACGATCGATGGATCGGGGTGATGGCGGATTCGGCCGGCGACATCGAACGCATGCGGGCGGTACGCCCCGGCTTCGCGCCGTTGATCGTCGGGCTTCATTGGCCGAGCTTGCCTTGGGGCATGGAGGACGCGGCGCCGAATGCTGCTCCGGGACTGCTGGGCGCGACGCCCGCGCCGAACCCGGCAAGGAACGAAGATGCCGGTGAGATCGTCCGGCAGCTCGCGAACGGATTACCGCGGGAACGCGCGCAGCAGGTGGGGGAGGCGGTGCAGCAGATTCTCGGTTACGCGCAGACGGCTATCCGCGCCGAACTGCCGCCCGAGATCGACGATGCGTACGCCCGGCTCTTCGCCGCATCGGGAATACAGGCGGGCAACCTGAGCGGACGGCCGGGTGCGGATCAGGACATGTTCGACGCCCGGGTCATCGCAGAGCAGGCGGCCGGGCCGGGCGAGGACGATGCGCCCGCGCCGGGCGTGCTCGGGCTGCGCAACTTCGCGCTGTCGCCGCTGCGGCAACTGTCGTTCTGGAAGATGAAGGACCGAGCGCGCACGTTCGGCGAGACCGGCGCGCATTCATTGCTGATCGCGCTTCAGGTCGCCGCGCCCGAGGCTCGCATTCATCTGATGGGCCACAGCTTCGGCTCGATCGTCGTATCGGCGATGGTGGCCGGACCCGGCAGCGATGCGCCGAGCGCGCTCAGGCGGCCGGTGGACACGCTGTTCCTCGTGCAGGGCGCGCTGTCGCTCTGGGCGTATGCATCGGCCATTCCGTATGCGTCTGGCAAGACTGGCTATTTTCGACGCATCGTCCAGCGCGGGCTGGTCAGCGGGCCGATCGTCACGACGCGTTCCAGCTTCGATACCGCCGTCGGGCGTTTCTATCCGCTCGGCGCACGGCTCAAGCGGCAACTGGTGCTCGGCGAGCCCGACTATCCCGAGTACGGCGGCATCGGCGCGTTCGGCATCCAGGGTGCGAGCGACGCGGTCGATCTCAAGATCATGAAGTCGCTGAACGCGTACGCCTTTAAAAGCGGGACGATTTACAACGTCGATGCGAGCAGTGTGATCTGCAACGGCGATGGCGCATCCGGCGCGCATAGCGATATTGCGCATCCCGAAGTGGCGCATCTCTTCTGGGACGCCGTGCTGGCCGCTGCGCCGCCCGAGGCCGTTCCCGGCTTGCTGAGCCGATCGTCAACGCGTGGCGGTTCGGTGGCGCCGCCGTCGGTGCCTGCTTCCGCCGCGCCCAGGAAGTTCGCGCGGCGTGGCGGCGTGGTGTTCGCGCCCGAAGAACCGATACCCGGCCTGCTCGGTGGCGGCTCGTCACCGGTGCCTCAAGGCGGCGAGCCAGCCGAGCCCGGCGGAGCGGCTGTCCTGGAAGCGACGGTTTCCGGATCCGTGCCCGGTCCGGCGAATCTCGGGACGGGCGAGGCGGCGGCGCCCAAATCGCCTGTGCGTTACATCAACGCCGATCTGGAGGACATCGATCCCGCGGAGCCGCTTTGTGCGGGCACGTTCTATGTCCTGGCGCTGAATGTCGATGTGACGCAGCAAGGCATGGCTTCGGAGGTGCTTTTGGCAGATGAGCGTGCCCTCTTTCCTCAAGGCGTCGAAGAGATAGCGCTCCGCGTGCAACTCGAGAGCAGCGACTTCGAGATCGGCGGGCCGATGGGAACGATCCGCTTGACGCGAACCGGTCGCTCGCGCACGAAGGCGCGCTTCGAGATTGCGCCGAGACATGACGGTCCATGTCTCCTGAGCGCGATTTTTTCGAAGGACGGCAATTTCGTTCAACGGCTTGACTTGACCATTGTCGTTGGTCAACCGCGCGAAGCAACGGCAACGAGCACGCGCGGTCGGGTGCTGTCGGACAGCAGAATCCTCCAGCCTCGGGATCTGCTCCTGCTGATTTCACCGGGGACCGGCGGATACGAATGCGTGGTGTGCGGGCCGGTCGCGATGCGCGCGCGCTTGCCGGTTTCGGCCGCGCTGCTCGACGACGCGGTCACGAACGCGCGCGAGAGCCTCATGCAGGTCGTCACGTATCAGGACGATAGCGGGCAATACCCGTTTCAGGCGAGCATCGATATAAAGTCGAAGCCGTCCGAGGACGCGTTGCGCATCATGGCGCGGGCGGGCGCGAGCCTGCTTCGGACGGTGTTCGAAGGGCCGGGCGCCGGTGAGGACTCGAGGGCCGTGGCGCGGCTGTTGCGCAGGCTCGGCACCGCGCCCGATGGGCCGCCGCTCAAGCTGCAGATCATCGCGGAGAGCATGCCGCTGCCGTGGGGCATGCTTTATCTGGGAAGCGCCGCCGACGACGCCGTGCTCGACTGGTCCAATTTCCTCGGCATGCGGCACATCATCGAGCAGATTCCGTTGCAGCAGCCGATGACCACCTTCGACAGCACCATTGTCAGCAACGATCCGGTTTTGCATGTCGGGGTGAACTTCAATGACAAAATCGACACTCAGATGCGCAGGCCGTTCGTCGGCCAGCAGCGCGATTTCTGGAAAGGTCTCCACGGCGAGCGAGTGCGAGTGAGCGAGCATACTTCGTGGCAGACGCTGATGCGCACGCTGAATAATCCATCCACGCCGGAGCAGGTTCTTTACTTTTATTGCCACGCCGATTCGCGCGGACTTACGCAGAGCGGTGGGCCGTCCGCGTCGAGTATTGAGTTGACGGACGCGGCGCGCACACTGAACGACATTGTTCTCAACGCAGGAACCGATGTGCGGCTTGCCGGCAGCCCGCTCGTGTTCATCAACGCGTGCGAATCCGCCACGATGTCGCCTGCGTTTTATGATGGCTTCGCACCATATTTCATGAGCAAGGGTGCGAGGGGGGTGATCGGAACCGAATGCAAGATGCCCGCGCTCTTCGCCACGGAATGGGCCGCCGCGTTCTTTGACAAGTTCCTGGGTGGCGCTGCACTGGGCCGGACCTTCCTTGATCTGCGCAAGTCGTTTCTGCGCAACCACAACAATCCGCTTGGCTTGCTGTACGCGGTTCATTGCGATGCCGACACATGCATCAGACCGCAGGTGCCTGCGAAACTCGAAGGGCAGACGATGTCAGTGTGATATGCATGGCGGTCGAAATTCGTTTCGCTTTGAACGGACGAAAACTTGTTTTCAATGGCACTCGTCCATGGATCTTGCAGAGATAACAGTTGAGCACATGGAGCCGCATGCGGCTCCATGGAATATCTAAAGATTAGATCAAAACGAGCGCATCGCCGCCGCCCAACGTCACCGCTCGCGTCCAGCACGGCACCCGCTGGTTTTGCGGGAAATCGCTGGCGCTGTCGGCGAGCGGCGTGACCGGTCGGCCCGACGATTGCATTGCGGTGCGCGCGAGTTTGGCGGTGGCGCTCGCCATTTCCTTGAACTCGATTTTGCCGTTCGCACTGACTGCGGGCTTAGTTGAAGACGTTTTTCTGCGTCGACGCGGCAATCGCCCGAGTATGATCGACCGCCGTCCGAGCAAGCCGCCCGCGCCCGTTTCATTGCCCACACCAACAGTGCGTTCTTTCCGAAGCTGATGTACGTGGAGTCGATGCGAGAAAGCAAAGGCGGCGGAGGTTTCAGCTGAAGATCTGATCGTCGAAGTCGGAAACTAGCATCATCCATCATGAGCGAGGATACGGGAAAAGCGGTAATCGCTCTGTCGGGAGCCAGCCTCACCCTGACGATCTGTTCCTTCAAGGTGCTCGGCACGGAGGGACTTCATCACGTACGGCGGGACGATCGACGAATTAGTTTATAACCTCGAACCTGACTGATCGCGTTCCGTCGGCACTCTCACGGAGACCCAGCTCGACCGGTGTCAATATTTTGCGCTCTGGCCGGCAGCCGTTGCGAACCACCGCGTTGCTCGTGCAGCGTCTTCACGTTCATGAGCCGTTTAAGCAGCTCTGCCAGCATCCGCGCCAATTGTTTGCTGACTCACTCATCACATCTTCGAGGACAATCTTCAACTATGGCTACTCTGGTCTCGGCGCTCGTTTTCATTGTTGGATGGTTCGTAGCGCACGACCTTGCCGCGCGCAGGGACTTGTCTGCACGCCGCGAGAACGGGAAGCGCGGGCATATAGAACGGCAGATCTCCGAATTATACGGACCGCTTCTTGGGCTTATTGAGGATTCGGGTGCAACCTTTGATATCGCAGCGCGAAAGTTGTTATGCAACGACAGGGGTGGTATCGATTTTCATCGCTTCTCGCCTGAGGATGATCGCTTTTGGCGGTATTTCATCGAACGCTACTTCATCCCTATCAATGCACAGATTCGCATGCTCATCCGGACCAAAATGCATCTACTTGAAGACGGGCGGCTGTCAGACAGCTTCGCCGAATTTTCCGGCACGAGGCCAGCTTCGAAGAGCTACACCGATTTTGGAAAGACAAGGGCATTGAATCCTTGGATGTTCAAAGTCCCGCGTGGCCAGCAGATTTTCAGAATGACGTGGAGCACACGCTTACCGTGCTGCGCACGCAACACCAGACTCTGCTCTGATCGGTCATGTCGAGACCTTTCACCGCTGCGTCGCTAACGACCGCTGCTGCGTCGACCGGTTGATTCGGCCCGCGATCGGCAGATATTCGAAAGAAGACCTCGAACGTCGGCTCCGGGGCGTGTGAATCCGCTGGCACGCAATCGCACCCCCGTCGTGCGACTCCGCCAAGGCCGGCAATCTGCCCCGCACCTGACGTTAGACGCAACCAGCCTCAATGTCGGCTAAGGCCGAAGTGCTCGAGTCGGCCGCCAGCCTGGGCTTAGCCAGTTTCGAACTTCGGCTGGCGTTCAGACTCCGCCATTTGCATGTCTCGCGCTTCCATATTTGGGACATCGCAGATTGGCTCCGACTCGACGAGTGATCTCGAGGTTGATTCGACGCGTGCTAATGTCCGCGGCGTCGAAGGCGTGCGATAACGCGCGCGGGCAGGCCTTAACTTCAGCCGACGTTCAGGCCGTCGGAGTTTTCGCCTCTGCCGCTTGTTGGCATACTGTGGTTAAGGCCAAATAGTCGAAGACCCATTTGGCGTGCCACTTTCCTCGACTCACGCAACGCTGAACATGCGCTCGGTGCTCGTTCGAATTTCTTATCGCTTTCCGATAGTGTCGCCGTGCATTGCAAGTTCGACAGGCTGCAACGATGTTCTGCGGGCAATTCTCCCCTCCGTCAATCTGGGCATGTAGATGTTCGGCCGTGCATTGCAACTGCAGCGCCTGACGGCGGGAAAGTCTATATCGGTCAATGAACGGGTCTGCGCAGCGGTCCCACATTGGGCAACCACAATAGAAGCAAAGACCGGATTGACGTTTGAAAGCGCGAGCACGGTATCGCGCGATTGATGAGGTCATGAGCGACTCCTGGTATCAGGAAAGTTTCGAGAAAGTTCGAAACCCGCTCGCCTCTAAAAAGGACGACGGCGGAAACCAGTCGACTCAATCGCACTGGCACCACGTAAGTCCCTTATGAGACTGACGCGCTGAGTCTAATACACTTTGAATCCGTCAGGCAAGTTTTTCCTTTGACTGTTCTTGATTACGCGTCGGGGATCGGTGCCCTACGCATTCGCAGAGCCGTTGATACGACCAACTATTCGTCGAGCAATACGACGGCTGCGGAGCAGCTGTACATCGCAAGCGATCCTTCCAATGACGCGAGTCCGACTGGTGGCTCGCGCCGGGAGTGTTACTTCGTTCGTGAAGTGAAGCTGTCGTTCCCGTGCCCCGTGCCCCGTGCCCCGTCGGCAATCCAGCATGTTGTTGGCATAGATCCCGCCCCGTCCCAGCGTCTGCAAACGCAGAGGTCCTTGTGTTCGCCGTCCGGAAGGGCGCTGCCATGAAGGGCCTTTCGCTCGTCGTGTCGACCGGACACTCAGTTGGCGGCTCTTCACCCAGCAAACGGCCATCCGACTGCCAATAGCAGGCGGATGCTTCGCCGACCATCATGTTTCCGATGTCCAGGTAAAGGTAACGGCGAGCAGTTGATGATCGGATCGAGCGCATTTTTTTTCGCGAACGCACGCCGATGTAAGCCACTAATCGAGACAACCAAACGACGACGCCAAGTCGGGGGAATGCGCAGATTCCAGCGCGCGTCTCCAGCGGCCATCCCCTTTAATCGGACAAACTGACGAACAAGCAACCTAGCTCATTTGCATACTAGATGCTTAAAGCCCATCTTGCGTTAACCACGGTATGGGTTTGGTGCATCATATGCGACGTACTCGGTCAGTACCCCGAGGTCTTCGCTACCAGCGTGATCGTCCCATTCAAATGCCCTCTCGAACTTATTGGCCACGTCATTAATTGTCGAGTACCATGCCTCCGCTTGCGCAATCTTATTGCGCAAGCTGTTCGTTTCGATGAGGGTGCAATGGTGCGTCGTCGATATCATTGCCCGATGTATGGGGTCCTCTACTGACGACAGGCGTTCCTGCTCGAGAGTCAATCGAGCTATCGCGTCGATCAACCGAGCCCTCTCCTGTTGCAAGCGGCTTTTCTCGATTTTGGGACTGTTCCAGATAAAATTGTGATACTTGCGGTCTCTGCTAGATCCCGCAATGCGAGCATAAGCAACACCGAGCACCGACTCCTCCGCCATCCACCTCAGTTGCGCGTCCCAGACGCTTTCCGCCACGTCAAATTCGCGCCACCTATCCGATCTGATCTCGAACCGGACATGCCGCGTTTTACCCTCGAAGGATACGATCGCCATAAAGCACGTGCCGTAGAACGATTGCGGCTCAAGAACGATGTGGGAAGCAGACGCATCTCGGTAAGGGGCAAAGTCGTCGTCGTCATCCGAGCCTGTGCTGCCCTGCCTGGAACTCCAGTAAGCATCGTTGTTCGGGTTGAGTTGATTGCTGCGATTGTCACGGTCAGACTTTGAGGACATGGTATCCGGCCCGAAGGTTTGTTAATCAAAAATTAAAAATGCAATTGGAATTTCCATAGTCTGTGTCTATTGCTGTTATCCCTACGCTGAACCGCTTCGAAACTCATTGGTCAATTTCGTCGCTGTTAGTTTATCGCGTAGAGACGCCTTAGGCCGCCCGCGCTCCCTGTCCGGAAGGGAGCGCGAAGTTGCTTCTCCTTAAGCATCGGAGACGCCTCGAGGCATTCATCGATTCGTTCGTCAGAGACGACAATAGGTTTTCAGGGCATATTCGCTAATAGAGAAAGATGACGTTGCCCGGCGAACGATGAAGGTCGTCAATCCGATTCATGCCATCTGAAGGATGACCGCACCCGAACGGCAAATATGGCCGACGACGCGTCGGCGAGGACCGCGAGAAAGCGGCCTCTGCAGTTCATCAACCGACATTCGTTCCCTGATCCGATCAGTTGCAGTCCTGCTGCTCGACGCCGGCAACGTCGGCTACCCGCTAGCCTGCCGACTTTGAAGGCAACCAGCGTCAATGTCGGCTATGGGCGAGGCGCCATCATTCGTTGTGAGGCAGGGGCTCCGGCAAGAGCGGTCATTTTAAACTTGCCTGAGTGGCCGCTCGCAACGCGGAAGCGACCTTCTATCAGCCTAGGTCGCATGCAGCGGACTTCATCGTTATCTGTGTATCAATCATCCTATGGTCTGTGCGTGTAGTCTTCGGGCATGCAATCGGAAATATCGTCTCTATCCGCATATTCGGATTACAACAAGCCCACCGTCATATTGGGCGATTGTCTGGGTCGTCATCAAGCCATCAGTGGATTGCGTGACTGTGGTCGGAACATCAACCTTCGAAAAACCCACCCCCGCCTTCTTTGCTTGCTTGTAGAAAGCGATGAAGATTTGCGCTTGTGATGTCCTGCGACTTGGCTTCTAATGCATCGGACTTGTCCTGTAGAGCTTGGGCAGATGCTTGTTGCCGCTGGATGTGACTTTAGGCAGCTCGGACATCATCCAGGTCTCCCGCTTGACTGTTGGAGACAAACGCGAGGGCTAAGAGAAAGGCTTCCTGCAATACGTGCAAACATTGGTCTATTCACGATTGGTTGGTGGTACTGGCAAGTCGTCAAGAGGCTATGTCCGTTGGCAGATATTCTGGTTCCAGAGGTAAAAGGTCTCGTTATTCATGACACGCATCTGGGCTTCTTCGGGCTTATTCTGAACGCTATGGGTCACGGCTCCCCTCAGACCTTCATTCGTGAAATCGTCCTCATAGAGTGTTCCCACGCTTTGCTGCTGGCAGTCAACGAGAACCTTCAAGACGATCGAGCGAATGTATGTGCCACTGGTGGCTTGATAAGTGCTGTTGTATTCCATCTTCACCCATGCAGTGCGTCGACCGTCATTGTTGGTTTCAACGGTCTCGGGATCGATGAACAACTGCGATTCCAAGCCTGTGCCATCAGACCATTTAGCGAACTGTTGCCAAGGTCCGCTTGGCGGGGACGGTTGGGTCAGGAGATAGCCGATAAGCGCGGTGTTCCCAATAAGGACGATGCCGCCCCAGATTTTCCAACCCTTCACCGAAGGCAGGTCACGTAGGTAGGGGAATCTCTCAGCCCAGACGACGAGCGCGGCGCCGTAGGCGACCAGGATTAAATCCCACATCAATGCAGCGTCGCGGCTCGGATAGATCATCTTGCTCACGAGCGAGGGCAGCATGAAGTAGAGAAGAAACGGGCCCCAACGGCGTTTCTTCGGTGTGTTCACGGCAGTTGCTTGCATGTTTTGAATTTCACGCTTTTTGATTTATGTAGACCTGGCATGAGTCGATGCCATGGTTGCCCATCACGGTTGACGTCAGCAAATCTGAAAACTTGAGGGCGGATGGCGAAAAATATTCGTGTTGGGAGGGTCATACATGTGGTTCTATGCGGGTCCTGCAATGGGTCGGAACTGTGAGTTGGCGGATTCAGGAAGTGGCAATCCCGCTGTGCGACCGCATCACGGTCAGCAACCCGCCGTATTGCTGACGTCCGATCGAGCCTCGTCGAATGACGGCAAAGGCCGAGTTTCAGTCAAGACCGAACTGAATGTGAGCCACACGCCGATGCGCGTGGGGTCCGTGCGACTAGCGCAGCTATGGATTTTGCGCCACACGGTCCGTGGGACAGGAGTGCTGTTCATCGCCACACGTCGCCGGATGGCCGACGTGCGCTTCGTTCAAAAATTGCTTCGTCACGGAAAACGGACTTTCAAGTTTTGGCATCGAGCAGTGTCACGGGCGCAAGAACGGTCCATGAGCCCGATGCTTCTCGGACGGCCTTCGGTCGAGAAGTCCTTCGACGATCACCAGTAATATGTGGCCTTTACGCCGAATGTACGCGGCGCCGCGAACGCGTAGCGATACGAGTCGTCGAACGTGTATTCCTCGGCGGCCGTGAAGATGCGCTGGTTGGTCACGTTGCGCACATACGCCATCAGCTCGACGTTCTTGCGGTTCGGTATCCAGGTTGCCGACAGGTCAGCGGTCAGATACGGCTTCTGATAATCGTCGCCATAGTTGTAGATCGTGAAGTGCTGGCCCGTTTGAAACTTCGCGTTCACGCGGCCGATGACCTTTCCTGCGTCCGTGGTCCACGCATGTTCGAGCCCGAACCCGATGGTGAAAACTGGGCTTTGCGGCGGCGCGTTGCCGGCCAGCTGCACGTTCTGGCCGCTGCCGTCATCGACGGCGAAATCGGTGAAGCGCGCGTGCAGCCAGGCCACCGACAACGTCACGAGCCCGACTGGATCGATCAGCGCGCGAATATCCGCATCGGCTCCGTAGATACGCGTGCGTCCAGCATTGACGATCTTCGTGCCCACGCGCCCGTCGGCGAAGGGAACGAGCTGGGCGATCTGCTGGCCCGAGTAGTCGTAGTCGAACACGCTCGCGTTGATCTGCACGCGCTGCGCGTTCCACATCGACTTCGTGCCGATCTCGATGCCTCTCAACGTCTCCGGCGCATATGATCCCGACGATGAGAAGCCGCCCGACTTGTAGCCGGTGTCGTAGCGCACGTAGTTCATCAACGCCGAGGTCGGCGCGTACTCGGCCGCGAGGTGGACGGTCGGCTTCGACCAGGAGCCCGAGTCGTTTTGCGGCACGTGCGTATAGTCGAATGGCGGCTCGCTCGAGTTCGCGAAGAAGTACTCGCCAGCGCGGCTCTTTTCATCGTGCGTGACGCGCATGCCGGCGGTCAGCCTGATCTTGTCGGTCACCCAGTATGACGACTGGCCATACGCCGCCGTCGAGGTCGTGCGAATGCCGTAGGCGAACGCGAGCGTGGGCAGAAAGACGCCGCCATCGAACGGCGACTCGTTCGCGCTGTACAGCGACGAAGACTCGTGGAAGTACGACACGCCCGCCTGCCACGACCATCTTCCATCGCCCAGCGAACTCACGCGCACTTCGTGCGTCTGCGTCTTCGGAAACTCGTTCTGGCGATACGAAACCGGGTCGGCGAAGCTCGGGCTGCTGTCGGCGGCATGACGCCAGGTGAGGTTGTCGTAGCTGCCCGTGTAGCTGAGTTCGACGCCCCGGAAGTCGTACGCGATGCTCCAGCGCGCGACCGTATCTTCGATGCTCTGCGATTGTGCGGTCGCATAGGTGAAGGTGTGCGGATCGACGGGGAAGGGCGGCTTGTCGTGCGAGAGATTGCCGTTCGCGTCGTAGAGATAGGGAATGTCGAGCGAAACCGGCCCGACGCCCTTCAATGTCGTCTGCTGCGCAGTGAACAGCATGCGCAGATGCGAAGCCGGTTCGAACGCGACGGACAGACGCCCCGAGCGCGTGTCCTCGTCGTCGCCGTCGGCCTGCGGCGCGCTGTTCACGTAGCCGTCATGCCGGCGCGAGATCGCGGCCACGCGAAACTGGAGCACGTAGTTAACAGGGACGTTCACCATCGCTTCCAGATTGCGCGCGGCGTAGTTGCCGACATCGACCGATGCGCGGCCCTCGAATGCCCTCGAAGGCTTCGCAGTCACGATATCGACGATGCCGCCCACCGCGTTGCGCCCGTACAGCGTGCCTTGCGGACCGCGCAGCACGGAGATGTGATCGAGATCGTAGAGCGTGCCGCTCAGCGCATACGGCCGATTGCTCGAGCTTCCGTCCGTCACG
>NZ_JAQQDB010000041.1:0-69861 GCF_046030135.1 Caballeronia jiangsuensis
GGCATCTATGTGGCCGAAGCACCGGAGGCGCGCTCCGTGACGTTCAGGATGCCGCGCGGGCTGGGCCCGATCGAGACGCTGCGCGCCCGGGCGGTGATCGAAAGCGGGATCGCGGCGCTCGCCGCTATCGAACGCAAGGATGCGGACCTCGACCGGCTCTTCGCCGCGTTGCGCGCGATGCGTGAAAACATGCACGACAAGGCTGCCAACGAAGCTGCCGACCGTGATTTCCATCTGGCGATTGCACGGGCGACGGGAAACGAAGTGCTCCACTCGGTCGTGACCGCGATATGGGACAACTCCCGCGCCGATCCGTTGTGGAAAAAGATCGAGGAGCACTTCCACACGCCCGCGTTGCGCGAGGCTTCGCAGGACGACCATCAGCGCATCTTTTCGGCCATCATGGCGCGCGATGCGAGCGCCGCGCGCGGAGCGATGCAGGCGCATCTCGCGCGCGTGGTCAGCGAGTTCACGCAGGCCTGGCGCTAGCAGGCGGCGACGTAACGGACCGTGGCGAGAGACTTGCTTCAATTCGCACCAACTCAATTGGCGCAGAGACTCTTCATGCCGCGACCGTCGTTCTCCACCCAGCTCTTCGCGCTCTGGATTCTCGTCGCCATCCTGTGTGGGCTGCTCACTGCGGCCGTGTGGCTCATCCTCTCGTCAGCGCTCGGCGAGCGTGTCACGACCGCGAAGCAACAGGCGGCAGCGGCGTGCACGGCGGTCGCATCGCGCTACGACCTGTCGATGCAGCGCCCCGGCGAAACCAACATCGATCTCATGCACGCGGTGCTCGATCTCGTGCTGATCCGCACCGATGGCATCGAAGGCGGCTTCTGGAACGACAAGACGACGGCCGGCGCGCCCAACGGCTTTCTGGCCTATGCGTTTCCCACCTACGAAGGCAGCGGCGTGAAGCGCGATGTCCCCGAGGCCGAGACGCCGCTCATTCTGCGCACGCTCAGGAAAGCGGGCGGCGCTGGCCAGATGCAGGTCGATGTCGTATCGAGCGGCGCGGATGCCGTGGTCGCGGTCGCCTGTCCCGTGCCGCGCCACGCAGGCCTGCTGGCGTGGATGCTTACGCGCGCGCGGCCGCCGCTCGGACCGTACGGCGAGCGCGCTGCGACCATCCTGGCGGGCGTGCTCGCGATCATCGTCGTGCTGGCCTTGTTTCTGGCCGTCGCGCTCAGGCGCTGGCGGCGCAACCTCACGCGGCTGGAACAGGCGCTCGCGCCCGATGGCGGATTCGAGCAGGGCCGGCGGCTCGAACGGCTCGGCGAGCGCGATCTGGACCAGATCGTCGATGCGCTCAATCGCTATGTCGAGCGCGCCGCGCGCCTCAAGCGCGAGGCGAACGCGCTGAGCACGCAACTGGCGCAGGCCGAGCGATTCGGCGCGCTGGGCAAGATGGCGGCGCAGATCGCGCACGAGATCCGCAACCCCGCGGGCGCCATGCGTCTGAAGGCAGAAAACGCGCTCGCCGGCGACGGTGCGCGCCGCGAAGCCGCGCTGCGAACGATCATCGAGCAGGTGGGACGCATCGAGGCGCAGGTGACCAGTCTGCTCGCGCTCACGCAGCCGGTGACCGTGAACGCGCGCGCCGTCGATCTGCACGCGTGGCTCGGCGACATCGTTCATACGCATGAAGCGGGCGCCGAGAGCCGCGCGATATCGTTGCGCGCGGAGATCGAAACCGGCGCGACGCAGCCCGTCTTCGATCCGGCGCAAATGGCGCGCGCGCTCGACAACCTGATCGTGAACGCGCTGCGCCATGCGCCGCCGGGCGGCCACGTGACGGTGCGCGCGAAGGGCGCACAATGGACCGGGGGCGAACGGCTCAGGCTGGAAGTGACCGACGATGGTCCCGGCGTGAGCGCGGCCGAGCGCGAGCGCATTTTCGAGCCGTTCGTGACGGGCCGCCCCGATGGCTCCGGCCTCGGCCTCGCCGTCGTGCGCGAGATCGCGGCAGCGCATGGCGGACGCGCTTACCTCGCGGAGGATTCGAACGTGACATGCTTCGTGATCGAGGTGCCATGGCGACCATACTGATCATCGACGACGACGACGCCTTTCGCGAAGGCCTCGTCGAAACCATACAGGACCTCGGTCACACGACGCTCGAAGCGCGCTCGGGCGAAGCGGCGCTGGAGCACTTGCGCGAGCGCTGCGCGCCGGACTGCGTCTTTCTCGACTTTCGTTTACCGGGCGCGGACGGTCTCGCCGTGCTCGAATCGCTGCGCGGCATCGCGGGCCTGCAACATGTGCCGGTCGTGATGCTGACTGCGCATGCGACGAGCGACAACACCATCGGCGCGATGCGGCTCGGCGCGTTCGAGCATCTCACCAAACCCGTCGGCCGCGACGAGATCGCGGTGCTGCTCGCACGCATGCTCGCGGCGCATCCCGATGCGCCCGTCGCCGCGACGCCTGCCTTCGCGGACGAAACGCCGTCGCGCGAGCCGCAACTGCTCGGCGTGAGCGATGCCATGCGCGATGTGCAAAAGCGTCTGGGCCGCGCGGCGGGCACGCACTCGACGGTCCTCATCACCGGCGAGACGGGCACCGGCAAGGAAGTGGCGGCGCATGTGCTGCATCGCGCTTCGGCGCGGGCGGGCGGGCCGTTCGTGGCGGTGAACTGCGCGGCGATTCCGGATGACCTGCTCGAAAGCGAGCTTTTCGGGCATGGCAAGGGCGCGTTCACCGGCGCGCACGCGGAGCGGCGAGGGCGCTTCGAGGAAGCGCACGGCGGCACGCTCTTTCTCGATGAAGTCGGCGACATGCCGCTCGCGATGCAGGCCAAGCTGCTGCGCGTGCTTCAGGAACGGCAGGTCACGCCGCTCGGTACGAACCGGCCCGTCGCGGTCGATGTGCGCGTCGTGGCGGCGACCCATCGCGATCTGCCGGCGATGGTCGCCGCGGGAACCTTCCGGCAGGATCTGTTGTATCGGTTGAACGTGATCCCGCTGCACTTGCCGCCCCTGCGTGAGCGGGTGGCGGATATCCTGCCGCTCGCGGAGCATTTCCTGGCGACGCTCGCGGCATCGCCCGATGCGGCTCACAAGCGGCTCTCCGCCGATGCGCAGCGCATGCTCGTCACGTTCTGCTGGCCCGGCAACGTGCGTGAACTGGCGAACGCGATGGAACGGGCGAGCGCGCTCGCGCCGGGCGCGCTGCTCACGCGCGAGGACTTCGCCTTCCTCTTCAACACGACCGCGAGTCCCAATGACGCGATCCCTGCCAGCCTCGCCGAGCTTCCACTCAACGACGCACTCGCGCAGCTCGAACGCGCGCTGATCGTCCGCGCGCTCGCGCTCACCGACGGCAATCGCGCCGAGGCGGCGCGCAGGCTCGGCATCAGCCGTCAATCGCTCTATACGCGGCTGGCGAACCTCGGGATGGCCGGCTCCGACAGTTGAGTGTCAAGAGATCGGACACCCGGCGTCCGGTTCCCCGACACCGCCGCGCGCTTCGCCGCGCCGAGCCCTTTGAGCAGTGGGCTTTCGTTGGATGGCATAGCCCTTGCAGATCACTCCACGTCAAGCGAAGGAGTGAATCATGCAATCGACATCGACCAAGGCAAGCCGCCGCAACACCGCCCGCATCGCAAGCGCGATGAGTCTCACCGCGCTGCTGGCGGTCAGCGCGGGTTGCGTCGCCCAGACCCAGCCGCCCGTTGCGCCTGCGCCGCCCGTCGCGGCAGCGGGTATGCCACCACCGCCGCCGCCCGGAGCCGCGCCTGTGCCGCCGCCGCCCGGCCCCGGTCCCGCGCCGCTCGCGGACCAAGGAACGGCGGTCACGACGCAAGCCACGGTGTCGCGTTTTCTCATCAACCCCGATGGCGATGTCGACGGCTTCCTGACCGGCGACGGCACTCTCGTTCATTTCCCGCCGCACATGAGCGCACAGCTCACGTCGGCGATACATCCGGGCGACAGCGTGCAGATCGAAGGATGGCGCGATGCGGGCAGCAATCTCAAGGCGCAACGCATCACCGATGCGAGAAGCGGCCAGCAACTCACCGATCAGCCACCGCTGCCGGGCGCGCAGCCGTTGCCGCGAGAGTTGCGCGGCGCGGGTCTGTCGCGCCTGAGCGCGCAGGGACAGGTGGCGCACGTCACCACCGCTCCGCGCGGCGAGCCTGACGGCGTGATTCTCGCGGATGGCACCGTCATCAAACTCACGCCTCCCGTCGCCCAGCAATTCCCCCGGCTCGTGCAGACGGGCGCGCGGGTATCGGCGCAAGGCTACGGCACGCGCAACCAGTACGGCACCGCGCTTCAGGCGACGTCGTTCGGTGCGCCGGGCAACCTGACCCGGCTCTATGACCGCGCGCCGCCGAACCCATGAGCGCGTCGATGACCGACGCGCTTTCATCATCATCAAACGAGGATCAACGACATGCATTGGATCGACCCTGAAAGCCTTCCCGAAACGCGCGGCAAGGTGACGCGCTTTCTGCTGAACCCGCACGGCGAAATCGATGGAATCGTGCTCGGCGCGCGACAGGCGCTGCAGGTTCACTTTCCGCCTCATCTGTCGCGACAGATCGCGCGGCAGGTCGCGGTGGGCGACGAGGTTCGCGTGCGGGGCGTGAAGCCGCGCGGCGCGGACATGATCGCGGCGGTCTCGCTTGTGCCTAAGAACGGCAAGGTCATTCTCGACGAAGGCCCGCATCACGATGGCGAGAAACATCACAAGCCGCACGTCGAACGCAAGCCGATGGAAGCGAGCGGCGAAGTGGTGCTGTCGCTCTTCGGGCCGAAGGGCGAACTGCGCGGCGCGCTGCTCGACGATGGCACGTCGTTGCGGATGCCCCCGCATGCCGCAGCCGAACTGACGGCGTATCTCGCGCCGGGCGCGCACGTTCAGGCGTGGGGGCACGGCATCCGCAACCGCCACGGGCGGACGATCGAAGTGGATGAGATCGCCGAACTGATCGACGCGCCGGTCGCCGCCTGACGCAACACGGGCGTGCAACTCTGGAGAGCGACATGCCGAGCCGGCCCAACAAGAACGGACGTCCCTGGTGAGCAGCCCATGAACCCTCTCTATGCGCTCGAAGGACTGAGCTTTTTCATGGCCGATGTGCAGGCGGGCATCGGCCCTTTCCTCGGCGTCTTTTTGCAGGCGCAGGGCTGGCATCCGGCATCGATCGGCACCGTGATGACGCTCGGCGGCATCGCCGGCATGCTCGCGACTTCCCCGGCGGGCGCGCTCGTCGATGCGACGCATCACAAGCGCGGCCTCATCGTGACGGCGGGCGTCATGACGACGCTCGCATCGCTCGTGCTGTGGGTATCGCACGACTTCTGGATGGTCGCCGCCTCGCAGATTCTCACGGCGGTGACCGGCGCCGCGCTCGGTCCGGCGGTCGCGGGCGTGACGCTCGGCATCGTGCGCGAGCGCGGCTTCGACCGGCAGTTCGCGCGCAATCAGGTGGCCAATCACGCGGGCAATGTCGTGGGCGCGGCGCTTTCGGGATGGCTCGGCTGGCGCTTCGGATTCGGCGCGGTGTTCGCACTCGTGGGCGTGTTCGGCGCGCTGACGGTTCTATCGACGCTGCTGATCCGCGCGGATTCGATCGATCACGACAGCGCGCGCGGCCTCGCCGCCTCGTCGCCAACGTCGTCGTCTTCGGAGCATGAGCACGCGAGCGGCTTTCGCATGTTGCTCACGTGCAGGCCGCTGCTGTTGCTCGCCGCCGCGCTCGCGATGTTCCACCTCGGCAATGCGGCGATGCTGCCGCTCTATGGCCTCGCCGTGGTCGCCGCGCATCAGGGCGATCCGAGCGCCTTCACCGCGCAGACGATCGTCGTCGCGCAACTCGTGATGGTCGCTGCGGCGTTCTTCGCGAACCGGCTGATCCGGCGCACCGGCTACTGGGGCGTGATTCTGATCACGTTCCTTGCGCTGCCGTTGCGCGGTCTGGTCGCGGCGATGTTCATCAACGCATGGGGCGTATGGCCCGTGCAGGCGCTCGACGGCATCGGCGCGGGGCTGCAAAGCGTGGCTGTTCCCGCGCTCGTGGTGCGTTTGCTGCAAGGCACCGGGCGCGTCAATGTCGGGCAGGGCGTGGTGATGACGGTGCAGGGCATCGGCGCCGCGCTCAGTCCCGCACTGGGCGGCGCGCTCGCCCAGCATTTCGGCTATGTGACCGCGTTTCTCGCGCTGGGCGCCGTGTCTACGGGCTCGCTCGTGCTCTGGCTCTCTTTCGGCACATCGCTCAAGAAAGCATGCGGCAGTTGCCGCGATTCCGCCAACGATCCTTCTCTCGCCACATGATCGCCACATGAATCCGATTTTTCTGTCCTGGGGCATCGGGCTGGCTGCGACCGCCGGCGTCATCCTCCGTCCATTCAGATGGCCCGAGGCGATCTGGGCCGTCGCGGGCGCCTTGCTGCTCGTCGCGCTCGGCCTGCTTCCCGCGAATCTCGCGTGGCAGGCGGTCGGAAAGGGCACCGATGTGTACCTGTTCCTCATCGGCATGATGCTGCTCTCCGAACTCGGCCGGCGCGAAGGCCTGTTCGACTGGATCGCGGTCCTTGCCGTGAATCATGCGAAGGGTTCGCCACGCAGGCTCTTCTTGCTGGTGTATCTCGTCGGCGTCGTGGTGACGACTTTCCTTTCCAACGATGCCGCCGCCGTTGTGCTCACGCCCGCCGTGTTCGCCGCGGCGAAAAAGGCGCAGACGAAGCCGCTGCCGCTTCTGTATGTGTGTGCGTTCATCGCCAATGCGGCGAGCTTCGTGTTGCCGATATCGAATCCCGCCAATCTCGTGCTCTATGCGAATCACACGCCGGCGCTGGGATTATGGGTAGCGCGCTTCGCGTTGCCCTCGGTGCTGTCGATCGTCGCGACGTTTTTCGTGCTGCGCTGGACGCAACGCGGCGAGCTTGTTGGCGCTTGCGCCTCCGATCTTCCCGTCGACAAGCTGAGCGCGAACGGGAAGGTGACGCTCGCGGGCATCGGCGTGACGGCGATCGCATTGCTCATCGTTTCCGCCCTCGACATGCAACTCGGCTTGCCGACGGCCATCCTCGGCATTCTCACGGCGCTGGTCGTGCTCGTGAAGGAGCGTCAATCGCCGGTCGAACTCGTCAGCGAGATTTCGTGGAGCGTGCTGCCGCTCGTCGCGGGCCTGTTCGTGCTCGTGGAGATGCTCGCGCACACGGGCGTCGTCGCGGCGCTTTCGCATGTGCTCGCGAGCGTGGCGCAACAGAATCAATCGCTCGCGGCTGCGGTGTCGGGCGTTGTCGTCGCTTTGGGCAGCAATGCGATCAACAACCTGCCGGCCGGGCTCATCGCCAGTGCGACGGCGTTGCAGGCGCACAGTCCCGAGCGCGTGATCGACGCGTTGCTGATCGGCGTGGATCTCGGGCCGAATCTGTCGATCACCGGTTCGCTCGCGACCATTCTCTGGCTCTCGTCCATTCGGCGCGAGGGCGAGGAAGTGAGTTTCATGCAGTTCTTCAGGGTCGGCGTGGTCGTCATGCTGCCCGCGCTCGTGCTGGCGCTGGGTGCGCGGCTTCTGATCGCGCATTGAACGAAAACAACGGAGGAGAACGATGAGCCAGGTGTGGATCTTTCCGTTCATCATCGCGGGCGGCATCCTTCAGGCCGCGGGTGCGCCCATCAACGGCGTGCTGAAAGGCTCGCTCGTCAATCCGTGGCTCGCGTCGAGCATTTCGTTTTTGCTGGTGACGTTTCTCGCCGTCGCGTTGTTCTTCATCCAGCCGACTCCGCTGCCGACGCTCGACGATCTGCGCAGCATGAAATGGTGGGCGCCGCTCGGCGGCATCGTCGGGGCCGTGGCCGTATTTGCAGGTCTGACGCTGGTGCAGAAAGTCGGTGTCGGCACGCTCAATGGCCTGACCATCTGCGCGAACCTCGTCGCGTCGGTCGCGATCGATCACTTCGGTTTGATCGGCGTGGCGGAACATCCCATCACCTGGCTGCGCCTGCTCGGCACCTTGCTGATGGTGGCCGGTGTCGCGCTCGTGATGCGCTTCTGAACGGCGATGGAACGCGAACGCGGACGGTGGCGTTTTCGCGAGTCGTTCGACTGGCGCGTCGTGCCGCTCACGGCGCTCGTGATCGTCGCTGCTGCGACGTCCTACGGCTATCACCGCATCCTGCTCGCGCAACGCGACTGGATCGAACACACATATCGCGTGATGTCGACGCTGGAGACGACACTCCAGTTGATGACCGATGCCGAGACCGGTCAGCGCGGCTACATTCTCACGGTCAACGAAGCGTATCTGAGGCCGTACTTGCAGGCGATCAGGGAAGTGCAAGCGGAGCCGACGAAGCTCAGGAAACTGGTTCACGACAGCCCCGCGCAGCTTGCACGCGTCGATGCACTGGACCTCGCCTTGCAAGACAAGCTCGCCGAACTCGCACGGACGCTGAGTGTTCTGAAAGAGCAAGGGACAGCGCAGGCGCGCGACATGATACTGAGCGATGTCGGTCTCGAGCGCATGGACCGGATTCGGATGCTGATTGCGCAGATGCGTCAGTCGGAAACCGAGCTGCTGATCGAGCGCACCGATCGTGCAACACGAACAGAGCGCGCGATGCTCGTCGTGACGATCAGCCTTGCGATGCTCTCGATAGCGGCTCGGCTCGGGCTGCATTTCGTGCGCGGCAATAAAGCGAGAACCTGAACGCGATCTAACCCTCGCGAATCTCCCGCGCGCAAGCCTGCAAGCGGATGAATGCGCGATACCGCGCATCGTGCAACTGCGCAAGGTCGCCGCTTGCCGGCGAGTAGGTCTCCTTGACGCGCGCCATGCCGCTCATCGCGGAGCGAACGTCGTCGAACAGGCCGCCCGCCACGGCGCCGAGCATCGCAGCACCGAGCAGCACGGGCTCCTCGGCCTGCGTGGCCAGCACCGGCTTGCCGGTCGCATCGGCGAGCAGTTGCCGGACCAGATCGAGCCGGCCCGCGCCGCCGCTGATCATCACACGCTCGATCGGCGCGCCGGCCTGAGCCTGCGCTTCGATGATCTGACGCAGGCCGTAACCGATGCTGCACACGCCGGCGACATACAGCGCGACCAGACTGTCGAGGCCGGTTTCCATGCCGAGACCGGCGATGACCGCGCGCGCGTGCGGGTCGGCGAAAGGCGCGCGGTTGCCGAGGAACTCGGGGACGATGTGCAGGCCGTCGGCGAGCTTCACCGCGTCGGACAGGCTTCCGGACGCCTGGGCCGCGAGCCCGGCCAGCATGCCCGGGAGCGATTCGCCGCGCTCTTGCGCGCGCCTCCCGGCATCGGCGGCGGCGGGATGCATCGCGAGCAGGCGTTCGATCGCCGCGCCGGCGACCGACTGACCGCCTTCGTTGAGCCATGCCTGCGGCACCATCGCCGAGAAGTAGGGGCCCCAGACGCCGGGCACAAAGACCGGCTCCGCGGTCGTCGTCATCGTGCATGACGAGGTGCCGAACACATAGGCCAGGCAGGACTCCGGATTGCCTTGCGCGCCCACGGTGCCGATGCCGCCCGCATGGGCATCGATCACACCCGCGCCGACCGGCGTTCCGGCGATCAGCCCGAGTTCCGCGGCGGCGCGTTCGGTAAGCCCGTTGCCGAGTCGCGTGCCCGGTTCGACTACCTGCTGACCGATGCGCGCGAAGTCCTCGTCCGCCAGCGCGCCGAGTCCGATGGTCCGAAAATAGCCGTCGTCCCAGCGCCGTTCATGCGCGAGATAGGTCCACTTGCAGGTCACGGTACAGACCGACCTCGACAGATCGCCGGACGCGCGCCATGTCAGGAAGTCGCTGAGATCGAAGAACTGCCACGCGGCGTTGAAGGTCTGCGGACGGTTTTCCAGAAGCCACAAGAGCTTCGGCGTCTCCATTTCCGGCGAGATTCTGCCGCCGACGAACTTCAGCACCGCGTGGTCCGTCGCGTTGATGCGCGCCGCCTGTTCGAGCGCGCGATGATCCATCCAGACCACGATGTCACGCCCGGCCACTTCCGACGGTCCCACGGGCAGCGGCATGCCGCCATCGCCCAGCACGACGAGCGAACAGGTTGCGTCGAAGCTGATTCCGGCGACGGACTCGGGCGCGATCGCCGCCTGCCCGAGCGCTTCCTTCACGGCATGGCAGACGGCGTTCCAGATTTCCCCGCTCGATTGCTCGACGATGGCGCCGCTCTCGTGGAACAGCGTGATGTCCTTTTTCGCCGACGCGGCCATATTGCCGGCGGGGTCGAAAATTCCGGCGCGGGCGCTGCCGGTGCCCACGTCGACGCCGATGACATGGCGTGCGCCGGCGCTCGGGTTGCTTGCGTTCATCTCTCTGTCCGTGGTTGGAGTGGGGTCATGACGGCAAGGCTACATCGCCCGGCCGATGCGTGCTCACAGATCGACGCTGTTGGGCAGGATCACGAGATCGCGAATGGTCACGTTGCGCGGACGCGTCAGCATGAAGAGCACGGCTTCGGCGACCTCGCGCGGCTGCATCAGACTGCCGGAGGCGAGCGCTTCCTCCATCTTGGCTTTCGGCCAGTCGTCGAGCAGGGCGGTGACGACCGGGCCGGGCGCAACGGCGCCCACGCGCACGCCGTGCTTCGCGACCTGACGCCGCGTGGTGTGCACGAACGCCTGCACGGCGAACTTGGATGCAGTGTAGATCGGTTCCCACACGACCGGCACGATGCCCGCGATCGAACTGGTGAACACGATATCGCCCGATTTCTGCGCGACCATATGCGGCAGTACGGCATGCACCGAGCGGAACGCGGCGTTGATGTTCAGGTTCAGCATGCGATCCCATTCGTCCGGATTGCCGTCCACGATTTCGCCGCCAATATAAGCGCCCGCGTTGGCGTGAAAGATGTCGAGGCCGCCGGCGAGATCGAGAATTTTCGGCAGCATCGCCGAGACTTCGGACGGCTTGAGCAAATCCACGGACAGGGGCAGCGCGTTCGCGCCCAGTTCCGCGCAGCAGGCCGCGAGCCGGTCCTGCGCGCGATCGATCAGCACGACCTTCGCGCCTTCCTCGATCAGGACGCGCGCGCACTCCAGGCCGATGCCCGACGCCGCGCCGGTGATGGCGGCCACTTTTCCCGCGATGGATACTGACATTGACGATTCTCCTGTTTGAGTCCGATCACGCGCGACCGTGCGACACGCGCGATTGCCGGGCGAGCGAATCGACGATCACCGCGATGGCCAGCACCGCGCCGGTGATCATGAAGCGCAACGAAGAAGACAGATTCAGCAGCGTGAGGCCGCTTGCAATCGACTGAATCACGATGATGCCGAGCACCGCCGAATACGCGTTGCCGCGGCCGCCGAACAGACTCGTCCCGCCGATCACCGCCGCCGCGATGGCGTTCAGGTTGACGTCGCCGGTGCCGGCCTGCTGGCTTGCGGATGCGAGTCGGGCGGCGGTGAGAATGCCGCCGAGCGCGGCGAAACTCGCGCACAGCACGAACGCGCTCGTATAGATGCTCGCGACCTTGATGCCCGCGCGCCGCGCGGCCTCGCGGTTGCCGCCGACGGCGTTCATCGAGCGGCCCCAGCGCGTGCGTGTCAGCGCGTAGTCCATGAGCACTGTGAGGCCGAGGAAGACGCCGAACATCAGCGGCACGCCGCGCCCCGAGTTGAGATAGGCGACGACGATCTCCAGAAACACGGTGATCGCGACGGCGCGTGCCAGCAGACCGCCCATCGAGGGCGCGGAAAGCCGCGCGGCCTGACGGCGTGCGCGTGTGCGCAGACCGAGCACGAGGATCGTCACGCCGGGCAGCAGGGCCAGCACATGCGAGACGAGCGCGGGGATGATCATCAATTGCCCGAAGTCCACCATCGTCGTGGAATACGGCAGGTTGATGGAGCCGCTCGCGCCCAGCACGTAGAGCTGCATCCCGAGAATCGCGAGCAGTCCCGCGAGCGTCGAGACGAAGCTCGGCATGCCGAGCCGGTTGAGCAGCAACGCGTACAGCGCGCCGATCGCGCCGCCCACCACGATTGCCGCGACGCATGCGAGCAGCACGGGCCAGCCTTCATTGACCCACAGCGTGCCGACGAGCGCGGAGGCGAAGCCGCTCATCGAGCCCACCGACAGGTCGATCTCGCCGACCAGCAGCACGCAGACGATGCCGAGCGAAATGACGCCGACCGTCGAACAATCGAACAACAGGTTCACGAGATTGTTCGCGGACAGAAAGACCGGGTTCAGACTCGTGAACACGGTCCAGATGATGATGAGACCCGCGATGACCGGCAGCGATCCGAGATCGCCGGAGCGCACGCGGTCGACGAACGCGGAGACGCTTTCACCGACGCCGCTCGCGTGCTTGACGCGGACGTCGCTGCGGTCGAGCAGGGTGGAAGGCTGGGGCGCGCTTTGCGTATCGGGCGGCGCGCTGCCCGGAGTGTGCTTGCTCATGATCGATCCTTTACCCGATGTCCTGTTTCATGCGTCCTGTTGAGCCTGACGGCGTCCGGCGCGGCGCGATACGGCGTTCTCGGTCGCGCCGGTGATCGCGGCCACCAGCTCCGCGTTCGACGAATCGGGATAGAAGATGCCGTTGTTGCGGCCGAGCCGCAGCACCACGATGCGGTCCGCGACCGCGCGCACGTCCTCCATGTTGTGACTGATCATGATGACCGCGTGGCCGCGATCGCGGACGCGCTCGATCAGGTTCAGCACTTCGGCCGTCTGCGCGACGCCGAGCGCGGCCGTCGGCTCGTCGAGCATGATGAGCTTCGGGTCGAGCAGCAGCGAACGCGCGATCGCGACCGTCTGGCGCTGTCCGCCCGAGAGCGAGGCGACGACGTCGCGCACGCTCGGAATGCGCGCCGAGAGTTCGTTCAAGAGCGTCCAGGCGCCCACTTCCATCGACACTTCGTCGAGACGCATGGGGGCGAGCTCGCGCCCGAGATAGATGTTGGCGACGACATCCAGGTTCTCGCACAAGGCGAGGTCCTGAAAGACCGTCGCGATACCCAGGTCGAGCGCCGTGCCCGGATCCGACAGCGTGACTTCCTTGCCGCCGAAGGTGATCGTGCCTGCGCTCGGCTGATGCACGCCCGCGAGGATCTTGACGAGCGTCGATTTGCCCGCGCCGTTGTCGCCGACCAGTGCGACGACTTCGCCGGCGTGGACGTCGAGCTCGATGTCGGTGAGCGCCGACACCGCGCCGAAATGCTTCGAGACGCCGCGCAGGCTCAGTACCAGCTCGCCGCGCCCGGCGTGTGGAGTGGGGATTGCATTCATGATGTTCCTCTTCGGTGCGGCGGAGCCCGCAGGCAGCCGGACTCCGCCGCGATCAGTCCCGGTCAGTGCGTGATGCCGAGCTTCTTGCAGCCGTCCGCATAACGGTCCGTGCAAAGCTCCTTCGCGTTCGCGAAGCCCTTGTCCACCACTTCGGCCTTCAGGTTCTGCGCCGTGATGACCGAGGGCTTGAACAACTGCGTCGGCGTGTTGAAGAGCGAGGTTTCGCCCTTCGGCGCCTGTCCCGAGAGAAAGCCGACCGCTGCCTTCGCCGCCGCCGCCGCGACGATCTCGCTCGGCTTGAGGATGGTGTTGTACTGGTCGCCCGAGATGATGAGCTGCAGGCCGGCGATGGTCGCGTCGTTGCCGGTCACGGGCGGCACGGGATTGACGCCTGCCGCCTTGAAGGCCGCGATGGTGCCGCCGGCCGTGCCGTCGTTGGCGGCGACCACGCCGACGATCTGCGAGCTGAAGCGCGTGATCTGCCCGCTGACCCATTGCTGGGCCTTGGGCGGCGCCCATTCCGGCGTGTCGTATTCCGCGAGGGTCTTGTAGCCGCCGCTTTGCAGACCGGTGTGAATGCCCTTCTTGATGAGACCCGCCGCCGCATCCGTGGGCGAGCCGTTGACTTCGAGCACGCCGCCCTTGCTGGTCGCGACGCCCGTCGCCTTGAGATGATCGACGAGCGACGTCGCGATCGCCTTGCCGATGCCTTCGTTATCGAAGGAAACGTAATAGTCCGCGGGCGTCGACGGCACGGGCCGGTCATAGGCGATGACCTTGATCCCCTGACTCTGCGCCATATGGACGAGCGACGCGGCAGCCGTGGAATCCACCGGATCGAGGACGATCACCTTCGCGCCTTGCGCGATCACGGAATTGAACTGCTGCTGCTGCGTCGCGACGGCCGCATTGGCGTTCTGATAGAGCACCTTGCAATCCGGACAAAGCTTCGCCATTTCGGCCTTGAAGCCGGGAAAGTCGTGTTGCTCGTAGCGCGTCGAGGCCTGATCGGGCATCAGGAACGCCACCGTGCCGCTGGGCGCGGCCAGCGCCGGCAGGCTGCACGACAGGCCGAGACTCAGCACGCCCGCGCTGATCAGTTGGGTTGAGAGCTTTTTCATTGCATGTCTCCGAGTTCTTGGGATTTGAATGTCGTACTACCGTGGTTGGCCTGCCGCATGCGCATTCGAACAGCTTAGGTATCCTTTTCAAGAAGTCTGTTATCGGATGCCCGACACCGCCATTGCGCCGCACACTAGCCGGCGATTTCCGGCATCTCGACCTGTTCGATCGAATCAGCCGCGCTCGCGGCGTTGAGCCGTTGATAGGTGCGCCAGCGCGTCGGCGACATCTGCTTGAGCAACAGGAACTGGCGATTGAAATTCGAAAGGTTATTGAAGCCGACCTGATAGCAGATATCGGTGACGCTCAACTCATCCGACATCAGCAACTGGCAGGCCAGGTTGATGCGCAGCCGGTTCACGTACTGGACGAACGGCACACCCGTATGACGGCGGAAATAGCGCGAGAAGGCGCTTGCGCTTTGTCCGGCGAGTTCCGCCAGCTCGGTCTCGCGCAACTCCTGCGAGAGATTCTTCCCGATGAACGAAAGCACGTGATTGATGCGGGTCTCGCCGTAACGGTCGGGGTCGGCGCGATAGGCGGCGCTCGCGAGCCTTCGCGGTTCCTCGCTCTGGGCGAGCAACTCGAACAACGCCGCCAGCAGGCCGATGCGCCGCATGCCTTGCGCGCCGAGCATCTCGCGCATGATCGGTTCGGCGGCCGCGCCCGTCTCCTGTGTGAAGAGCAGGCCCCAGCGCGATGAATCGAGGAGCGACTCTATGCGCCTGAACTCCGGAAACGCCTCGGTCGCGCGCGTGACGAATCCGCTATCGAACTGGAGCACGAGGCAGCGTTCGGCGACGCGATCGCCGCCCGGAACGTTGCTGACCCAGTTGTGCGGCAGGTTCGATCCAACCATCACGAGATTGCCCGGCGCGAAATTGCCGATGTGATCGCCGACGAAGTATTTGCCCGTGGTCGCAGTGATGAGATGGATCTCGTACTCGGGATGAAAGTGCCAGCGCACAGTGCGATAGGGATAGCCATGCGACCACACTTTGAACGACTCATCGCGCGGGACAGCGACCAGCTCCAGATCGGGCTCGGTCGCTTTGGCGCGACGGACGTCGTCGTTGCGCGCCATCGTCTCCCGGTTTGCTGTCATGCATCGTCTCCACGGCTTTTTGTGCTTTTGCGCAGCGCGTTTCATCGCGTCTTGCCATGACTGAAAAGTAGCCCTTTCGGTGTCATCTCACCACTTAAAATAACACCGCGGACTGATACTTTCTTGCATCGGGGTTAGTCCTTAGCGGAAGAAAGTCAACTTTTGTGCAAAGCAGCAGCATGCAGGGACGACGATGCGCGCGGCTATTTGGCGAGCCTCGCGTCAGCGACGCCGGACGATTCGCGCATCACGAGTTCCGGCAGGGCCGGCACGACCGACCGCGCGCCTTCTTTGCTTCCGAGGTGGGCGAACAGCAACTCGACAGCTTGCAGCGCCATGTCATCGAGATGCAGATCGACGGCGGTGAGCGGCGGCCGGCAGCTTCGCGCGCGCATGCCGTCGTAGCGCGTGACGACCTTGATGTCCTCGGGCACGCGCTTGCCGGCCTGCGCGATCGCCTGAACCGATCCGACCGCGAATGCGTCGACGAGCGCGCAGAGGCCGTCCACCTCGGGATGGTCGCGCAGCAACGAAGCGCACGCATCGCGGCCCGCGTCTTCGCCGCCCGATTCGTCGGCGATCGCGATCACCGGCGTCATGCCGTGCGCCGCGCAGAAGCGTTCGTAACTCGCGCGCGCTTCGATGTACGAATTGCGCTGCTGCGCGCCGATGAGCAGCGCGATCCGCTTGCTGCCCTGTTCCCGGAGATGATTGAGCAGCAACTCCGTGGTCGCCGACGAGTGGATGTCGACGAACGGTACGGCATCGTTGCCCGGCTGGCGTCCGAGGCATACGACGGGCAGGCCGCGATCCTGCAGATGCGCGACATTGGCGTCGTCCGTCGTGGGCTCGATGACGATCGCGCCGTCGATGTCGAGTTGCCCGAGCGGCAGTCGTCCCGCCATCACCGGCGGCACCAGCACGAGCGCGAGCCCGCGCGTGAGCGCGGCCGCCGCGGCGACGGCGGCGACTTCCATGAGGAAGCCGAGCCTCGATGCGCCGCCCGCGATTTCGAAGGGCATCGACGAGATCAGCGCGATGGTGTGGGCCTCGCCCGTGCGCAGCCGCTGCGCCCGCACGCTCGGGCGATAGCCGAGCGCGCGCGCCGCTTCCTTCACGCGCTCGCGCGTGTGCGGATCGACGTAACCCTTGTCGTTGAGCGCGTGCGAGACGGTCGTCGTCGAGACGCCCGCGGCGCGCGCCACATCGGCGATAGTGGGCCGCTGCTTGTTCGGCGCCGGGTTCTGCATGGTCTTTTCGTTCACGCTGCTCACGTTTCGATGCGGAATTCTCTCACGGGACAACGGCGCCTCCGGCGATCGATTCCTGTGATCAAAAACCGGAGCACACGTCGCACGACCTGATGAAATCCCCTGCTTGACAGGCTGAAAATGAAGCACCATTCTACGATCACAAATCGATTTGGGGCAGACGCCCATTTCTTTTGTCGCGATCCCAAATCGATTTTGGATTCATCAACCGTCCACCGGAGTCGACCGTCATGGCCCATCATCCACCGGTTCACGCAGTCGACGAGCGCCTGCCGCTCGCGAAGCTCGTCCTGTTTGGTCTGCAACATGTCCTCGTCGTGGCGGCGTCGCCGATCACGGCCGTGTTTCTGGTGGCGAAGGCGCTCGGGCTTTCGTCCGCGCTCACCGTCGATCTGATCAGCGCGACGTTTCTCGTCTGCGGGCTCGGCACGCTGTTGCAGTCGTTCGGGCCGCTCAAATTCGGCGCGCGCCTGCCGTTCATCATGGTGCCGGGCGGGGCGCCGGTCGTGCTGTTCGTGCTCATCGCGCAGCAGACGAATCTCCAGACCGCCGCGGGCGCGACCATCCTCACGGGCCTGTTCTACTTCCTGCTGCTGCCGGTCTTCGCGCGCTGCCTGCGCTTTTTTCCGCGCATCGTGATCGGCACGATGCTGATCCTCGTCGCCGTCAATCTGATCCGCATCTACGGCGTGGTGATCGTCGGCACACCGGGCACGGCGGAGTTCGGCAGCCCGCTCGGCATCGGCCTCGCGCTCGCGACGGTCGGCTTCACGGTGCTCTTCGCGAAGCTCTTCAAGGGGATGCTGGGGCAGCTCGCCGTGCTGCTCGGCCTGTTCGCGGGCGCGGCGCTCGCTTGGGCGCTCGGGGTGATGAGCTTCGCGGACGTCTGGAGCGGCGCGCTCGTCACGCTGCCCACGCCGCTGCCGTTCGGCATGCCGCGCTTCGACGTGCTCGCCGCGCTGCCGCTCATCATCTTCAGCGTGATCTCGATGGCCGAAGCCACGGGTCAGACGGTTGCGATCGCGGAAGTGGTCGGCAAGGAAATCGATCCTCAGACCGAAGTGCCGAAGACCATTCGCGGCGATGCGTTGATGTCCGTGCTCGGCGGGCTGTTCGGCACGTCGCTGATCATCACGAGCAGCGAGAACATCGGCATCGTGCAGGCGACGGGCGTGCGCTCGCGCTTCGTCACGGCGGCGGCGGGCGTGCTGCTCGTCGTCATCGCGTTGCTCGCGCCGCTCGGACGGCTCGCGAACGCGATCCCCGCGCCGGTGGTGGGCGGCACGGCGCTCATCGTGTTCTCGATTATCGGCGTGATGGGCATCAACCTGCTGCGCCAGGTCGAGCTGCGCTCGCGCGCCAACATGTACACGCTCGCCGCGGCGCTCACGATGGGCGTGCTGCCGATCGTCGTCCCCGGCGTGTACAGCCGCTTTCCGGCCGCCTTGCAGATCGTGCTGGGCAACGGCCTCGCGATGGGCGCGCTCACCGCCGTCCTCGTCAACGCGCTGTTCGCGCATCTGAACCTCGACTGGCGCGAGCGCCGCGCCGCCGATCCCGCCGCGCATCTCGAAGCCGCCGTCAACGACAACCGCTCTTGCCACTGAAGAACCATCATGAAGAACGATTCCCTCACGCCTGCCCGTCTGCACGACGACGAATTCCTGCTCCTGCCCGGCTATGTGCTGCTCGCCGACGGCCCGCAGCGCGATCACGCCGTGGTCGTGTCGAACGGCACGTTCACGGCGGTCGGTCCCGCCGATGAACTCATCGCGCGCCATCCGCATCTGAGCCCGCTTGCGTTGCCGGAGAAGCTCGTGATGCCGGGCTTCGTCGATGCGCATCATCACCTGACGCAATCCTTCGGCAAGGCGCTTGCGTTCGGCGAGCCTTCGGAGATCTATCGGCGCATCTGGGTGCCGCTCGAGAACTGTCTCGACGAAAACCTCGTGTATCTGTCCGCGAAGCTCGCCGCGCTCGAAGCGCTGCGCGGCGGCTTCACGACCGTCTGCGATGCGGGCACGCGCGCGGCCGGCGATGCCTCGACGATCGCGGCGGCCACGCAGGAAGCCGGCGTGCGTTGCGTGCTCGGCCTCATCTGCAACGATCTCGCCGATGACATCGATGCCCGCGCGCGCGCCGCGATCGTGGTGCGCGCGCAGCAGCATCTGGCGCGCTGGGAAGGGCATGCGCTCGTGCATCCGTCGCTCGCGGTCTCGGTGCCGGAAGCGGGCTCGGACGGCATGCTGCAAACGGCGGCCGCGCTGTGCGCCGACGCGGGCGCGGTGTTCCAGACCCATGCGAACGAGCATCTCGCGGCGGTCGAGCGTTCCATCGTGCGACGCAAGATGCGGCCGATCGAGCATCTGCATTACGCGGGCGCGCTGGGGCCGCAGACGCTGATCGCGCACGCGACGCTCGTCACGCCTTCGGAGCTGAACCTGCTCGCCGGAACCGGCGCGGCCGTGAGCTACAACCCGGTCGCGAGTTCGTGGAAGGGCAATGCCGTCGCGCCCGCGATGCAGATGGCCGCGCTCGGCATCCGTTTCGGTCTCGGCACGGACGGCACGCGCAGCGACGCGTTCCGCCTGATGGATGCGGCCGAAACCGCGCAGCGCTTCGCCTTCGGCCTCGCGACCGGCGATTCGTCGTGCGGCGGCGGCGAGCTGTGGCTCGATCGCGCGTTGCGCGGCGGCGCGGACGCGTTGCGTCTCGACGCGCGCATCGGCCAGATCGCGCCGGGCAAGGCGGCGGACTTTCTGCTCGTCGATCTCGATGTGCCCGAGATGCGCCCGTCGTGGGACCTCACATGGGAACTGGTGCGGCTCGCGAACCGCAGCCAGATCGAAGCCGTGTTCGTCGCCGGCAAGCTGCGTCTCTGGCAAGGCTGGCCGACCGACTGGGACGCGCGTGCCTTCCTGCGCGAAGTCGACGAAATCGCGAGCGAAGTCGTCGCGCGCGCGCCTATCCAGCGCGTGCACAGCGCGCCGCGTGTACACGAAGCCGCGCGTCACGCGGCATCGGACGCGATTCTTCCCACCGCCTGAGAGAGCCTGCCCGTGAGTCTCACTGTCTTTATCGTTCTCGCATCGACCGTCGCGATCGCCGCGTTCATTCAGGGCGCGGTCGGCGTCGGCTTCGCGCTGATCTGCGCACCCGTGATCGGACTGATCGAGCCGGGCCTGCTGCCGGTGTCGCTGCTGATTTTGATGCTGCCCCTGAACGTCTACCTCGCCTGGCGCGAGCGGCCCGCGCTCGATTCGAAAGGCACGCTATGGATCACGGTCGGCAGAACGGCCGGCGCGGTGGCGGGCGTGTGGATCATTTCGCGCATCTCGGCGCACGACCTGAACGTGTTCATCGGTGCATCGACGATCGCGGCCGCCGTCGCGACGCTGTGCGCGCCGAGCTTCCTGCCGGGCCGTAATGCGCTGATGGCGGCGGGCGCGGTGACGGGCATCACCGAAACCGCGACGGGCATCGGCGGCCCTGCGCTCGCGATGGTTTTCCAGCACTATCGGGCGCCGGCGCTGCGTTCGACCATCGCGCTGTGCTTCGCGATCGGCGAGGCGCTCTCGCTCGCGATGCTGAGCGTGACGGGCACGATCACCGGCGCGAAGTTCATGTCGGCGCTGTGTCTGGTGCCGCCGGTGATCATCGGCGCGTGGATCAGCCAGCACGTGCATCAGCGGCTCAATGCGCGCGTGTTGCGCATCAGCGTGATGGCGTTCGCCATCGTCTCGGGCGCGGCGATTCTTTATCAAACGCTGGCGTCCTGAGCCTACGCCGGCGTTCGGCCGGCTCATCCCTTCGATCGATCGAGAGACCCTTATGAACAAGAGTCGGAATGCGCTCGCCTTGTCGATGCTGCTCGTCGCGTGCGGCGTGCATGCGCAAAGCAGCGTCACGCTGTACGGCAGTCTGGATGCGGGCGTCGGATACGTGAGCAATCTGCGCGGCGGACGCGCGTTCATCGCGCAGCAGGGCACGCTGCAGGCCGATCGCTGGGGGCTGACCGGCGTCGAGGATCTGGGCGGCGGGCTCAAGACGGTATTCAAGCTGGAATCCGGCTTTTCGACGATCAGCGGCGCGATGTCGAGCGCGGGCACGCTGTTCAACCGGCAGGCTTACGTCGGACTGAGCGAGAGCCGCATCGGCACGGTCACGCTCGGACGGCAGACGGACTTTCACTTCGAGATGCTCGGACCGTTGTCGACGGCGCAGACGCTCGGCGATTTCTCCGCGTTTCACCCTGGCAATATCGACGGTCTGGGTAATACGGTGCCCGTCGAGCTGTCGAACACGATCAAGTTCCGCAGCCGGACGATCGCGGGCGTGACGCTCGGCGCGATGTACGGGTTCACCAATCAGTCGAGCAGCACGACAGGGCGCAGCATCAGCTTCGGCGCGACATATGGCTATGGCCCGCTCAATCTCGCGGCGGCTTACTCGGAGTATCGCGATCGCACGTTGAATCTCGCAGGCGGCCTCGGGCTGACGAGCTTCGAGGGCATCGGTCTCACGGCAAGCGCCCCCTTCGTCGCCGACAGCGTGAGGAACGCGGGCATCGGCGGAAGCTTTCAGATCGGACGCGTGCAGTTGCACGCGCTGCTCACGCAGGTGCGTATCGAGGAACGCGGCAGGGCGGACAACTATCGGACGATCGACGGCGGCGCGAACTTTCAGGTGACGCCCGCGTATATGATCGGCGTGGGCGCATGGACCACGACATTCGCCGGCGAGCGCTGGACCCAGGTGACGATCGCCAACGTCTATGCGCTCTCGAAGCTCACGCAGCTTTACGCCGACGTAATGGTGGAGCAGGCGTCATCGGGGGCGGTGGCGAACACGCTGGGCATCGGGCCATCGTCGTCGAACCGGCAAACGGTCGTGCTGGCGGGCGTTCATCACCTGTTTTGAGCGTGTCGCGTGTCCGGAAATCCTTGTACATGCGACATTGGAACGGCGCTGCATCCGATGAAAAATGAGGCTTTCGAGGAGTGTGACGACCATGCCCTACCTGCAACTGGACGTGAACGACCACTATTCAGTGGAAGACAAGCGGCGCCTGGCGCTGAAGATGAGCGAAACCTACGCGCGGATGATGTCGGTGGACATCAGGCGCATCAGCGTCGCGATTCGAGAACTGGGCGAGGGAGGCGTCTGGCGGATTCCCGAACCCGGCGAGGAGCCAACGCCGGTCGCGGTGATGATGCTGGACATCCGAAAGGGCAGGCCGCCCGAGCTGCGCATGGACGTGGCCAAGGCGCTTTGCGCGCATTGCATCGAAATTCTCGGCTTGCGTGAAGACCGGCTCAACGTCGAATTCACCCAGCATTCCGGCGACGAGATGTATCACCCGGCGTTGGGTGGCTATAGCCCGGAATGGACGCCCGGGGAGCAGTAAAGCGAGCGACGCTAAAGCGCAAGCGGCGTGACACCCGACGCCCGCTGAATGGTTTGCGGCGGCTGACCGAACGCACGCAGGAACGCCTGACGCATGCGTTCACGGTCACCGAAGCCCGTCTCTCTCGCGACCACCTCGATCGGATGCCGCGTCGTTTGCATCATCAGGCGGGCGGCCTCGACGCGTAGCCGCTCGACTGCCTTGGCGGGCGATTGACCCGTTTCCTCACGAAATACCCGGCTGAACTGGCGCGGGCTGAGCCGTGCCGCTTCGGCCAGCCGCTCGACCGACAAATCGCTCGCCAGATTTTCACTCGCGTAGGTGAGCGCCATCTGTACGCGGTCCGAGCGTGCTCCCATCTCGAGCAGCGCCGAGAACTGCGACTGGCCGCCGCCGCGTCGCTGATACAGCACGAGCTTGCGCGCGACCATGCGCGAAGTCTCCAGCCCGAAATCGCTTTCGACGATCGCGAGCGCGAGGTCCACGCCCGCGCTCATCCCCGCTGACGTCCACATCTGATCGTCGACCACGTAGATGCGGTCTTCTTCGAGCCGGATGTTCGGATACTGCGTCTGGAAGGCACGCGCGTGGAACCAGTGCGTCGTTGCTCGCTTGCCTTCCAGCAGGCCCGCGGCGGCCAGAACGAACGCTCCCGTGCAGATCGAAGCGATGCGCCGTGAATGGCGCGGTGCCTGCCGAAGGTATTCGACAAGCGCTGCCGAAGGCAGGCGGCATTCGTTGTCGCCCGCGACGATGAGCGTGTCGTAACCCTCTTCGGCCAGCGGTTCGCTATGAACCGAAAACCCCTGCGACGACGCGATCGGGCCACCGTGCTCGGACACGATGCTGAACTGGTACGACGTCTCGTCGCGCAGAAGGTTGGCGTATTCGAAGACGCTCGCCACGGCCAGCGCGAGCGACTGGAAATTCGGATAAACGAGCAGTCCGACGGTATGCATGATGTTCGCTGTTCGATGGCCTGATTCGTTGAAGTTAGCACAAAAGAGACAGGCGCAACGGCAAATCGATGGCCTGAATCATTGCATATATGGCATTGAGGTCGAAGACAGTCGAGGTCAGAATTCGCTCCATGAACCAGCACCCTGTTGGCTCAACCCACTCAAAGGAACGATCATGACTGCTTCTACGAAAGGTTTTGCACTGGTTACGGGCGCATCGGCCGGCATCGGCGCCATCTACGCGGACCGCCTCGCCCGTCGCGGCTTCGACCTGATTCTGGTGGCGCGCAACCAGTCCCGGCTGAATGCGCTCGCAGACCGCCTCACGAGAGAGACGGGCCGCTCGATCGAGACCGTCGCCGCGGATCTCAACGACAAGGCCGCGCTCGCGAAAATCGAAACCCTGCTTCGCGAAGACTCGCGCATCACGATGCTGGTGAACAACGCGGGCGTCGGTTCGGTTGCGTCGGTGCTCGACGGCGATGTCGACGCCATGGAATCGATGATCGATCTGAACATCACGGCGCTGACACGCCTCACCTATGCAGCCGCGCCCGCGTTCGTCGCGAAGGGTGCGGGCACCATCATCAACATCAGCTCGGTGGTCGGCATTGCGGTCGAACTGCTGAACGGGGTCTATAGCGCGTCGAAGTCCTATGTGCTGAGCTTCGGCCATGCGCTGCAGCGCGACCTCGCAGGCAAGGGCGTGCGCGTGCAGACCGTGCTGCCGGCCGCGACGGCAACGGAGTTCTGGGACGTGGCGGGTTACGCGAAGCAAAAGGAAGCGGCGAGCACGATGACGGCCGACGACCTCGTGGATGCCGCGCTCGCCGGTCTCGATCAGGGCGAACTGGTGACCATCCCGACGCTGCATGACGGCGACCAATGGACGAAGTGGGAAGCGGACCGCCGCGCGCTGACGCCCCGGTTCGCGAATGCCAAGGCTGCGCCGCGTTATGCGTCGAATGTCGAGTAACCCTGCGTCTAAAGAGAACCATCATGAACATCCTTAAAATCGGCGCGGCCGCGCTCGCGATGGCCACTGCCTTTGCGTTGCCGGCGAGCGCGTCGGCACAGTCACGCGGCAAGGTGCTTGTCGTGATGTCGAGCGCGCATGAACTCGAACTGCGCGATGGCAAGCACTATGAAACGGGCTACTACCTGAACGAGTTCGTCGTGCCGTATCGAAAGCTCGTCGAGGCGGGATACGAGCCGGTCATCGCGAATCCGAAAGGCGACATGCCGGTGATGGACGCCAACTCGAACAACAAAATGTTTTTTGGCGGCGATTACACGGCGCGCGCGGATGCACTCAAGTACGCGCAAGGCATCGCTCAGCTGAAGCATCCGAAGACGCTTGCCTCGGTGGTCGCGGAGGGAACGGGCGGATATGTCGGCCTGTTCATTCCCGGTGGCCACGCGCCGATGGTGGATCTGCTCAGAGACCGCAATCTCGGCAAGATTCTCGTCGGCTTCCATGACAGTGGGCGTCCGACCGGAATCATCTGTCACGGGCCGATCGTGCTGCTGTCGACGCTCCACGATCCGGACGCCTTCATCGCATCGATGATCGCCAATGACGGCAAGGCGAATTCGTTTGCGGCGGGCTGGCCGTATGCGGGTTATCGCCTGACCGTTTTCTCCACGGGCGAGGAACAGCAACTCGAAGGCCCGAACGGACTCGGCGGCAATGTGCAGTTCTATCCGGTGAATGCGCTTGCGGAAGCGGGCGCGCATGTCGATACGGTCGCGAACTGGCATAGCAACGTGATCGTCGACCGTGAGCTGATCACGGGCCAGCAGCCGATGTCAGCGCCGGAATTCGGTGACGTGCTGGTGGCGAAGTTGAATGCGCACAATCGCTGACGTTTGAGCCGGGGCGCCACGTGAACGGACTGGATTGCGTCGTTGATACCGCTCTCAAGCTGATACCGACGTTCCGCGTGATTCTTTCAGCTCATCGGCCCCGTTGTATCGCGACGAACCAGTTGGATGGGCAGGACATCGTGCACCGGTGCGCCCATCCCTCCGGCTCGAATGCGCTCGACGAGTCTGCGTGCGGCGGTGCGCGCCATGGCTTCGACGGGCTGTCGGATCGACGTCAACCCGACCAGCGGCGATCCGGCAAGGGGCATGTCGTCGAAGCCGATGATCGAGAGTTGTTGAGGCACCGCGATGCTCTGCCTTTTGGCCGCTTCGAGCACACCGAGTGCGATCGTGTCGTTTCCGGCGACGATGCCCGTCACTCGGTTTTCCTCGCTCAGCATCGCGATGGCGCTGGAGTATCCCGCCTCGCTGGTGTAATCGCAATAGATCAACGGCACCGATGTCGGCGATATGCCCGCGCCTGCGAGCGACTGCAAGGCCCCTTTGACGCGGTCTCTGCTGGTCGACGTGTTTTGCGAGCCCATGACCAGCCCGATCCGTCGATGCCCCAGCTGATACAGATGCTCGACCGCGAGGGCGCCGGCGTGAACGTTGTCCACCTCGACCGTGTCGACCTTCACATCGTCCACGGACCGGACGACGAGCACCAGCGGAATGCCGCGTCTTTGCATCTCCGCCACCACGGGTGAGTCGAGCGTCGCGGTTGCAAAGATCATCCCATCGAGATAGCCGTCAATCAAAGGTCGAAATGCCAGCAGATTGTCCGCGTCGTTCATCGAGTCGATCATCAAGGTGATCTGATAGTCGAACTCCTGCAGGGCGTCATGAAGATGCGTCAGCAACAAGGTCATGAACCGGTTGTGCAGCGCGCCGACGACCACCCCGATCAGCTTCGTCGCCGACTTGCGCGTGGATCGTCCCTGTGACGGCATTCGGTAGCCCAATTCAGCCGCAACTGCCTGCACGGCGCCACGGGTCTCGCTACTGATGGCGGGATGACCGGCCAAAGACCGTGACACCGTGGACACCGATATGCCAAGGCGCTCGGCAACATCTTCGAGCCGGACCTTCGACGCCTTTGCGCGGATGCCTGTACGAGGTTTCGTTTGCATAAATTTGCATTGATGCGTTGTGATTGCGATGCCCCATTTCCGCTTGAAATGGGCCATCTAGGGAAAGTATCGAGCATTTGCGCAAAATTTGCATAAAAATTTGCGCTACATTTTCATCAACGCAGCCAGCCTTCAAACATACGGCGCACGCTGCTTCCCGGTCACCCCGCAAAAAGGAAATGCAAATGGCAATCCAATACTTGAAGCATGGTCGTAGCGCGGAAGAATCGTCGCAAGACGCCGCCAAGGTTCGTGACGTGGTCACGGGCATCCTCGGCGACGTTGCATCGCGCGGCGACGCAGCCGTCGCCGAACTCTCGGCGAAGTTCGACAACTGGTCGCCCGAAAGCTTCCGGCTGTCGGAAGACGAGATTGCGCGCTGTGTTCGCACGCTGTCGCCGGGCCAGCTCGACGACATCAGGTTTGCACAGGCTCAGGTGCGCAACTTCGCTCAGGCACAACGCGAGTCGATTCGTGATGTCGAAATCGAAACGCTGCCGGGCGTAGTGCTGGGCCACAAGAACATGCCGGTCGACAGCGTGGCTTGTTACGTCCCCGGCGGCAAGTTTCCACTGGTTGCATCGGCGCACATGGGCGTCGTGACGGCCAAGGTGGCGGGCGTTGCGCGCATCATCACCGCATCGCCGCCGGTCGGCGGCAGGCCGAATCCCGCTGTGGTCGCGGCCATGCACCTCGGCGGCGCCGACGAGATCTACACGTTCGGCGGTGTTCAGGCGATCGCGGCGATGGCGCTCGGCACGCAGACGATCGATCCCGTTGCGATGGTGGTTGGACCGGGCAATGCCTACGTCGCGGAAGCGAAGCGTCAATTGTTCGGCCGCATCGGCATCGACCTGATCGCAGGGCCTTCCGAAACGCTGGTGATCGCCGACGACAGCGTCGATGCGGAACTGTGCGCGACCGACCTTCTGGGTCAGGCGGAGCACGGCTTCAACACACCGGCCGTTCTTCTCACCAACTCGATGCAACTGGCGAAAGACACCATCGCCGAGGTCGAACGCCTGCTCGAAATTTTGCCGACCGCGAACACGGCAGGGGTTTCGTGGCGCGACTATGGCGAAGTGATCGTGGCGGACACGCTTGAAGAGATGGTTTCGGTGGCCGATCGCATCGCGTCCGAGCACGTTCAGGTGATGACGCGTGACCCGGATTACTTCCTGAAGAACATGAAGAACTACGGCGCGCTCTTCCTCGGCGCCCGTACCAACGTCGCTTATGGCGATAAGGTCATCGGCACGAATCACACGCTGCCGACCGGTAAAGCCGCGCGTTACACCGGTGGTTTGTGGGTCGGCAAATTCATCAAGACCTGCACATATCAAAAGGTGCTGACGGATGAAGCGAGCGCGCTGATCGGCTCGTATTGCTCGCGGCTTTGCGCCATCGAAGGCATGATCGCGCACGGCGAGCAAGCCAACATTCGTGTGCGCCGCTTCGGCAATCGCGATGTGCCGTACGGCACGGCTGTTCCCGCGTAATTGCCGCTGAGGAGACGCTCATGACACGTACCAGGCCGCGGCCTCGAAGCGACTTCCACTGGTTTTGTCAGGTGAACACCCAGTGGAAAGACATCGACATCTACGGGCACGTGAACAATGCCGTTCATTACACCTGGTTCGATACCGCGGTCAATGGATGGCTGATCGATCGCGGTCTTCTCGACCCGGTTCGCGGCGAGGCGGTCGGCCTGGTCGTGCGCACGAGCTGCGAGTACTTCGATGAGGTCGTCTTTCCGGACCTCGTCACGTGCGGATTGTGCGTCAGCCGAGTGGGGACGACCAGCGTGACATACGAGATCAGTCTGTTCAGAAACGACCGCGATCAGTCGTTCGCGCATGGCACTTTCGTTCACGCCTACGTCGACCGTGTTACGCGAAGGCCTGTGTCGCTGTCTGACGAATTGCGGCACGCGGTCCATCAGATCCAGGAACCTTGAAAATGCATATCGACGACACGCGGCGGAGCAATCTACCGTTCACCGCCCACGTTCTGCAGCGTCTCGAGTGCCTCCAGGAGCACGTTCCTGGCCGGCCCCTTGAGGTACTTCCGGAGTTCCTTCTCGACCTGAGTCTGCGCCGCGCGCCAGTGCGGCTCGGCTTCTTTCAATACGCGGGTGCCGGCGGGGCTGAGCTTCGCCAGTTTGTAGCGCGCATCGTCGTCGCTCGAGACCTCGACCCATCCGGCATCGATGAGTAATTTGATGTTGCGCGAGATAGTGGTCTTGTCGAGCGACAACTCGGCTGCAATCTCGTTATAGGTTGCCGAGCCAAGTCGATCGAGGCCGCGAAGCAGGGTGTGCTGGGTGATTTTCAGGCCCACCGGGCGCAAAGCCTCGTCGTAAATGCTCGTCAGGGCATTCGCGGAGCGCCTGAACTGGGTGCAATAGCATTCGGTGAACATCGACGATCCCTTTTAAAGAGTGATCAGTGTATATGCAACTATCGTAGCACTTCCTGACGAGAGACGGCACAGGCTTTCCGGAGAAAGAGGCCGGTACGGGTTCTCACTAGGTTGAAGAGGTATCGATTCTTACTAGACTGTTGCATATACATCGGTTGTAGATGCATCTGTTTAGGTCAGCACCGTCAGAACGGTCCGGCGCGGCAAACATCGATTGCCGAGTGCATCGGCTTTCCTTGGACACGCTGCGCCCATATAGATGCATATGCAACAGACTATCGGCGCCGTTCAAAGATTTATTCCCCAACTAGCTTCGAAGGAGTTACCGGAAATGCCCATCATCGTTTGCAACACGCGCGCCGGACTGGACGTCGACGTCAAGCGCAAGATCGCCAAAGCGATCACCATCGCCGTGAACGAGACCATCAAGTCGCCGCTCGAAATCATCAGCGTGGTCTTCAACGATCTTGCGTCCGAAAGCAGTTACGTGGGCGGAGAACCGGGCGGCGACACGCTCATCATGTGCAATATTCGCGCGGGTCGATCGGACGACGCGAAGCTCACGCTGGTCAGAAAAGTGAGCGCCATTTTCAGCGACTATGCGGGCGTCCCGGAAGACCGTATCGAAACGGGCCTGCTCGAATACAACCCCAAGTTCATCATTCGCGGCGGCCAGCAGTTGCCTGATCCACCCTACGCGTGATCGACGGCACGGTAAGTGGACAATCGATAAGTTCATACATTTTGCATTCCTATGCATCAGGAGGCGGGCTTGAATACTAGACACTCGACTGCGACAGCGCATTCGTCACCGAAGATGCTGACGATCGCCATCGCCAGTTTCATGGGAAGCGCCATTGAATGGTTCGACTTCTTTCTCTACGGAATCACCTCGGCGCTCGTTTTTGGCAAGCTGTATTTCCCCGGTGGCGATCCGTTGACCGGAACGCTTCTGGCATTCGGTACGTTCGCGGTCGGGTTCATCGCACGACCATTCGGCGGCATCGTCGCGGGTCACCTTGGCGACCGTGTCGGACGAAAATTCGTGCTAGTCACGACACTGTTGGCAATGGGCGTTTCGACCACGCTCATCGGTCTAGTGCCGTCGTACAACAGCATCGGACTTGCCGCGCCGATGCTCCTGATCCTGCTGCGCATCGTGCAAGGGTTGGCCGTAGGCGGCGAATGGGGAGGGGCCGCTCTGATCGCCGTCGAGCACGCCAACCCGAATCGCCGTGGCCTGTATGGCAGCTTCCCTCAGATGGGACTTCCCGCAGGGTTGTGTATGGCGGTAGGCGGGATGGAACTGGCTAGCCGCCTGCCTGAGACGGAGTTCCTCGCGTGGGGCTGGCGTATCCCGTTCCTCTTCAGCGCGGTACTCGTCGCGGTTGGTCTCGTGATCCGCCTTCGTATCGAAGAACCACCCGCTTTCAAGAAGGTGCTCGACTCCGACTCGACCGTCAAGCTACCCATCGTCGAGGCGGTTCGCAGATTTCCGAGGGCGATCCTGATGTCCGCGGGACTTCGCTTTGCGGACAATATTCTGTACTACGTATTTACGACCTTCGGCCTGACTTACATGACGAGCCATCTCGGCTTGCCGAGAAAGACGGTGCTGGTCGCCATCCTGATTGCGGCCGCACTTGAACTGCTGACGAATCCGCTCTTTGGTGCGTTATCGGACAAGTTTGGTCGAAAGCAGATCGTGATCTTCGGCGCACTGGTCGCAGTCGTTGCGCCATTCCCGTTCTTTCACATGGTAGGAACCGGGAATCCGACGATGATCCTGCTCGCCGAGATCATGGTGATCACGATTGCTCACGCGGCCGTGTTCTCGCCAATGGCTGCATGGTTCGCCGAAATGTTCAGCCCCGAAGTCCGTTATAGCGGGGTGACGATCGGATTCCAGCTGGGTGCACTGCTCGCCGGCGCGCCCACGCCGCTGATCGCCACGGCGCTGCTCGCAAAGTACGGCGACTACACCCCTGTGGCTATCTTCGCGATGATCGCGGCAGGCATCACGCTCGTCTGCGCCCTTTTCGCGAGGGTCGTTCAGGAGCGCAGAGCGCCGTCAGCGTCGACCCTGATTCCAGCCAGCACGACGCAGGAAGGCTGACCGAACTAACGCCCGAGTCGCGAAGCAAGCGATCAATCGAAATTGAAATACTGAAGGGACATATGTCTAACGAACTTTTTAACCTTGAAGGGAAGAGCGCTGTCGTGACTGGCGCGGGGCGTGGCCTTGGCGCGGACATCGCTTCTTTGCTCGCACAATCCGGCGCGCACGTCTATCTGCTCAGCAAGGATGCGCGAGAACTGGATGAAGTCGCTGCCCGCATCCATCGAAACGGTGGCGCGTGCACGCCTGTCGTATGCGACCTCCTGAAAGACGATCAACTTGAGCGGGCGTTCAGCGAACTTCCCCGACTGGACATCCTCGTCAACAACGCAGGCACCAACGTCCCTGCGCGACTCGCGGACGTCAAGACTTCAGATCTGGATTTCGTGATCGGCCTGAACGTCAGAGCCACATTCCTGGCAACGCGCGCTGCCGTTCGCAAGATGCTCGAAGGTGAAGCAACCGACGACCGCGCCATCATCAACATATCGTCGCAGATGGGGCATGTAGGCGCGCCCGATCGATCCGTGTACTGCATGACGAAGCACGCGATGGAAGGGCTGACGAAAGCAGCCGCAGTGGAGCTTGCACCGAGGATACGCGTGAACTCGGTGGCGCCTACGTTCGTCGATACACCGATGACGCAACCGTTCTTCGAGAACGAGCAGTTCAAGCGCTGGGTCTTCGACCGCATCCCGATGGGCCGTCTGCTCTCGAGCGATCACGTCGCTGCGGCGGTGCTGTATCTCGCGTCTCCTGCCGCCGCGATGATCACCGGAACGAGTTTGCGCATCGACGGAGGATGGACGGCGCAGTAGATCAGCCAAACGCAAACCGGGACAGCGCCTCCTTATCGAAATCGAACCCCGTGCCTGGCCGATCTGGAATCTCGATCAGGCCGTCTTTGACAGGAAACGGCGCCTCCAGGATCGGATCGACCCAGTCCTGCCATTCGAGCCAATGGGCTGTCTCGGTAACCCGCAGAAGGTGCGCGGAAACTTCCGGATACAGATGACTCGAAACGTCGATGCCCATTGCGCCTGCAATGGGTACCGAGCGAAGCCAGCCCGATACGCCGCCGATGCGCATCATGTCCGGCATCATGAAGGTTCCTGCCTTCGCCGTGACCGCACGCGACAGCGCACGCGGTCCGTAGAAATTCTCACCGAGGCAGAGCGGGGTCTTGAGCCTGGCCGCCAGGTCCGAGTAGCCGTCGATGTTGTCATAGGCGATGGGCTCTTCGAACCAGTAAAGCCCGAAATCGTCCAGTTCATGACAGCGGCGCACTGCATCTCCGAATCTCATGCCCTGATTGAAATCGACCATGAGTTTGATGTCGCCGCCCACGGCATGGCGGACCGCTTCGATTGCGTCGATATCCTGCTGCAGTCGATCGCGCCCGAGCCGGAGCTTGATTGCCCCGAAGCCTCCTTCGGCGATCAGGGCAAGCGCTTCGTCGGCCAGCTTGCCGGTATCGGTAAGCCACAACGCGTTGCTGTTATAAGCGGGCACCGTGCCGATATCCCCGCCCAGCAATCGCGCCAGCGGGAGATTCACGGCTTTCGCCAACGCGTCCCAGGCCGCCATATCCAGGCCTGCAATGGCGATCATCGCAAGACCTTCGTAGCCGACCAGACTCAAAGACTTGCGATCGGCCTGAAAATCGGACAAAGGCGCGATGCGCTTACCTTTCTTATTGGCCGCCAGGTCGCTCATGATCGATACGATGTACTTCACCGAATGAGCGAGATACGGTTCGAGATAGCTGCATCCGCTTACGCCTTCGTTGGTCCTGAGCGTGACGGCGATGACCGGCCAGTCCGAGAAGCTTCCCACCTTCGACACGATTGGTCGCTTCAACGGGATCAGCACGGGCTGTAACTCGAGCGAATGAAAGGTCAAATGCTCCAGTGGCTTCATATCGTCCTCCATGCTGACATTTTTCTTGGCCGGCTTATACCGATGCGAGGCTAATCCGCAGGCGCGTATTGCATTTCCCCGTTGCCGAACGACCAGTTCTCCCGTGCGACCTCGACCAGACTGATCCAGACATCTTCCTTTCGCAGTCCCGTCTTCGAAGAAATGCCGTTGGCGACGGCGGCGTAGAAAGCCTTCTTGACATCGATCGAACGACCGGTATTCCAGGTGATCTGAATGAAAACAATCGACGGAGAGTAGGAGATGCCGAGATAGCCATCGGCCGGATAGACGAGTTCGTCGGCGTCGTGTCGGGTGACGATCTGAAACTTGTCGTTGACGGGGACGCCGGCGATCGAGGTCATCGCCTCGTAGACGGTGTCGCTGACAGCCTGAACGACGGCGGGTGCCGCGGCTTTCGAAAGATCGATTCGGACGAGTGGCATAGTGGCCTCAAAACAAGAGTGCGTGATAACGCCCACTAGGCTAGACTCAATCGATGCTTTCCAAAAGCGAATATTCAGACTGCTTTGAATGACGGAATGGAATAATGATCGAGGAACTGAAGTCTTTCGTGACGGTGGTGGAGGAAGCCTCTCTGACGCGTGCCGCACACAAGCTGTGCGTGACGCAGTCGGCGGTATCGAAGCGCATCCAGCGACTGGAAGATGTGCTCGGCGCGCAACTGCTCGACCGCAATTCCAAACCGCCGCGTGCAACTGCGCTTGCGCATCGTATTCACGAGCATGCCGTGCCATTGCTCGCTGCCTTCGACCGGCTGATGAATGTCAGCCGGGAAGACGGAGATCCTTCGGGAAAGCTGCGTTTCGGTTTGCCGCAAGGTATCGCCGACATCGTCCTGTTCGATGCCCTGACCGCGCTCGGGGATGCATTTCCGGCGCTCGACGTGACGCTCAAGTCGGACTGGAGTCCCGGTCTGCTTCGTCTGCTCGACGCGGGCGAACTGGATGCCGCCGCAATTCTGAGCCCGAAGGGCAGACAACCCGCCGACGCATACGTGCGCCGACGCGTCTCGACCATCGAACTGGTCGTCGTGCAAAGTAAAAGGCGTCCGCTGGTTTCGAGTCGTGCGACGCTATCTGCCATCGCGGACGGTGGATGGATCCTGAACCCGGAAGGATGCGGTTATCGGGCGGCGCTGCAACACGCAGTCGAAGCGGCCGGCTACGCGTTGCGCGTCAAAGCGGATACGCACGGCAGCGAAATGCAATTGCAGCTCATCGCCTCAGGCTTGGGACTGGGTCTGGTTCCGCGAAGTGTGCTGACTCATAGTGCGTGGCAGCGGCGGCTCGAAGTCGTGAAGGTCGCACGCTTCGCGCCTCAGCTAGACGTGTGGCTTTTGCATCCGCCTCACCTCGGGAATCTCAGCCGCGCGGTGGCGCGCCTCGGAGACAGGATGGAAGCGTCGTTCAAGTCTTGAGGTCTCCGTCCTGGTTCTCCAACGTTTCAAAGCGTCGGCATATGCAGATGATGCGGATCGCCCATCATGTCGGCGACGCGTCTTAACGCTTCGCGGCAATCTTCCCGGTTCTGAGGTCCGCCGAGGCACAAGCGCAGCGCATTCGGCGGATTCCCGTCTGCGGAAAATGCAGCACCGGCCACCGCGCCGATGCCCTGAGTCCGCAACTGAAGAGCCAGTTCCGGCGCACTCCAGTCACACATCGAAGGCACGGGCAGCCAGAGATGAAACCCGTGCGGGTCGGCGTCGAACGCTAAGCCTCGAAGCTCGTCCGACGCGATCGCCTGTCGGGCCGATGCCTCTTCGCGAATAGCGTCGAGCACGTCCGACGCCGTACCGTCGTTGACCCATTGGGTCGCGAGAAGGACGGTGAAAGGACTCGGCATGACCGTGGTCGCACGCAATGCGCCCGCGATCCGCTGCGTCTGCCGCAGCGTTGGCGCCTTGAGATAGGCCACGCGCAACCCTGCACCCAGCGTCTTCGATAAGCCGGTCACGTGATACGTCAGTTCGGGCGCGAGTTCCGCGAGCGTGGCGGGCGCATCGAGAGGCAACATGCCGTAAGGCTCGTCTTCGATGATCGGCACGTTGTAGCGCAAGGCCACGTCGGCAAGGGCTTCGCGCCGCTGCCGCGTCAAGGTCAATGTGCTCGGATTCTGCAGCGTCGGATTGCAGTAGAACGCTCCCGGTTTCTCCGTCTTGCACAACGCTTCGAACGCATGCGGCAACGGCCCTTCGTCATCGCGGGCGAGGGCCTGCAAGCGCACGCCCAGTTGCGAAGCAATCGCCTTGATCCCGGGATAAGCGAGCGAATCCAGACAGATGATCTCGCCCGGCCGCGCAAGCTGCGACACCAGCGCAACGAGCGCGCCATGAATGCCCGGACAAACGAGCACGTTATCGACATCGCAATCCGGAACGCGCTTCCGAAGCCATTCGCGTCCCGCCGCCCGATCCGCCGCCGTACCGCCGAAATCCTGATAGCGCAACAACTGGAACGGATCGGCACGCTCCATCAGGCTCGCCGCCGACGCGCGCAGTCGCGCTGCCACGAGCGGCGGTTCAGGCGGCATGTTCATCGACATCTCGACACTGCCGCCCCCGGCGAGCGGCAACGTCTGCGTCCTGCCGCGCGCGAAGGTTCCGCTACCCGCGCGCGCATCGAGCAGGCCGCGCTTGCGCGCTTCCGCATACGCACGCGCGACCGTCGTGTAGTTGAGGCTGAGCAGGTCGGCGAGATCGCGCAGACCGGGCAATCGATCGCGCGGCCGCAATCGTCCGGTCGCAAGGTCCTCTTCGATCAGATCGGGAATCGTCAGATAAGCGGGCTTTCTACTCTCTTCGAGCTTTCTGATCCAGTGATGCGCCGGCTGATTCATGACCGCGATGTCCTCGGCAAAGGTTCGATTCACCTTAGCATGACAAATCAATCAAAAGAAAAGAGATCGCATGCGCCGATCGCAGTTGATTGCATTGATCGCTTTTATGCACGGCTTCGGTGTGCTACGCACCACGCACAGGAACCGCTGCGCTGAAAGTGTGCGCGCATCGCTTATGCAAGGCTCCCGCGTATGACAGCGACAGCCCGCCCGGATTGGCTTGCACGAAAATTTTTCGCGTCGCGCATGCAAGTTCGTTTTGCTTGATTGCAAGGTGATTGCATTTTACGGGCCAATCATTGGCATATCCGTTGCGTTTGAGCGTTCGCCGTCGCGATGAAACGAGACGGTAGAGACGTGAACCCAACATCGGAGAATGCCATGCCCGCAGTCAATCAACCGCTTCACAAGAACGGCGACTATCTGGTCGACTACGAAGAGAAAGTATTCGAAGACGTGAAGGCCGAACCTGGCGAGAAAGCGCTCGTCACGTTTCATACGGTTGCATTCGAAGGCTCGATCGGCTTCGTGAATCTGCTGCAAGCCACGCGTCTGCAACGCAAGGGCTTCGACACCTCCGTGCTGCTCTACGGACCCGGTGTGACGCTCGGCCTGCAACGCGGCTTCCCGACGCTCGGCGACGAAGCGTTCCCCGGCCATCTCAACTTCAACAAGCAACTGCAGAAGTTCATGGCCGAAGGCGGGAAGGTCTACGCATGCCGCTTCGCATTGCAGGCTCTGTACGGACACGGCGAGGCGTCGCTCATCGAAGGCATTCGTCCGATCAACCCGCTCGATGTGCTCGATCTCCAGTTGCTTCATCGCAAGGAGAACGCGCTCGTCATCCATACGTGGACCGTGTGACGATCATGGCCGATGCCCTGACGACGAAGCGCGTCGTGCGCGCCGCCGCCGTGCAGATCGCGCCGGATTTCGAGCGCCCGAACGGCACGCTCGACCGCGTCTGCACGGCCATCGACGAAGCCGCCGCGAAAGGCGTGCAGCTGATCGTGTTTCCCGAGACCTTCCTTCCGTATTACCCGTACTTCTCGTTCGTGCGCGCACCGGTTGCCTCGGGCGCGGATCACATGAAGCTCTACGAACAGGCGGTTGTCGTGCCGGGTCCGGTCACGCAGGCGGTCGCGGAACACGCGCGGCTCGCGAACATGGTGGTCGTGCTCGGCGTGAACGAGCGCGATCACGGCAGCCTCTACAACACGCAGCTCATCTTCGATACCGACGGCCGCCTGCTGCTCAAGCGCCGCAAGATCACGCCGACCTTCCACGAACGGATGATCTGGGGACAAGGCGATGCCGCGGGGCTGAAGGTCGCCGAAACGCGCGTCGGACGTGTGGGCGCGCTGGCGTGCTGGGAGCATTACAACCCGCTCGCGCGGTACGCGCTGATGACGCAGCATGAAGAGATTCATTGCAGCCAGTTTCCCGGCTCGCTGGTCGGCCCGATCTTCGCCGAGCAGATCGAAGTGACGATCCGGCATCACGCGCTGGAGTCGGGCTGCTTCGTCGTCAATGCGACAGGCTGGCTGACCGATGCGCAGATCGAAGCCATCACGCCCGATCCGAACCTGCAACGTGCGCTGCGCGGCGGCTGCAACACGGCGATCGTCTCGCCCGAAGGCCAGCATCTGGCCGAGCCGCTGCGCGAAGGCGAAGGCATGGTGATCGCCGATCTCGACATGGCGCTCATCACCAAGCGCAAACGCATGATGGATTCGGTCGGCCACTACGCGCGGCCCGAGTTGCTGAGTCTCGCGATCAACGACCGGCCCGCCACGCCCGTCACTTCTTTCAAGGACACCCACGACGATGAGCGCAAGAGAGAACCTGCCGGCGTCGAGCCGGCAATTGATGACTGAGCTTCAGTCGAGCGGCCTGCGACTGGTCGATCCACGCGCCGGTGTGTCCAGCCGGCGCGGCGGCGCGGGTCCATCGGATCACAAGGCGGTCACCGTCGATGGCGTGACCATCATGGTGCCCGTGCACACGAGCACGGCATGGGATTCGCCGTTCGTCGCCGACCAGCCGGACGCGAACGGCAACAGCGCGCTGATGCGCAACACGATCCCGATCGCGAGCATCAGCTTTCCGAAGGCGCCGCGTTTCTACGCGATGCAGACACTCGACGGCGTGCCGTATTCGCACATCGCGACGCTGCACAGCGCCGATGTGCTCGCGACGACCGTGCTGCAAACCTGCATCCGTTACGAAAGCCGCCGAAAGTCGTGCAAGTTCTGCGCGATCGGGCAATCGCTCGCGGCGGGCCGCACCATCGCGCGCAAGACACCGGAGCAGCTCGCCGAGGTGGCGCGCGCCGCCGTGTTGCTCGACGGCGTCAAGCATATGGTGCTGACCACCGGCACGCCGCCGACGCCCGATCGCGGCGCGCAGATTCTCTGTGAGAGCGCGTTCGCGATCAGGGCAGCCGTCGATCTGCCGATCCAGGCGCAGTGCGAGCCGCCCGATGACGACCGCTGGTTCGAGCGCATGAAGGCGAGCGGCATCGACACGCTCGGCATGCATCTCGAAGCGGTGACGCCCGCGGTGCGCGAGCGCATCATGCCGGGCAAGGCGAGCGTGCCGGTGTCGCGCTACATGGAAGCCTTCGAGGCGGCGGTCGCGGTGTTCGGGCGCGGGCAGGTGAGCACGTACATCCTTGCGGGACTCGGCGACAGCGCACAGGCCATCGTCGATATGGCGCGCGATCTGATTGCGCTCGGCGTGTATCCGTTCGTCGTGCCGTTCGTGCCGATCAGCGGCACGCCGCTCGAAGACCATCCCGCGCCCACGCCCGACTTCATGCGCTCGGTGCTGGCGCCGATCGGCGCGATGCTCGCGCAGGCGAACATGCGCTCCGCCGATATCAAGGCGGGCTGCGGCAAATGCGGCGCGTGTTCGTCGCTATCTTCGTACGAGGTGTGACATGTTCGTCGAAGCCATCGAGGGCGATGCGTTCGAGCTCGACTACACGCCGGTCGAATACCGCGTGAAGTGGGCGACGCTGCCGTGGGAAGAAGATGAAGCGTACAAGCTGCGGCGCGCGGTGTTCTGCATCGAGCAGGGCGTGTTCGTCGGTGACGATCGCGACGAGATCGATGAGCGCGCGCAACTGCTGGTCGCGCTGAGTTGCGTCGCAGGCATGCCGGAACAGGTGGTCGGCACCGTGCGCATTCACGAGACGGAGCCGGGCGTGTGGTTCGGCTCGCGGCTCGCAGTGCACGCGGCCTTCCGCTCGCACGGCAAGATCGGCTCGACGCTCATCCGGCTCGCGGTATCGAGCGCGCATGCGCTGGGCTGCGAGACTTTTCTCGCGCATGTGCAGGCGCAGAACGTGCCGCTCTTTCGCCGTCTGCGCTGGGACACGCAGCAGGAGGAAACGCTCTTTGGCCGCCCACATCATCTGATGCGCGCGCAACTCGACGCGTACCCGCCGTGCATCACGCCGCAAAGCGGTTTCGTCGCGCTGGCGCGGAGGCTGCCGTGAACGCGCTCGCCGGACTCGTAGAACGTCTGCGCGAGAGTCGCGGCTTTCGTCACAAGAGCGATATCTCGCATGTGCTTTCGCGTCTTCCTTCGAACGCGCAATCCGTGGCGATTGGCGATGACTGCGCCGCGATCCCCGATGGCGATGGTTATCTGCTCTTCGCGATCGAAGGCATGGTGAGCGATTTCGTTCATTCGATGCCGTGGTTCGCAGGCTACAGCGGCGTCATGGTGAACGTGAGCGACATCTACGCGATGGGCGGCCGCCCGCTCGCCGTCGTCGATGCGCTGTGGAGCGGCAGCGCGGACGCCGCCAGCGATGTTCTCGCCGGCATGGCGGCGGCATCGAAGGTATATGGCGTGCCGGTCGTCGGCGGGCACAGCAACGTGCGCAGCGACGGCGCGCAACTCGCGGTGGCGATCGTCGGGCGAGCGCGCAAGCTGCTGACCAGTTTCGATGCGCGCCCGGGCGACGCGCTCGTGATGGCCGTCGATCTGCGCGGCAGGTTCGAGGAGCCGTATCCGTTCTGGAATGCATCGGTGGGATCGCCCGAAGGCCGCGCTCGCGCCGATTTCGAACTGTTGCCCGCGCTCGCCGAAGACGGTCTGTGCGAAGCCGCGAAGGACATCAGCATGGCGGGCGCGCTCGGCACCGCATTGATGCTGCTCGAATGCTCGGAAGCGGGCGCGCGCATCGATCTCGATGCATTGCCGCGTCCCGCCGATGTCGATATCGAACGCTGGCTCACGGCGTTTCCTAGCTTCGGCTTCGTGCTTTCCGTGCGTCGCGAGCATGTCGGCGAGGTTCTGGCGCGTTTCGCCGGGCGCGATCTCGCGAGCGCGGTGATCGGTGAAGTCGATGATTCGCGCGATGTAGTCGTGACGCGCGGCGACGAGACTGCCTTGCTGTGGAACTTTCGCGAGGAACCGTTCATATGTGCGCGATGAACCCATAACGGAGGCTCGGACATGCCTGTCATGCACTTTCGAATTCGCTGGCCGGACGGCGTCGAGGCGAACTGCTACTCGCCCTCGACAGTCGTCGGCGAATACTTCGCGGCGGGCGAGAGCTATGCCGTCGGCGACTTCGTCGCGCGCTCGCGCGAGGCCCTCAACATCGGCTCCGAGCGCGTGCGCGAGAAGTACGGCTTCGCGTGCTCCGCGGCGCTCGATCAGCTTGCACGCATCGAAGAGGACGCGGGACGGTTCAGCGAGGCGCACGATGCGCGCGTGACCGTGCTCGCGCTCGATTGACCCATTTGTCGAAGAGGAAGCGGATATGTCGAACATCGAATCCACTCAGGCAGCGCCGGAGCATGTCGGCGTGATCGTCATCGGCGGCGGCCAGGCCGGGCTCTCGGTCAGCTACTTTCTGCAACAGGCGAATATCGGGCATCTCGTGCTCGAAAAGCACAGCGTCACGCACACGTGGCGCACTCAGCGCTGGGACACGTTCTGTCTCGTCACGCCGAACTGGCAATGCGCGCTGCCGGGCCATGCATACGACGGCCCGGACCCGCACGGCTTCATGAAGAAGGACGAGATCATCGCCTATCTCGATGCGTTCATCGCCAAGGTGAACGCGCCGGTGCTCGAAGGCGCGGCAGTCACACGGGTAACACGTGACGCCAATGGCGGCTACGTCGTGCACAGCACGCGCGGAACGTATACAGCCGATCAGGTGGTCGTCGCGTCGGGCGGCTATCACACGCCGATCGTGCCGCGCATGGCGGAGCGCCTGCCGCAGAGCATCGTGCAGATGCAGTCGTCGGAATACCGCAACGCCGACGCGCTGCCACCCGGCGCGGTGCTCGTCGTCGGCTCGGGGCAGTCGGGCGCGCAGATCGCGGAAGATCTGCACCTGTCGGGCCGCAAGGTGCATCTCGCGGTCGGCGAGGCGCCGCGTTGCGCGCGCTTCTATCGCGGCCGCGATGTCGTCGACTGGCTGGCCGACATGCGCTACTACGACATGCCGGTGACCGATCATCCGCTGCGCGAAGGCGTGCGCGACAACACCAATCACTATGTGACGGGCCGTGACGGCGGGCGCGACATCGACCTGCGCCGCTTCGCGTCCGAAGGCATGGAACTGTTCGGGCGGCTGGAGGACTTCCGCGATGGAAAACTGCGCTTTGCCCCGAACCTGCGCGCCAACCTCGACGACGCCGACGACACGTACAACCGCATCAACGCGAGCATCGACGGTTTCATCGAGAAGCATGGTATCGATGCGCCGGCTGCCGCGCGTTACGAGCCGCTGTGGCATCCGCCGGGCGAACGCGCGGAACTCGATTTGCAGGCGAGCGGCATCACGTCCATCGTGTGGTGCATCGGCTTCACGCCGGACTTCGCCTGGCTCGACGCGCCGGTGTTCAACGGGCGCGGATATCCGGCGCATATGCGCGGCGTGACGGCCGTTCCGGGCATCTATTTCGTCGGCCTCCCGTGGCTGCATACGTGGGGCTCGGGACGCTTCTCCGGCGTCGCGCGCGACGCGCAGTACATCGTCGACGCTATCTGCGCGGAGCGTTCGAACGTGCCCGATCATGTGTCGATTGCGTGTGCGTGAAGAAGCATGATGCCTCGCCACGACGACACTTACCGCGCCGGCATGCCGCAACTCAACTACGCGGGCCTGTCCGAGAACTGGCTGCTCAAGGAGTGCGGCGACCGGCACTGGGACGCACTCGCGCATGCCACCGGCAGCGACTTCGTCGCCGATGAAGGCACGCGCGCCTATGCCGCGTTCACGTCGATCCGGCTGCGCGCGCACGGCATGCACGAGGTGCGCGAGAACGACGCATTGCGCATTCGCACCGAGCTTGCGCGGATCGGTGCGGCGCGCCATGTCAGCGAGCATCACGTGGAGCGTGGACATGGCGCGATCGCCTCGCTGTCGATGATGTCCACCTTCGTGCGGCGCACCGAGGCGCGCAACAACCGCTCGGTCGCGCGCGCGAGCTTTGCGAAAATGAAGGGCGACATTGCGCCGATGAACGCGGCGATCACCGACATGCAGGACGCCGCGCGAGAACTGCGTCTGCGCGAAGCGGGGCCGCGCATCGCCGAAATGGGCTTGCACGCGGCAGACTGCGCGCCGGTCGAATTTCTGCCGTGCCCTTACAACGATTTCAACGGTGCGGACTTCCTCTATTTCGCGAGCTTCCAGGGCTTTGTCGATCGTGCGGAATGGCAGACCTGGCGTCTCGCGGATACCCCCGCGCTCGTTTCGCGCGAACTGCACTATCACGGCAACATCGATGTCGGCGAGCGCTTGCGGCTGACGTTCCGGCGCGCGTTCGTCGACGAGACGCGCGTCGCGCACTGGTGCGAGATCGAACGCACGAGCGACGGCAGGAAGATCGCCGACGTCCTCACGCACAAGGCACGGAGGCGCGCATGAGCCGTCCGCGACGCGTTCCATTGAAGCCGCTCTACACGTCGGCGGATCTCGACGGCATCGAGCATCTCGGTTCGCAACCCGGCGCGCAACCATTCGTGCGCGGACCGTATGCGTCGATGTACACGTCGAGGCCCTGGACCATTCGCCAGTACGCCGGTTATGCGGACGCCGCGGATTCGAATCTCGCGTTTCGCAAGGCGCTCGCACATGGGGCGCAAGGCTTGTCCGTGGCCTTCGATCTGCCGACGCAGCTCGGCTACGATTCCACCGATCAAGAAGCACGCGCGGACGTCGGCCTTGCAGGCGTGGCGATCGATACCGTCGAGGACATGGCGCGTCTTTTCGAAGGCATCGCGCTCGATCGCGTGTCCGTCTCGATGACGATGAACGGCGCAGTGCTGCCGGTGCTCGCCGCTTTCATCGTCGCGGCCGAAGAGCGCGGCATTGCGAGGGATTCGCTCTCGGGCACGGTGCAGAACGACATCCTGAAGGAGTTCATGGTGCGCAATACCTATGTGTTCGCACCGGAGCCGTCGATGCGCATCGTCGCGGATGTCGCGCAGTTTGTGAATGAACACATGCCGCGCTTCAAGGCGCTTTCCGTGTCGGGCTATCACTTTCAGGAAGCGGGCGCGGATGCTTCGCTGGAACTTGCGCTCACGTTCGCGAATGCCCGCGAATATCTTCGCGCATTGCGTGCGCGCGGTCTGGAGGCCGAGGCCGTTTGCGAGCAACTGAGCTTTTTCTTCGGCACCGGAACGGACTTTTATACAGAGATCGCGAAGCTGCGCGCCGCGCGCCTGCTGTGGTCGGGAATCGCGGCGGAAGAGGGTGCGAGCACGCCGAAAAGCCGTGCGCTGCGCATGCACTGCCAGACTTCGGGCTGGTCGCTCAGCCCGACGCGCACGCATAACAACATCGTGCGTACGACCGTCGAGGCGATGGCTGCGGTGTTCGGCGGAACGCAGTCGCTGCACACGAATGCGCATGACGAGGCGCTCGCGCTGCCGTCCGCATCGGCGTCGCAACTCGCCCGCGACACGCAACTGATCCTTCAGCACGAAATGGGCTTGTGCGACGTGATCGATCCGTGGGCCGGCTCGTACATGATGGAATCGCTGACGGCCGATCTTGCCGGGCGGGCGCGCGAAATGATCGATGAAATCGAGGCGGGCGGCGGCGCGCGCGAGGCGATCCGGACGGGCTGGGTTCGGGAGCAGATTCACGCAAGCGCGGCGGCGACGCAGGCGCGCATCGATACGGGCGAACAGATGATCGTCGGCACTAACGCCTTTGCGGCAATCGAGGCCGATGACGATGCTCCCGAATGCGTCGCAATCGATGGCGAGCGCGTGCGCGTGCAACAGTCGCGCAGAATCTCCGAAGTCAAGCGCCGACGCGACGAATATCGCGTGAGCACCACGCTCTCGGCATTGACTCGCGCCGCACACGACGATGCCGGCAACCTGCTTGCACTGACGATCGACTGCATGCGCGCGCGGGCGACAGTGGGTGAGTGTACGCGTGCCCTTGAAGCAGTTTGGCCGCGCTATGTGCAGCCATCGGACGTTACGTCGAATGCGTATGGAACACAATGCGCAGAGGACGAGGCATGGCACGCGGCGAGCGCACAGGTTGCGCGACTCGCGAAGAAACTAGGCAGAAAGCCGCGCCTGCTGATGGCGAAAATCGGACTCGACGGACACGATCGCGGCGCGAACGTGGTGTCGGCGGCGCTGAAGGACGCGGGCTTCGATGTTGCGATGAGCGGCCTGTTCGCTTCTCCGACGCGCGCAGCGAGATTTGCCGCGGAAGAAAGGTGCGACGTAATCGGCATTTCGTCGCTTGCGGGAGCGCATGGAAGTCTGATGCTTCAATTCATGCGCGAGCTTGGAGAAACCGACGTATGTGCGCCTGTCGTCGTCGGCGGGATCGTGCCGGATAATGACGCGCGTTCTCTACGGAACATGGGCGTGGCGGAAATCTTCGGACCGGGGACAACCGTACACGAGATCGTCGCGCGGCTCGTGCGGTTGATCGAAACGAGCCGCTTCGGTGGGGCGGCCCGGCCAAGACGCGTCGCTGATCTAGACCGGGAGCGCTACGGTTGACTCAGGTCCGCTGCACGGTGGTCCCTACTGCCTGCCGCCGTGCGCCGACCGACCGTGCGATGGCTGTTCCGATCGCGAGCACTAAAAGACATGCGGTAGGAACAAGCATCGGCGCAGTGTGGCTCTCGCTGATCTTGCCGACATAGGGCATGAGGTTTTGGCCAAAGAAACCTCCAAGATTTCCGATGCAGTTGATGGCCGCAACACTCGCTGCGGCTCGGGCACCCGAGAAGAAGCGCGGCGGAAGCGACCAGAAGCACGGATACAGCAATGGAATACACGCGCCGCCCAGGCACAGAGCAATGAAGCGAAGGGAAACGGTTGGCAATACCAGGCTCGAAGCGAAGCAAACGACTCCAACACCCGCAACGACGGTCATCGCTCGAAGGACAACGCGCTCTCGTTTGAGCTTGCCCGGCAGCCACAGCAGGAGCAGGGCTGCCAGTGCCCACGGAATCATGTTGAGCAGACCGTTGACCGTCGACGAGACGCCATAGCTTTTCACCAGCGTAGGCATCCAGTAGGTCACGCCATAAAGTGACGTCGACATCAGCATGTAGGTCGCAGCAAACATGAGAACCTTGGGGTCGATGAATGCAGCCCAGGGATGCGACGCCTTCGCCTCGGTAGGCGCCTCCCTTTGAAAAGCCGCCAGTACAATCTCCTTCTCCGCTTGCGAGAGGAATGGCGCGACTTGCACCGAGTTCGGAAGATACTTCAGCGCAACAAAGGCGATGAGGATGGCCGGAATGCCGGTTGCGATGAACACCCACTGCCAGCCCTGCAAATCCCACGTGCCGCCGAGCGAAAGCAGTAGTCCACCGACAAGCGACCCCAGCATGTTGGCCAGTGCGCTACCCAGGGTGAAGAACCCGAGCACCCGCGTTCGATAGCTCTGCGGGAACCATTGCGTGAGGTAGTAGATGACGCCAGGATAGAAGCCTGCCTCAGCTACGCCGAGCGCGAACCTGTAAAAGTAAAACAGGGGCAGCGACTTCGTAAAGGCGAGCAAGACAGTGATGATGCCCCACGTAATCATGATTCGCGCCAGCCATGTACGCGCTCCAAAGCGGTGGAGCGCCAACGTGCTCGGCACCTCGAACAGCAGATAACCGATGAAGAACAGTGATGCGCCAAAACCATAGGCCGCCTCGGTCATCCCCAATGCCTGCACCATTTCAAGCTTTGCGAATCCGACGTTTTGCCGGTCGATGAACGCGATGAGGAACATCACGATGAGCAGCGGCATGAGTCGCCACGCCATCTTTCTCATCACATGCTGTTCAGAAATCGGAATCGAATCCATGTACCCCCCAGAAATATCGCCTGCGACACTGGTCCCTCGTGGAGACGGGCAGTGGCATCCGACGCAAGATATAAACATATATATCTTTATATCTCTTGATGACGTCGGCGAACTATGAGGTGTTACCCGAACGATGCGGGGAGCACCCGGAGCGCGAACGATAAATCGGTCAGGCGCGAAAAGGCACGCACAGGTTGCGCGTAAAGCCGGGAGAACGTTGTCTGTCAAGGAGCCCGCGCTCGGGCGGGCTAGAAAGGGAGGGTTACCGGATTTCTACCTGATACTGGAACCCTGTCGCGGCACCTCGCGTTGTGCGCCATTCTATCGGTGTTCCGGCGAAATCCAGCGCCACTCGATTGACCATAATAACGGGGCTGCCGACGTCAACGTGAAGTGCCGCCGCATCCTCTTGATTGGCCTGTTCGACGGTCAGGGTTTCAGTAGCCGATGCCACTATCTGCCGGCAAGCCCGCTCGTAGAGGGGATACATGAGGTTCCCGAAGTCGTCGAGCGGAAGGGTCGCCAACGCATCGAAGCGGGGTCGGGCGAGCCAGATTTCCTCGCGGAGAACCGGTTTCGAATCGATGAGACGCACTCGGGACAGGTGGATGCTCTTTTCGGTCGGCTCCATTTGGAGCGCATCGCGGATCGCCTTGTTCGGCTTCACGATCTCACGCTTCAAAACTCTGCCGATCGGCTGGACCGGCTGGCCGTCCGCCGATTTGAACCGAAAGAAGCGAAAAAGAGATGAATCGAACCGCGGTCGACGAACGAATGTTCCTTTCCCTTGCGTGCGCGTGACGACGCCTTCTGCTACGAGCAGTTCGATGGCTTTCCGTAGCGTACCGATCGAGACGACATAGGCTTCGCAAAGGTCGGCCTCGGTCGGTAGCGCCTGCTCGGGCGTCCATTCCCCATTGGCGATTCGACGCACGAGGTCGTCGCGGATCAGCTGATAGCGCGGAAGCCGTAGGTCGGCGTTAGCGTGGAAGGAGGCCGTGTTCATGATTCATATAGTTAACCACAACTCTAGCTCTCCGTGTGAATCACAGCACTTAGCGCGGGTTAATCCCCCGACGGATCAGGACGAGTCCGCGCCATTCAACTCACGATTCGCTGGTTTCGGGGTTTAAGAGTGTCGCTTGCGCGTCGCAGGCCTTCGGGCTTTTTTGCCTTTGGTTGAGACGGAGCGCTGGCTGGCATCCTTCGGCAAGCGTCGAGGATCGCCAAGGAATGCCTACGGCGTGCCCCCCGAGAAGCTGGGAGGACAAGCTTCGTCCAGGTTCGTCGCGCAGGCCTTCGCTGGTGGAAGGCTGGTCAAGGGCTTTAATCATCTGGCCGCCGCGGTCCTCGCGCAAGACCCGGCCGTACATGGTGGGAGGCGAGTCGTGTTCCTGGCGAGCGACGATGACGGCGCCGCAGCGGAGATCGGTGCGCTTGCGGAAGATCTCGGTTTCTCGCCCATCGAACTTGGCGGACTTTCGGAAGGTGGACTGCTCGTGCAGGGGCGCGAAAACAGCTGGGGTCAACTGATCTTCAAGGACCTGGTCAAGTTCGACTGATGAAATGGAGAGATTTCGATGAGCACTGAAGAGAATGTCCGGATCGTGAAGGATTTTTTTGCAGCAATCGGTCGCGGCGATGAGCAAGCTCTGCTGGCGTTGGCTGCCGAAGATATCGAGTGGATCATTCCGGGCAAGGACTGGCCGCTGGCTGGCACGCATCGCGGGCACGCGGGATTGGCGAACGTGCTTCAGAAGGCTTCGAACGAGGTGGAAATGACATACCCGGAGCCCCCCGAATTCGTGGCGCAGGGGGACCGGGTTCTGGTCATCGGCGTCGCTACGGGCAAAATCAAAGCGACGAATAAAACGTTCAAGGACGATTGGGTCTTCGCCATTACCGTTAGAAATGGCAAGCTCGCGAACATCCGGGAATATATCGATACGCAAGCCCTCGCGCGGGCCAGCGAGACGGACGCGGCCCCTGGATCCTGACCCGGGTTTCGGCATGTTTATGAATGCTCAGGCGACCGTTGCCTCCGGTGGATGCTTCGCAACATAACGTCCCGGCGCGGGCTCGATCGGCGCGAACTTCGCGCTGCCCAGCTTCTTCGGCGCGGCGACCTGCTCGCCCGCGTACGTTTGCAGCCACTTGCTCCAGTGCGTCCACCAGCTTCCCGGCTGCGAAGTGGCCGATTCGAGCCACGCTTCTGGATCGTCGCCGAGCTTGCCGTCGATCCAGTAGGAGCGCTTGTTCTTCGATGCAGGATTGATCACGCCCGCGATATGTCCGCTCGCGCCGAGCACGAACTGCGTCTCGCCGCCCAGGAGACGCGTCGACTGGTACGCGCCCTTCCACGGCACGATGTGATCCTCCTGCGTCCCGAAGATATAGCTGGGCATGTCGATGCGCGCGAGATCCACCGGCGTGCCGCACATGGTGAGCCGCCCCGGCTGGCAAAGATTGTTCTCGAGATACATGTTGCGCAGATACCAGGCGTACATCGGCCCGGGCAGGTTGGTGCCGTCGGCATTCCAGTAGAGCAGGTCGAACGCCTGCGGCGCGCCGCCCTTGAGGTAGTTGTCGACGACATACGGCCAGATCAGGTCGTTCGCACGCAGCGTCTGGAACACGAAGCCCAGTTCGCCGCCCGAATAAATGCCGCCGCGCCCGATGGTCTGCTCGCGCTGCGTGACGCCCGCCTCGTCGATGAACACGCCGAGGTCGCCGGGATCGCTGAAATCGAGCATCGTCGTGAGCAGCGTGAGGCTCGCGACCGGATCTTCGCCGCGCGCGCGCAATACCGCCAGCGCCGACGACAGAATCGTTCCGCCGACGCACCAGCCGACCGCATTGACCTTGTCGGCGCGGCTGATCGCGCGCGCCACTTCGATCGCCTTGATCGCGCCGCTCTCGATGTAGTCGTCCCAGGTGATGTGGCCCAGTTCCTTGTCGGGGTTTCGCCACGACACGAGGAACACGGTCTGCCCCTGTTCGCAGGCGAAGCGCACGAACGAATTCGCCGGCTGCAGGTCGAGGATATAGAACTTGTTGATGCATGGCGGCACGATGACGAGCGGCCGCTCGGCAACCTTCTCCGTGAGCGGCGCGTACTGGATCAGTTGAAACAGTTCGTTCTCGAATACCACCGACCCCTTCGAGACCGCCACATTGCGCCCGACTTCAAAGGCACTTTCATCCGTGATGGAGATGCGTCCGCGCCTGAGGTCTTCGAGCAGATTCGCGAACCCCGTGCGCATGCTCTTGCCCTGCGTCTCGATCGCGGTTTGCATCGCCTCCGGATTGGTCACGGCGAAATTGACCGGACTCATCGAGTCGATGAACTGTCGCGCGTAGAAACGCAGCTTGTGCTTCTCCTTCGCGTTGATATCCGCGGCTTCGACCATGTCGTTGAGCAGCTTCGAATTGAGCAGATAAGTCTGCTTGAGGAGGCTGTACCACGGATTGTCGTGCCAGGAATCCGACTTGAAGCGGCGGTCGCCGCGCTCCGGCTCAATGGCGGGCGCCGGCTTCTGGCCGGTCGCGCTCGCCATCATGCCCGCATAGAGCGCCATCTGCTGCTGCCAGTAATGCGCCTGAGCTTGCGCGAGCGCCAGCGCGGGCAATGTCCTGCCGGACGCCGAACGCGAGTCGGTCGTGTTGCCGGCGACGCCCATATAGGCTTCCAGCAGCGTCTGCCCGGATTTGAAAAACCCCCGGACGAACTCCTCCGGCATGTTGAACGGCGAGGCCATGTTGTCTCCCTGGGGTCATCGTCAAAAGCACGTCGCGCGCCTTGTCATCAGACAGGGCGCGCCGAGGTGCAGCGTTCCGACTGGACGAAACCGCGCTATTTTCGCTGCAGCATCTTCTTTATTTCGTCGACGTGCTCGTTGGCGCGCTGCGTGATGTTCGCCATCGTGTCGGCCTGCGACTTGCGTGCGATTTCCGCGAGATCCTTGATGTCTTCGAGCGCTTTCACGCAGGCATTGCGCACGAATTCGTTTTGCTTGCCCGGATCGCTGATGCCGGTTTTCGCCGCTTCCTGAATGTCCTGCATCGCGCGCGTGAGCATGTCGGTCTGCTTGCGGGCGAGTTGCTGCATGGACTCGTACGCGGTCTTGTTCGCTTCGACGATAGCCTCGATGTCCTTCTTGCGCGATTCGACCAGTGCCGACATGTCGACGCCGGGCACCTTGAACTGTTCGAGCATCCTGGTCAGATCTTCGAAGGGATTCTTTGGGTCAGCCATGACTGTCTCCTGGGTTGTTTGTGTGATGCGGAGGGCTCGGATCGCGATGCTGGATTCGCGGAACGCTCGTGCGGTTCGCCGGCCTGGGGTGGCGCGTCGAGAACCGGGCCTCGCGGACATCACTTTACGCCGTCCGGGCGCAGCGTGCTCCGCGCTTTGCACAAGATGTTCCGTGGTTACGCCGTGTATAGCGTGATGAGAAAGATCGCGAATCGGTAGCCTAGAACGATGAGGCCAGCCGTCAGCGCCAAAGTTGCCGCTTTAAGGAGCCTTGTCACACCGTGAGAGCCGAAGACTGGGTTCAAAGCCAGGAACACATAGCCGCCACAGAGGCTCAGATTGAGGATCGAAAGAAGGTTGTCGACGACGGGTGAATCGAGTCCGAGGCCGCCAAGATGGACCTCGATGGCCGCGACGCCGAGCGCGAGCGAGAACAGCAACAGCAAGAACGCATAGAGATGGAGCGAGAAATAGACAAATGTGACGAATGGCTTGCGCGCGCGGAGGAAGGTCATCCACAACAGCAGCGTGAACGGAATCACCATGAGAATAATGAGTGACTTGGCATTGAGCACCGCCGCACGGTCGAAAATGGACGTGTACTGGGGCAGGTCCGTCCGTAGTTTCGCGACGCGTTCGGCCACCAGCGACCGCGCGAGCGGACTCCAGTCCTGAAGATAGAGATGGGACTGCAGCGTCGAGCCGAAGACCTGAGTGTCGGTCAGCGACTGCATTGCGAAGAAGAACGCGTTGGCGATGAGAAACAGTTGGAACGGCGGCACATAAGGCATCCGCTTTCCGTTCAGATGCGCGACCGTCAGCTCGCCGGGATGACGCAGCAAAATCCAGATCGTGCGAAGCAGGCGCCCGTCGATGGTCGTCGCCGCGTGCAGGAGCTTCGCTCCGATCCCGCGCAGGGTCAGGTCGGGAGGCCGGAGCGGGCTCTCGCCGCACATCGGGCAGAACGGTGTGATGACGTGATTGGCGCACGTCGGACATATCCAGGGTTCGGTCGCAGACATGACGTCCTCCGTTGGACCGCTCGTACACATGGACTAACAGAGTCGGACTAACAGAGTCGATCGTGAGCCCTGCGGCCGTATCATCTGCGCGATGCAGCGACGAATCCCACCCGTCAAGGGGGCGCCACGGGCTGTGCGCCATAGAAGCAGTTTAGACGACGAACGGCTCCGCACATGCTGCGGACAGGCGCGGTAGCTCGGACTCCCGAGCTACCGCGCGCCACTACTACGCGGCGCGCTCAGGCAACCTGGACAGCAATGGCCCGAGACCTTCGGCAATAGTCAAATGGGAGATCACGGCATCCCGGAGTTTCGGATACGGAAGCTCTGCGATCATCGCCGTCTGCACCGCGGCCAGCACTTCTCCCGCTTCGGAGCCGATCATCGTGAAGCCGAGAATGCGGTCGTCTTCCGCGCCGACGAGCACCTTCATGAAGCCCTGCGTTTCGTCGGTCGCTTCGGTTCGCAGCACACTGCTCATCGGTAGCGTGGCGACGCGCGTGGCGATGCCCTCGCGCCGCGCATCGGTTTCGCTCAGGCCGACGCGCGCAAGCGGCGGATCGGTGAACAGCGTGTATGGAATCAGCCGATCGCCAGTGCTGCGATGTCCGCCCGCCATGTTGTCGCGCACGATCCGGAAGTCATCGACGGAAACATGCGTGAATTGCGGGCTTCCCGCGACCTCTCCGATTGCCCACACATCGCGCGCCGACGTTTGCAGCCGATCGTTCACGCGGATATAGCCGCGCTCGTCCAGTTCGATGCCTGCACGCTCCAGGCCGATATCGGCGGTGTTCGGAATGCGCCCGGCCGCGACCAGAATGTCGCTGCCCTCTACGGTCTGCTCGCCCGAAGACGTGCGCACGACGACGCGCACCTGCGTGCCCGAGTGTCCTTCGACGCGGATCGTCTGCGCGTCCAGCACGACGTCGATCTCTTCCGCGCGAAGTATGCGCAGCATTTCGTCGCCGATGTCCGCGTCTTCGCGGGCCATCAGTCGGGCACCGCGCTCGATGATCGTCACGCGGCTGCCGAAGCGCCGATACGCCTGCGCCATCTCGACGCCGATATAGCCGCCGCCCATCACGATCAGATGCGATGGCGCGCGATCGAGATCCAGCGCGCCGATGTGCGTCAACGGATCGGCCGACGCCAGGCCCGGCACATCCGGAATCGCGGCATGCGTGCCGACATTGACCACCACCTGATCGCCGCCGAGCGTGCGGGTGCCGCCGTCATTGAGCTGCACCTCGATGGTCTTCGGCCCGACGAACCGTCCGACGCCCATGATCAGCTCGGCGCCGCTCGATGCATACGCCTGCACGTGAAACGCGGCTTCCCGTTCGACCATGCCGCGCTTGCGATCGCGAACCTTCGCCATATCCACGGCGACGGCTCCCGTCGCTACGCCGAAATCGGCGGCATGCCGCGTCAGATGCGCCACGCGCGCGCTCCAGATTTCATTCTTGCTGGGCAGACACGCGACCGCGGGACACGAGCCGCCTACCCACTGCCGCTCGACCACGGCGACGCGCTGCCCCGAGCGCGCCAGATGCCATGCCAGAAGCTTGCCGCCCTGACCACTACCGAGAATCAACGTATCGAACTGTTCGATCTGAGACATGACCTTCTCCCAATCAGCTAACGGATGAATCGATGTGGAGCGGACGGATCCGCTCGCGAGTGTCGGCATTACTCGACGGGCGGAAAATCGACGTCGGTGTCGTTGATGCGGTTGAACGTGTTGGTGAAGATCGTCATCGCAATCGCCAGCGATATCTCCGCCAGTTGCGAATCGCGATAACCTGCCGCGCGAATGGCGGCGAGTTCGTCAGCGCCGATCGTGCCGCGCGTCGTCTGCAAAAGCCGCACGAAGCGGATCAGCGCATCGCGCTTGAGATCACCGGTCGGCTGGCCGGCGCGAATCTGCCTGAGCGCTTCCGGCGTCAGACCGGTCATCTTGCCGAGCATCACGTGCGCGGCTACGCAGTAGTCACAACCCGTCTGCTCGCTGACCAGCAGCTTGATGGTTTCCAGATCCTGCTTGCTCAGGCTGCTGGCGGCCAGCGCGCCTTCGGCGTCGAGCGCGGCGTTCAGCGTCGCGGGCGCGAGATGGCCGAGCGCCGCGAACAGATTCGGCACGCTGCCGCCCGCGATCTTGCGAACGCGTGCGTAGACGTCGGCGGTGTCGCCGGTGGCGTTAGCGACGGCGGGAATGGAGATGCGGCTCATGGTGGACCTCATTCGGTGGTGGTTAGGAGCCTCCACTTTAGGGTCGCCGGATGAGCTTGTTGAGTCGCTAAATTCTCAATATCATGCTCAAAAGTCTCATCGTTTCATTCGAGGTAAGCATGTCGATGTCGATCGATTGGCTGAGCCGCCTGCTCGGCATGATGACCGTGCGCGGCCAGCTCGAACTTCGTTGTTCGTACGGCGCGCCGTGGGAAGTGATTTACGCCGATTCGGACGCGGGCGAGATGCCGTATCACATCGTGCTCGGTGGATCGGCCGTGCTGGAGACGCCGGGCGGTGGCAAGCCGCAACATCTGCGCGCAGGGGACATCGTGATGCTCACGCACGGTTCGGCGCATACGCTTCGCGATGGCAGCGGGGCGCGGCCGAAGCCTGCCCGGCAACGCGCGGCGCTGAACCTGATCATCAGCGAAAACAAGGGCGCCGGCGAGCGTCTGGATATGCTGTGCGGACGGATCATCCTGGCGCCGCCGCATGACCGCTTCGTTCGTGCGTATCTGCCGGCGCGGCTCGTCGTCCGTACGTCGACAGCGAAGGGCAGCGGGCAGGGCGCGGCGCTGGAACAGTTGAATGGTCTCGTCGCGTTGATGCGGACGGAATCGATCGCCGACAATCTCGGCGGCTACGCGATGATGAACGCGCTGTCGGCGGCGCTTTTCGCGCTGGCGTTGCGTGCGAGCGCGGAGTCCGACGAAGCGCCCGCCGGTCTGCTGACGCTCGCGGGACATTCGCGTCTGTCGCCCGCGCTCGCCGCGATCTTCAACGATCCGGCGCGCGACTGGACGCTGCCGGAACTGGCGAGTCTATGCAGCATGTCGCGCGCGACGTTGATCCGTCATTTTCAGAACAAGGTGGGACGTTCACCCATCGATCTGCTGACCAGCGTCCGAATGGCGCTGGCGGCAAACGAGTTGAAGAGGCCAGGCGTCTCGACGGAAGTGGTGGCCGAGACCGTCGGCTATCAATCCGTGGCGGCCTTCAGGCGTGCGTTCAGTCAGCACTTCGACATGACGCCGGCGCACTGGCGGCGCTCGAATGTGGAGACGCAGCAGGCGCGTGTCAAGGACTGAGGATACGCGCCCGCGCTCACGATCGCGTTCAGGCGGAGAACTGCATCGCGAGCTCGTCGTCCTTGATGCTGGCGATGGGTTGCAGTATCGAGCTATCGAACTGCCTCGGTTCGCGCCCGCTCGCGAGCATCATCGGCAGATCGGGATTGGCGAGCGCGCCGCGTCCGACCGTCACGATGTCCGCGCCGGACCCGAGCGCATGGGCTATACGTTCGGCCGTGTGCAAGCCGCCGTTCGCGATGATCGTCGCGTTCGGCGCATAGCGGCGAGCCAGCGCGATGAGGCTGTCGCGCGTGCCTTCGAATGCGGGCTGCCACGCTTCGTGCTCGGTCACGTGGATGAAGTTCACGCCTGCGTCGGCGAGCGTGCCGAAGATCACTTCGGCGTCCGCCTCGCCGCCGGGCCACTTCGACGCGAAATCGTTGACCTTGCCCTGCGAGATGCGGATGCCGACCGGCACTGCATCGCCGACGCCGAGCCGCACCGACTTCACGACATCGACGAGCAGTTGTACTCGCGCCCTCGTGCTGCCACCCCAACGGTCGTTTCTGAGATTCGTGTGTGCGCCTAGAAACTGGTCGAGCAGATAGCCATTCGCGCCGTGAATTTCCACACCGGCGAATCCCCCGATATTCACCGCGCGCTGCGCCGCCTGCACGAAGCCCCGGATCGCCTCGTCGATCTCGGCATCCGTCATCTGCCTGGGTTCGGGATACGGTCCATCGCCGTAATAGAACGCCATCTGTTCGCCTTTGGGCCGCACGGCCGATGGCGCCACCGTGTGCTTGCGATAAGCATTGCCCTGACTCAGCGCGCCTGCGTGCATCAGTTGCGCGAACACGCTTGCGCCATGTGCCTGCATGTCGCGATTGAAGTCTGCCCATGCGCGCGCCTGTTCGTCATCGGCCAGGCCAGGCTGAAAACGGTATCCTTGCGAAAACGCCTTGTCGGTATAGATACCTTCTGTCGTGACAAGACCGAAGCCGCCTTTCGCGAACCGGCCGTAGTAGTCGAACATCGTCTGTGTCGGATGGCCGTATTCGGTGGCCGTGATGCGCGTCATCGGGGCGACTGCGATGCGGTTGCGCACTGCAATGCCGTTGCCGTCGTACGGGGAAAGGATCTGCGAGGTGAAGTCGTTCATTTCGCGGCTCGTCAAGGAAGGAAAGTGACTTCATCCTAGGCGTTGGGAGGGCGGGGAAACAGACATCGAATGGTGAAGCCGCCGTAACGTTATCGGATATAAACCATGTTCCTTCCAGACGTTCGAACCTTCCTCGCCGTTGCGTCGGCGGGCAGTCTTTCGGCTGCGGCGCGCCAGCTCGACGTCGTTCCCATGCAGGTGTCGCGTCGCATCGCCGCGCTGGAAGAAGATCTCGGCGTGCGTCTTTTTCATCGCACGACCCGGTCGCTCACGCTGACTGCCGAAGGCGAAGCGTTCGTCCCGTTCGCCTCAGCGATGGTGGATGCGGAATCCGGTGCGCGCGCCGAGCTCAGCCCGTCGCAGGGAAAGGCATCGGGCGTGCTTCGTCTGACGGCGCCGAGCGGGTTCGGGCAATCCGTCGTGCTGCCCATGCTTGCGAGTTTGCTCGAAGCCAATCCGGAACTTCGCATCGACCTCGATCTTTCGGATCGTCAGGTCGATATCGTCGGGCAGGGCCTCGACGTGGCCTTGCGGATTGCGCCCCTGGAGGACTCCGAGCTGGTGGCCAAGAAGATCGCTCCCAATCCTCGCCTCGTTTGCGCCGCGCCGGCCTATCTGAAGAAACACGGACGACCTTCGACGGTTGCCGATCTGGACAATCACGCCTGTATCCGACTGAGTGCGGTGCGACGGTGGCCGCTTGTCGTCGACGGAGCGTTGATCCGCAAGCGCGTGGATGCTTGTTTCACCACGACGAGTGTCGAAGCGGCGCGAACCGCTGCCGTGCAAGGTCTCGGACTCGCGCAGTTGACATATTGGGACGTCTTTCGACAATTGGCCGACAACTCGCTGGTGCAGATTCATTTGGAGGATGCAGCGATGGAGGACTTGTCGGTCTGGGCGGTGATGCCGAGCCGGCGATACGTTCCCAACAGGGTGAGTGTCTTTCTCGGCGCGCTGCAAAGTCAGATCGCCGAACTCGGCGAAGGACATCGACGCTGAACGCTGGCTGCCTGATCAACAGGAAATCAACAAGAAATGTTGGCCGCCGAACATTCGCCGCAAGGAAAGACCGTCCACAACTCTTCAACCGCCTATAAATAGCGGGGCTTGAATCAGCACACCCGGCGCGCTTTGTCATCTGGAAGCCGAAGCGGACCGTTCGACTCACCGAAAACATGGAGTTCTTATGACTAAGCTAAGTAATAAGGTTGCCCTTGTGACGGGCGGTTCGAGGGGCATCGGCGCGGCCATTGCGAAGAGACTGGCCGCAGACGGCGCGCGCGTGGCGATTACTTTCTCCAAGGGCAGCGATGCGGCCGAAAACGTAGTCAAAGAAATAAAAAGCGCCGGCGGAGAAGCGATCGCGATCCAGGCAGATGCAGCGAAGCCGGAAGCGATCAATCAGGCGGTGCAGCAGACGGTTGCCGCATACGGTGGCCTGGACATCCTGGTCAATAATGCGGGGACGGCGATTCCGAAACCCTTCGAAGAGACGACTATCGAGGAACTCGATCACGTCATCAACCTGAATGTTCGAGGCGTGTTTCTGACAACGCAGGCAGCCCTCAAGCATTTGAAGGCCGGCGGTCGCATCATCAATATCGGCTCGTGCGTCGGAGAGCGAATGATGACTCCGGGCCTCGTCCCATATTCTGCGACGAAGGCGGCCATACGGATGTTCACGCAGGGCCTGTCCCGGGAAGTCGGCGAACGAGGTATCACGGTCAACAATATTCAACCCGGTCCTATCGACACGGATCTCAATCCTGCGGCGGGCGATTGGGCAGCGCCCCAATTGGCGATGACCGCGCTCAAGCGATACGGGAAAGTCGATGAAATCGCGGCAATCGTTGCTTTCATTGCCAGCGATGAGGCGGCGTACATCACCGGGGCGAATCTTACGATCGACGGCGGCACGAATGCCTAGCGTCAGGGGCACTCAGATCATTCGCTTGCTTTCCGCTTCTTGTCCCGGCCCGTGGTGAACGTCGACTCGACTGGCAAGCCGCACTGATGAATCCGTACGGCTTGCCTGCCTCATGAAATGCCTCGCAAGGCGCTCAGCTCGCCTGACCCGAGCCGATCTCCGCGCCCGTGACTGGATCACTTGACGGATCGGAAGCTGTCCGTGCCGCCATCGCTTTGAGCACCTCGACATCGGCCTGATTGACGCCTACGCGTGCTGTCCCGTCTCCGCCATCGACTGCCGGTTGCGGATCCTCGATGAACTTCCAGTCGTTTCCCTCATTCCATGGGCCACGCGCGTCCTCGCCCTGCGACATGTTGTAGTAGACGCTCGCGTATTCCGGCACGCCCGGCAATTTGCCCTGCGGGAAGTTGGGCTGGATGGAATGCAACGCTTTCTCGAATGACTTCTGATGCGCGATTTCACGGGTCATCAGAAAACCGAGCGCATCCTTGATACCCGCATCGTCCGTCACATTGATGAGCCGCTCGTAGACGATTTTTGCGCGGGCTTCCGCGGCGATGTTCGAGCGAAGATCAGCGGTCGGCTCGCCGATCGTGTCGATGTAGGCGGATGTCCATGGAACGCCGGCGGAATTGGTGAGGGCAGGTCCGCCGCCGTACAGCAGCGCCGTCGTGTGCGAGCCGTTGCCGTTACCCGTCATCGAGCGGTACAACTCGGCCTCCGACTCGACCGCTTCGGCAAGCTGGCCTTTCGCGCCCTTGTTGAGCATCGCGACAATCGAGCCGATGATTTCGAGGTGACTCAGTTCTTCCGTTGCGATGTCGAAGAGCAAATCCTTCCGACCGGGATCGTCTTCACTGACGGCCTGGGTGAAATATCGGCACGCGGCGGCCAATTCGCCTTGCGGACCGCCGAACTGCTCGAGCAGCAGATTGGCGAGCCCCGGATTGGGTGCAGCCACGCGGACGGTGTACTGGAGGCGCTTGTTATGAACGAACATGAACCACTCCTTTTCGTTAGGACGACCTGAGCCACTGCGCTGACGGCGAGTCGCGCAGGTCAAAAGTTGACTGTTTGGAAGTGCCTTGCAACGGCAGGCCGAGGCACGCGGATGCGTTACTGGCCTACTCGGTTCAAGGTCTCGGAGCGAATGCCCCGGCGTGTGCCCAGCCCGAACATGTTCGGGCGGTTGAGGCCGGCTCGGTTGTCCGGCAGCAACGTAGGCGCGAGATAAAACGAATGGTTGAGCGTTTCGGGACGGCATCGGACGTCACGACTTCGCTGGGAGGTGTTCCGCAAACGCCGTACCCGGCACGCGCTAACCTTTGTCGCTAGACCGACATCTGATCCGCGGTCTTCTTGAGTTGCGACACGAAATGATCTGCAGAACTCCTCGACTTCCAGCGTGCCGCGAAGGCGCGGCTACGTCGAGGAAAAGGCGTTTCCGGGTCGGCGCGGGCTGCGTCCGCGCGTGAGCGAGAACCTCCGCGACCCCGATGCGCCCACGGTCGGTCTGGGCTGGACGCACTGGCAAGTGGCAAACATTCCGCCGTCGCACAACGACAGTCCAGGAAGGACCGAGATCTCGTTCCGTTCCTGGGGTCTGTGCGCGACGTGCTCGTTCATAGGCAGACAGCGCTATTGCGACCGCAACCCGAACACGGCGACGCCATTCTTCGCGCCCACGTACACCTTGCCGTTCGCGATCATCGGCGTGATGAACTTGTTGCCCGCACCGAACTGGTCGCGCCCACCGGCATCGACGCTGCTGTAGAGCTGGTGATTGAGATTGGTCGCGTCGTAGGCGCGCAGAACGCCGATCGACCCGTTCTCCGCCGCCCACAGAATCGCGTTCGACGTGCCGTTCGCCGAAATGCTCGGCGTCGCGCCCGGGAAGCCGAACGAGTTCAGCGTCTGACTCGACGGCGTTCGCGACAGCGCGGCGTTCGTTACCGTGAACGCCTTGATGTTGTCGCCGACCGAGCCGAAATAGACCCTGTTGTTGAAGTATGCGGGTGCGCCGAACATCGGTCCGCGTATCTGGCCGACGAGCTCCTGATAGATGTGATCTGCATTCGAATCGAACTTGCCCATCGACCAGCGGTTCACGACATAGATCGTCGAGTTCTTGCCCGCGCCGACCGCGAGACGCCAGACCTTGCCGTTTGCATCGGTGAAATCGGGCAAGACCATCGCGCCGCCGGAACCCAGGTCTTCGTCCTCGTTCGATTCCTGCACCGTGTTCGACGGCTGGAAGTAGTCCTGCACTCTCAACGGCCCGAGGTTCAGCCGCAGGAAGCCATTGCCGAAATCGCCGTTGATCGGCATCTCGTGCTCGTTCTGCGTCGGGTCGAAGGTGCCGTTGGCATCGAGGAAATAAATCGATTCGCCGTCCGATGCAAGGCCCGCGCCGCTCATCCAGATCGAGCCCATCTGACCGTTCGGCGTGACGTTCAGCACGCTCGCCTGCTGCAGCGTGTTCGCGTCATAGCCCATGACCCAGCCGGTGTACGGCATGAAATCGCAATGCGATGTCCACGCGGTGTACACGACGCCGTTGAGCAGGAGCAACGACGCGCGCTCGGCGTACTGGCCCGGATCGAACGTGAGCGTGCCGTTCTGGCTGCCCGCGCCGTTGCCGGGATAGGTCGCGCGGATTTCGGTCGGGCCATTGAAGAGCTCGGCGCCCGTCGTGATGTCGAGCGCGTGGATGCGCTGGTGATAGCCGCCCGACGCGTCCTTCGACATCCCCACGACATACATCGCGCCGTTCGGTCCGCGCCCGCGATCGATGACGGGTGTCGCCGTCACACCGATGGTCGGCGTGATCTGATTGCACTTGTGGTCGTCGCTCGGATTCTCGCCGTTACCGAGCGTCGAGACTTTCCATAGCGTCGCGCCGCTATCGGCATCGAACGCGTAGACGCTCCCGTTCTCCGTCGCGACGTACACGACGTTATGCGCGGCCCCCGCGATCGGGACGCCCGCCAGAAAGAGCGGCTGGGCATCGACGGCGCCATCGACGGAATAGAAAGCGAGCTTGCCGAACGTGTTTTGATTGACGTTCGCGAGCGTGAGGGTCGTTTCAGCGAGTTGCTGGCCAGTGCGAGCGATGTCGTTGTGCCAGGTGACGACGTCCATCGCGTTGCCGGGCGACGATGCATTCGCGACGCTCGAAGCGGCCGGGCTCGCTGCGGCCGATGTTGCACCGCCGCCGGAGTCGCCGCCACTGCACGCGGCGATGATTGCCGCGATCAGCACGGCGCCGAGTGCGGCGGCAAAAGCGGAAAAGCGCGCGTTCATTTGCATTCTCTTTCTCCGGAAGGGCCGGAACGGACAACGCGGTGTCGGGCAACATCGTGCTGCAACAGAGCAATCGTGATGCCCCGTAGCAGCGTCTACCCGCAAACCAGCGCATCAGCGAGGCGAGGAAGCCGTCGAGCGCAGTGAGTGACGCCAATCGGCCGCTATTGAACATCGAGAAACGGAGGGCGAGCGATCAGCCTGGCTTACAAAAGAGCGCGTCAGCTTTGCTCGCGACTCGGGGCGCCCTGCGGGATGGTGACGGAGAACAGGAACAGTCTCGCCACCGAACGTTCGGGCAACGTGGAAGGCTCTTTACCGATTGAAAGCTATCGCAAATCGCGGAGGGAAGCAATCGCGCAGGTTTTACAGTGCGCTTTCGAACCCGAAAGCGCCGTCGGCCATACGTTGCCGGGATACAAAAACGAATGTGTCCAAATGCACATATTTACCTACTTATTTCGTGTTTCGAATTTTCATTGCCGATTTGGGCTGCTAATCTTTGACGCAATGGTCATGCAAATCGCAACGCCTGACTGTGCGCATTTCCGAAATGTAAGTCTCACCTTGAGAGCCCTCACCGGGGATCATGAACGTGCCGATGACGACGATTTCGGAAAGCCGCGAAACGATGCCCGACAGCATTACATCCGGCATGCATGCACCTGCGCCATCACCAGCTCGCCGCTCGCTGCTTTGCCAGATGGCCGCGCTGGCTCTTGGTGCAGTATCGTCGCCCGCGTTCGCGCAGCATGGCGATCTGGGACTCGTCACGCCGCCCGTTCGTCTCGACGATGCCTGGCTCGTCGATCAGACCGGCGAGAAGCGTCTGCTCAGCGACTTGCTGCACCAGCGCGTGACCGCACTGCAAACGGTCTACACGGGTTGCGGCACGATATGTCCCTTGCAAGGCGCGCTGTTCAGCGCGGTTCAGGGACGGATTGCGCAAATCCCCGCGCGTCGTCCCATGCGTTTGCTGTCGGTCGGGATCGATCCGCTTTCGGATTCACCCTCGGCATTACGCGCGTGGCTCGCGCGCTATCAGGCGAGTTCCGCGTGGAATGCGGCGACGCCGGCACTGGCCGATGTGGACCGGATGCGCGCGGCGCTGTCGGGCAGCAACGCGCCTCTCGGCGACATCGCTGACCATTCCACGCAAGTCTATTGCTTCGATGCCAACGCGATGTTGCGCTGGCGAAGCGCCGATCTTCCTCGTGTCGAAGACATCTGCGATGTACTCGGCGCGCTCGCGCGTACGTAACCCGCTTCATGTACGGGGGGCAACCATGCCTGCAATCCGTTCGACGAGCCACGCGTCCAGCCTGCTCGTCCAATGCATGCGCTTCTTGCTGCTCGTCGCGTTGCCGCTGGCATTAGCGGGCATGCCGCACGCCGTCCGCGCGCAAAGCTCGGCGCCCATCACGCTGAGCGGCACCAGCCTGTGCGCCGACGTCAGCGGCGAGTCCAGAACGCCGGGCGCGCCCGTGATTTCGTGGACCTGCACGGGCGGCGCGAATCAGCAATGGTTCCCGTCCGCTACCGGCACGCGATACAACCTCATCAATCAGAACAGCGGCCTGTGCATGGACGTGTCGGGCCAAAGCCTGAGCCCGGGCGGTCCCATCATCCAGTGGACCTGCAATGGCGGCACGAATCAGACCTTCTCGTTGACGCCGCAGGGCGCGGGCTATGCGATCGTCGCGGGACATAGCGGCTTGTGCGTGACGGCATCGAGCACGACGTCGCAAGGAATCCAGTTGACGCAGCAGGTGTGCAACGCAAGCGCGACACAGACGTGGCAAGTGGCCGGCCTGCCGATACAGCATGCCGCATTGCCATCGAAGTGGACGACGCCTTATCAGTTGCCGCTCGTTCCGCTGGAAGCCGCCAATCTGCCCAATGGAAACGTGCTCGTCTGGTCGGCCGACGCCCCGCTCGACTTCACCGACAGCGCGAATCCGCCGGCGAGGACCTACACGGCGATCTTCAATCCATCGAACGGCACGAGTTCGCAAATGATCGTGACCAATACCGCGCACGACATGTTCTGCCCCGGCATTTCCAATCTCCCCGATGGCCGCATCTTCGTGACCGGGGGATTGAGCGTGCGACAGACCAGCATCTATTCGCCGACGACCGGCACATGGACCGCGAGCGATCAGATGAACATCCCGCGCGGCTATCAGGGCAGCGTGACGTTGAGCAACGGCAATGTGTTCGTCATGGGCGGTTCGTGGAGCGGAGGGCTCGGAGGAAAGTCCGGCGAAACGTGGACCTCGGGTTCGGGCTGGCGGGTCAATAGCGCGATCCTCGACGACTACATCCTCACGAACGACGCGAGAGGCCTGTTTCGCTCCGACAATCACGCGTGGATGTTCGCGGTCGGCAATGGACGCGTGTTCCATGCGGGACCGAGCCGGGCGATGCACTGGTTCGATACGGCAGGCAACGGCAACGTGAGCGCAGCCGGCAACCGTGGCAGCGACGGCGACGCGATGAACGGCAATGCGGTCATGTACGACGTCGGCAAGATTCTCGCGGTCGGTGGCGCGCCGAGCTACGATCAGTCGCCGGCCACGGCCAACGCGACGCTCATCGACATCAGCAGCGGCAACGCGACGACGCAGACCATCGCGCCGATGAGTTACCGGCGCGCGTTCAACAACAGCGTCGTGCTGCCGAACGGCCAGGTCGTCGTGATTGGCGGACAAACCTTCGCCGAGCCCTTCTCGGACAACAACGCGGTCCTCACCCCGGAGCTGTGGGACCCCGCGACCAACACGTTTTCCCCGCTCGCCCAGCAGGCCGTGCCGCGCACCTATCACAGCGTCGCGCTGCTGCTGAACGACGGACGTGTGCTGAGCGGCGGCGGCGGTCTGTGCGGATCATGTTCGACCAATCACACCGACATCGAGATATTGACGCCGCCATATCTGCTCAACGCCGACGGATCGGCCGCGTCACGTCCGACTCTCAGCTCCGTTCCGAGCGATGCGCAGCTCGGCACGACGATCGTAGTGACGGCCAGCAGGAGCACGCGCGCATTCGTGCTGATGCGTTCCTCATCGGTCACGCATTCGCTGAACAACGAGCAGCGGCGCGTGCCGCTCACGTTCAGCGTCGGCACCGCGGGGGAGTTTCAGTTGAACATTCCTTCCGATCCGGGCGTCGTGGTCCCCGGCTATTACATGCTGTTCGCGTTGAACGCCAACGGCGTGCCGAGCGTTTCGCGTGTGCTGCGCGTGCATTGAATGGCCCGACGCCGCTTCCTTGAAGCGCGGGCCGCAGGGATGCTCGTCGCATTCGTCGCGATGACGCCGCTCGCGCGCGCGCAGACCGCATGCGAATCCGCCGACATGGGCTGTGCAATCTTCAACGGACAACATCCGATGACCGCACATCTGCGCGACGACGATCGCCCGTTGCCTTCCTTTACGACGCGATGCGTCAATTGCCATGTGGGCACATCGACGAAACCCGCGTTCGCGCCGCCGCTGACGCACGACGCCTTGCTCGGCGCCGCAAGCCGCCGCGGCGGGCCGATCAGTCACTATGACGCGACGGCTTTCTGCCGCGCCGTGAAGGACGGCGTCGACCCGGCGGGCGTCCTGCTTCGCAAGTCGATGCCGCACTACCGGATTGCCGACACCGAATGCCAGGCGCTTTGGCAATACGTCATGCATCGATGAGGGCGGGTGCGATTGCTCAGTTGCGCTGAGACCGGCACGCTCACGTCGTGGTTGGTCGAAACCAGCGACAGTGCCGACGCTCCGCTCGTCAGGCCCGGCGATCCTTCTGAACGGGCAGGCTGCTCGAACTCGTTGCTGGCGTGAACGGCTTGCGCGGGGTCGGTGACAGACGTTGGTCTTGTGCTAGTTGGCTCGCGGTCTGCGGGCTCTCTGTGTACCGTAGTAGTCGGCCAATTGCAGTCAATCGCCGACTCGACACGGATGCCATTTGAATAACCGGTCGATAGCACAGAAGCGACGTTGACCCTCACGGCCGAAGCGAATTCTGGTGGTGTACGTCCTGAACGTAACGGTCCTCAGTCAAGCGCATGAAATGCTTGAGGCGCTTCCCTTAGGGAAGCGGCAGCTGATGACATTCTCGCTCCTTCCAATAAGCCCATTGAAGCCGTCGAGCAAGCTTTTGAGCTAAAGGAGGCGGGCATAATTGAGCCGATCCTTTGTAAGACGCCGCGCACGCAATCGCAACTGCCAAAACGGGCTGTTCATAAATGTACAGCTGTCCTGCGCCGTTGACCGTTCTTGTGATGGGGCTGCCCCTATACCATCATCCGTACCCCGTAAGCCAATTCAGGAGACGATGATGGCAGTGGTTAGTTTTTCCCGAGACGGTGATGTTGGCGTCCTGACGCTGAACAATCCCCCGCTCAACCTGTGGGACCGAGAACTCCTCGCAGACTGGAAAGCGGCGGTTGACGCCGCGTACCAGTCATCGATTCGCGCGTTGGTCGTACGTGCCGAAGGCCCTTACTTTTCCGGCGGCGCCGACGTGAAGATCTTTCGTGGCGTGTCGACCAAGGCGGCACGCGAGATGTTTGATCTATACCTGCCGGTCATCAGAAAGCTCGAAACGCTGCCTTTCCCCACGATCGCAGCAGTACAGGGGCTGTGTCTGGCGGCAGGAATGGAATTGGCGCTTGCCTGCGACCTCATCTGGGCGGGTGAATCGGCACGACTGGGACAAACCGAAGCAATGATCGGCACGAGCACGCTGCTCGGCGGGATTCAACGAATCACGGCACGGGCCGGTGCGGCGCGCGCCAGGGAAATGGTCTTTAGCGGTTCGCAGTATGACGCGCGCACGCTCGAGCGTTGGAACATCGTGAACCGTGTCGTTCCCGACGACCAGTTGAACGACGAAGTCATGAAGTACGCCAAAATTCTCGCGGCCGGGCCGACCGCGTCGCACGCTGTCGGCAAGGCGCTCATCAGGAAGTACCTCACTTCGGGTCTCGACGAAGCGGACCAGCATGTCCTCGACGCTGCCACGCCGCTGTTCGCGTCGACCGACATGCAACACGCCGTCGATGTGATCGTCGAGCACGGCGTTCGCAGCCTCGCGGAACGAGCAAAATTTATTGGTAGATAGTCAGGATACCTTAGGTAACCCGAAACGACTTCCTGAATCCTGGAGACACAAATGAACTTCGAAGCGTACAAGAACCTTTCCTTTTCCCGCCGAGGCCGCATCCTCACCATTGCGCTCAACAGGCCAGAAGCGCTCAACGCGGTCGACGGCGTCCTGCACGAAGAGCTGAGCCGCGTTTTCTTCGATGCCGCACGCGACGAGGAGTCCGACATCATCGTTCTGACGGGCACGGGACGCGCCTTCTGCGCAGGCGGCGATTTCGACTGGCTGCAGGAAATGATCGACGTCCCGGCCGAATACCACAAGGCCGGGACGGACGCGCGTCGCATCATCATGTCGATGCTCGAATGCGACAAGCCGATCATCGCCAAAGTCAATGGCGCAGCCGTGGGCCTCGGCGCGACCCTGGCGCTTTTCTGCGACGTCATCTTCGCGCACGAGAGCGCAAAGTTTGGCGATCCGCACGTCAGTGTGGGATTCGTCGCCGGCGACGGCGGCGCGGTAATCTGGCCGCAACTCATCGGTTATGCCCGCGCCAAGGAATATCTCATGACGGGTGACCTGATCCCGGCACCGGACGCGGCCCGGATGGGGCTGATCAATCATGTCGTGCCGGCGGCCGAACTCGACGCACGCGTCGACGAATTCGTGGATCGACTGCACGCCGGGGCGCGTCAGGCCATTCGGTGGACCAAAGCGTCGGTCAACATCGGCTTGAAGCAGCTTGCGTCTTCGATTCTCGACGCGAGTCTCGGGTATGAACTGCTGACCAACTACACGGAGGATCACCGCGAGGCCGTTGCCGCATTTCGCAGCAAGCGCAAACCCGTTTTCAACAAGGCGTCGTGATGGCTACCCAAGACAACCCGCATGACGCTGTTGTCCCGTTGCCCGAGGACATCGAGTGGAAAACGACGGTCGAGATCATCTGGGGGCATGCGAGCCGGCAACCGCACAAGCTCGCGCTCGTTGCATGCTCGCTCGATGGCACGATCAAGCGGCTGACATACGAACAACTCGCCAGTCGGGCCGAGGACGTGGCGGCTGGAATGCGTGACCACGGCATCGTGCCGGGCGATCGCGTTGCCATCGTGCTCGGGAACGCCGCAGCCTATGAATTCGTACTCACGGAACTCGCGTGCGCGCGCCTGGGTGCGGTCGCGGTCCTGATCAATCCCGGCTCGAAGCGCGACGAATTGCGGCACGCGCTGGATTTGACCGAATGCCGGGCAGTGGTTGCCGGGAAGGAGGTCGTCGCGGAGATTCGTGCATTGGGTTCGCAGTTGCCGGCAGTGGGACCGATTTTCGAAGTTCACAGGCAAGGCGAGACGGGCATCCTCGACTGGCAACTGCTCCTTGCGCCAAAGAGGGCTTTGGGTGCATCTCATCCACGCCCCAAATCGTCAGATGACGCCTATATCGTCATGACGTCGGGCACGACCGGAAAACCGAAGGCGGTCGTGCTGTCACACGCGAACAGCGTCGCCGGTGGCGCTGCAATGGCCAGGGGGTGGGGTATCCGTGCTGATGACATCGTGCAGACACCCATTCCGCTCACCACGAGTGCCGGGGCGTTCGTCTCGCGCATGGGTCCGTTCTTTGCCGGCACGACGCTGATCATCGATCCACCCTTCGACGCGGAGGTCACGTTCGCGCGGGCTCGCGCTGAAGGGACCACGGTGCTCGCGGTGGTGCCGTCGATCATCATCTTCATGACGGAGCAGTTCGTGCCGCAGCGGCATTCACTCGACACAGTCAGGTTGTTCTGTTTCGGTTCCGCGCCCATTACCGTATCCACACTGGAGCGCGTCAACAAGGTATTTCCGTGGATCAGACTGGGGCAGATCTATGGAATGACCGAGTCCGCAACGGTTGGATCCTATCTGTCTCCCGATGAGTTTTCGGAGCATCACGGTTCGATCGGGAAGCCTGTCTTGAGCCAGATGAGGATCGTGGATGAGAAGGATGCCGATGTCGAACCGGGAACACGGGGACAGATTCTCATTCGTGGACCCAGTGTGATGAAGGGTTATCACCGCGATCCCGAGGCAACCGCGAGTGCCTTGTCGGGCGGATGGCTTCACACGGGTGATATTGGGTACAGGGATGACAACGGGTACTTCTTTCACGTCGATCGTTCAAAAGACATGATCGTAAGAGGAGGGCACAAGGTCGGATCGGTGGAGGTCGAGAACGTTCTTCTTCAGCACAAGGCCGTGAAGGATGCGGCAGTCATTGCGGTGCCGCATCCGAAACTTGGGGAAGACGTCTTTGCGTTCGCGGTAGTCAGGGATGAAGCAGACGTTGACGTCCAGGAGTTGGTGCAGTTTTGCCGCGAGAAGCTGATTGACTACAAGGTCCCGAGGCGGATCGCATTGATCGGAGCGCTGCCGCGAAATCTGGCCGGGAAAATCGATAAACGCAAGCTGAGGCAAGACGCGCAAGACATCCTGACCAGCGTCAAATCGTTTCCTGAAAGGTGAAAGAATAATTCTATGAGCGCTTGTCCGGCACGGAAAGAAGGTTTTCCGTGCCGGCGCATGCGTTAGTCGGTCGACAGGAAAGGGCTGCCGGTGACGTCAGCTCCGGGGGCGAGGTGCAATCGGGAACAACGGTCTATGTCATCAGTTTCAGGCGGGTCAGGCGGCAGGGACTCCGCAGGGGCAGCGCTTACAGCATCGAAGCGGCCAGTTCGTGAACGAGCGGTCGATTGGGATTTGTACCGTTTCTTCGTCGCGGCAGCGGAGGCTGGCAGCCTTTCGGGTGCGGCAGAGCGGTTGGCGGTCAGCGAGCCCACGGTTGGTCGCAAGATCACCGAGCTGGAAGGATTGCTGGGTTGTTCGCTCTTTCTGCGTTCGACACGTGGCCTGGTCCTCACCCAGGCCGCACGACATATTTGCGACCGTGCATCAGTCATCGAAACCAGTATCGTCGAACTTCATAGACTGGCGTCGGGAGCATCCGATATCGGCACCGGCGTAGTTCGACTGTCCACCAGCGAAGGGATCGGGCAATACTGGATCTGCGGCCTGTTGCCTGGCTTCCTGGAGGCCAACCCTGGCGCCAGAGTCGAGCTGATCATCAGCAATCAGTCGATCGACCTTGGCAAGAGCGAGGCGGACGTGGCGCTCCGGCTCGGTTCTCCAGGTCCGGACTCTCTTTATGCGACGCGAGTGGCCAGCGTTGGTTTCGGACTCTATGCATCGAAGGAATACGTCCGTGTACACGGGCTACCCGGAAGTGACCGCGATCTGGCGAAGCATAGCTTCATAGGGATGTCCGGCAAGCTTGCCAGATTCGAGCCATCGGTCTGGTTGAATGGTTTCGCGCCGCACGAATGCACGATATCGTCCGATAGCCTGGGCTTCGGTTATCTTGCGGCTGAGAACGGGTTAGGTATCGCGCTGCTGGCCTGTATCGTGGGTAACAGCTCGGCGAACCTTGTGCGTATTCCATTCACGACCAAAGCGCCTGTGCTGCCTTTATGGCTGGTCACGCACGAAGGAACTCGCAAATTGCCAGGTGTCAAAGCACTGGCGCAGTATATTCGGACACAGGCGCAGCATAAGGCTGCTGACTTTGGCGGCAGCAACTGAGTATCTGGACAATCACCGCGCCGGGGTGAATGACGCACGGTCTCTGATCTCATGGAGGTTGTACGGTGAGATCAGGCACTGCGCAAGCGCTTCGTAGTCAGGGATGAATCTCAGCACGTCTCCGGCTTTCAATGGCCGCTCACATCGGGTTACGTCAAACACTGTGTAGTCGGACGTGCTCCCGATATACCTTGCGCCGCGATCCAGGCACCGGAGCCCTTCAGGCACGGTGTTCAACGAGCCGAAGTTCACGACCGCCCGCTTCATCGTTTCGGTATTCCGACCGTCGCAGTAGCGTGGTTTATCCTTGATCTCTAGTATCTCCCCAGAATAAACAAATGCATCGCTGAAAAGGTCGGTGTGAACGGCCGGCCGGCCCGGCGACGTGCCAAGAAAGATCGCTTCGCCGACTCGCAGTTCGTTGGCCATGCCTTAG
>NZ_JAQQDB010000042.1:0-68327 GCF_046030135.1 Caballeronia jiangsuensis
CAAAGAAAGTAACCAAAGAAAGCAGCTTCTCACCGCCCGCGGTCACACGCACGTTAGCCACGCTTGCCAGCCGGAAGTGGCCCTCGCCTAAGTGTCGCCCTCGAAGGCCCAATCGGGCTTGGCTCGCGCACGGTCTGACAAGCTAGTTGTTTTTAGCGCGCTGGTTCAGCACCAAAGAGCTTCGGCACAGCGCTACGCGCTGCCGTTGGGGATGCAAGGGAAACCTTCGAAGAAGCACGCGCAAACCCGATTGACCCATCGGCCGCGAAGCGGGCTGGAGCTATTTGGTGCTGAACCAGTTTGTTCTGTAGTGCGATGTGTCAGACCGTGCGCGATCCAAGCCCGGTCAGTCCTTCGAGGGCGACACTTAGGCGAGGGCCACGCGCGGCTGGCAAGCATGGCCAAACTGCGTGTGACCGCGGGCCTCGACGAGCTGCTTTCTTTGGTTACTTTCTTTGCAGCAGCAAAGAAAGTGACCCCCGCCCCGGGGAGGGGCAGTGCTAATAGACCACCGCGAAATCGGGATCCGGCGAAGTCCAACACCCATCACCCCCTCCGATTCCCCTCGATCATCACCGCATCCAGCTCGAACGAGCAATCGTCCTTCACCCCGAAGTACTGGCGCACTTCATCGGGCGCACTGGTCCACATCGCTCTGATCGCCACCACACGCTCGGCCGGCGTGTGCATCCGCGTCACCCACGACTCGAATTCCAGCGGAATGCGCCACCGCTCGGTCACCTGCGCGTCAAAACCGGCTTCATCGAGCATCGCGATCCACTCATCGGCGCGATAGTCGCGGATGTGCGACGCATCGCGCAGAAGTTCGATCGCCTGAATATGCGTGTCGTAGAGCGGATCGTCGATACCCGCGATATCGATGAACCTGAGCCGTCCGCCCGGCTTCAGCACGCGATGCGCTTCCCTCAACGCGGCCGGCACGTCGCGCCAGTGATGCGCGCTCATACGGCTCACGGCCCAGTTGAACGTGCCGTCCGCGAACGGCAGCGTTTCAGCAGCGCCCTGCTGCGTCCGGATCGTCGTCAGGCCGCGCTCCTTCGCGGCGGCATCGACCGTCGCGAGCATCTGCGGCGCGATGTCGTACGCGACGACCTCCCGCACATGCGGCGCAATCGCGAAGCTCGCGTGACCCGCGCCGCAGCCCATGTCCAGCACGATCGCATTGCCGCATGTGGCCGCGAAAGTCGCCGCGAGGCTCTGAAGATCGGCGCCGCTCGCGTGGACGGCGCTCGTGAGATAGGCGGCGGCAGTGCTGCCGAATGCGTCTGCGACCTGGTCGTGGTGTTTCATCGCGCTCTCCGGTTCGATGTGGGGAAGGTCTGCCCGCTACAATAGAGCCCACGTTGTACCAGTACAAGTTGTGCAGATATTCTGGTATAGAAACCACCTGTCGACGTTTGAATGAATCACACCGACAAAACCGAACCCCTCGCCGATACGCCCGCCCATGCGCTCGGCGAATTCATCCGCGCGCATCGCGAACGGCTCTCGCCGCAGGCCGTCGGTCTCGCGGCCGGTCCGCGCCGCCGCACGCCCGGCCTGCGCCGCGAGGAAGTCGCGCAACTGTGCGGCGTGAGCCCGACCTGGTACACGTGGATCGAGCAGGGCCGTCCCGTGTCCGCTTCCGCCGATGCGCTCGCGCGCATTGCCGTCGCGTTGCAGTTGTCGCGCGCCGAACGCGCGTATCTGTTCGAGCTCGCCGCCCAGCGCGATCCCGCCGAGCCCGATCCCGCCAGTCAGGATGCGCCCGCCGCGCTGCTGCAGACAGTCGCGCTGATCGGCGCACCGGCCTACGTGCTCGACCGTCAGTGGAACGCGCTGCGCTGGAACGAGCATGCCTCGGCGTTATTCGTCGGCTGGCTGGATGGGGAGCATGACCGCAACCTGCTGACCTACACGTTCACATCGCCGGCGGCGCGCGCGTTGATCGTCGATTGGGAAACGCGCGCGCGCCGTCTCGCCGCCGAATTCCGCGCCGATTCGATCCGCCATTTGAACGACGCACCGACCCGCACGCTCATCGACGATCTGAGCGCCGCGAGCGCCGCCTTCGCGCGATTCTGGGCGTCGCAGGACGTGTTCGAGCGCGAAGGCGGCGAGCGCGCGTTCAATCATCCGTCGCGCGGGCCTCTCGTGTTCAACCAGATCACGTTCAAGCCGGCGCATCGGGAGGATTTGAAGCTCGTGATCCTCGTCGGGTCCGAATAGTGCCGAATGTTAAAATTTTCGTCTTCCCGAAGTCGAATCGAAGCCAAACCCTCCGCTGAGAAAATCACCATGACGTCCCAACTCCACAAAAAAGGCGAAGCCTGGTCGGCTCGCTTCTCCGAGCCGATGTCGGAGCTCGTCAAGCGCTATACGTCGTCGGTGTTCTTCGACAACCGGCTCGCGCTCGTCGACATTCAGGGCTCGCTCGCGCACGCGTCGATGCTCGCGGCGCAGAAGATCATCGGCGCCGACGATCTCGCCGCCATCGAGCGCGGCATGGCGCAGATCAAGGGCGAAATCGAGCGCGGCGAGTTCGAGTGGAAGCTGGATCTGGAAGACGTGCACCTGAACATCGAAGCGCGGCTGACGGCCCTGATCGGCGATGCCGGCAAGCGCCTGCACACCGGCCGCTCGCGCAACGATCAGGTCGCCACCGATATCCGCCTGTGGCTGCGCGGCGAGATCGACCGTATCGGCGGCCTGCTTACGGATCTGCGTCTCGCGCTCATCGACATGGCCGAGAAACATGCCGACACCATCATGCCGGGCTTCACGCACCTGCAGGTGGCGCAGCCGGTGACGTTCGGTCATCACCTTCTCGCGTACGTCGAGATGTTTTCGCGCGACGCCGAGCGCATGCGCGATCTGCGCCGTCGCGTGAACCGTCTGCCGCTGGGCGCGGCGGCGCTCGCCGGCACGAGCTATCCGATCGATCGTCACGCGGTCGCGAAGACGCTCGGTTTCGACGGCATCTGCGCGAACTCGCTCGATGCCGTGTCCGACCGCGATTTCGCGATCGAATTCACGGCGGCGGCCGCGCTCGTCATGACGCACGTGTCGCGCTTCTCCGAAGAACTCGTGCTGTGGATGAGCCCGCGCGTCGGCTTCATCGATCTGGCGGACCGCTTCTGCACGGGTTCGTCGATCATGCCGCAGAAGAAGAACCCCGACGTGCCCGAACTGGCGCGCGGCAAGACCGGACGCGTGAACGGCCATCTCATGGCGCTGCTCACGCTGATGAAAGGCCAGCCGCTCGCGTACAACAAGGACAATCAGGAAGACAAGGAACCGCTGTTCGATACCGTCGATACGGTCGCGGACACGCTGCGCATCTTCGCGGAAATGGCGGCGGGCATCACGGTCAAGCCGCAAGCGATGCGCGCGGCGGCGCTGCAAGGCTTCTCGACCGCCACCGATCTCGCGGACTATCTCGTGAAGCGCGGCCTGCCCTTCCGCGACGCGCACGAGGCGGTCGCGCATGCGGTGCGCATTTGCGTGGATCGCGAGTGCGATATCGCCGATTTGTCGCTCGACGAGATGCGCCGCGAACTGCCGAACGTCGCACATCTGATCGGCGAGGACGTGTTCGAATATCTGACGCTCGAGGGCTCGGTCGCGAGCCGCAATCACCCCGGCGGCACCGCGCCGGATCAGGTGCGCGCGGCGGCAAAGGCGGCGCGCGAATCGCTTTGATCGCGGCGCCCGCCACGTTTGCCTCGTGACATCGAAGGCCGTTCGCAAGGACGGCCTTTTTCGTTGCCGGACGCGTCGTCATGTCTCTGCGCGACAGCCGGTATTTTCGGGATAATCGGATGTTGCTCACTCGCGCTCATCGAAACGATCCGTCATGATCATCCGCCCCAAGCTCAACTGGTTTCGGCTGCTGTTCGTGTGGCACGGCTCCGTGCTGCCGCAACTGCTGCCGCGCCTCGGATTGATCTTCGCGCTGTCGGTGGCGGCGATTTTCATGCACGACCACATGCGCCATTATCCGATCGGCCTCGGCACGCCGCCGTTCGCACTCGTGGGTATCGCGCTTGCCGTGTTTCTCGGGTTTCGCAATGGCGCCAGTTACGAGCGCTGGTGGGAAGGCCGCAAATTGTGGGGGACGTTGCTCAACACGTCGCGCGCGCTGGCGCAGCAGGTTTTATCGCTGCCGGAGCCGCGGGACCGTGCTCAGTCGCGCCGTTTCCTCGCGGCGCTCGGCGCACTGGCGCACGCGCTTCGGCATCAGTTGCGCGGCACCGATGCGCTCTCCGACCTGGCTCCGCGATTGCCTTCCGATTTGCACGCGCGCGTCGCGGCCGCGAAGTACCGGCCCGCGCTGATTCTGCTCTGGCTCGGCGAATGGGTCGCCGAGCGCAGGCGCGAAGGCACGCTCGACGGCTATGCGATGCTCGCGATTCAGCACAATCTGAACGCGCTTTCCGATGTGATCGGCGGATGCGAGCGCATCGCGACCACGCCGCTGCCGTTTTCGTACTCGGTGATGATCCATCGCACGATCTACCTCTTCTGCGTGATGCTGCCGTTCGGGCTCGTCGATGGCGCCGGCGTGCTCACGCCGCTGTTCGCGCTGCTGGTGGCGTATGCGTTCATGGCGCTGGAAGCGATCGCCGCGCAAATCGAAGATCCGTTTGGCCTCGAAGAAAACGACCTCGCGCTGAACGCGATGTGCGAGAGCATCGAGATCGCGCTGCACGACATGGCCGCGGATGCCGGGTTTGCGATGCCGCCGGCTGGTGGCCCGACCTTGCCGCGAAAGTTCGTGATCGATTAACGAGTCGTTGGTTTGGCGCGTTGAATCTCAACTCTATACTTGGCAATCCAGAATAAACGCACGAAGAATCCGATTTATTGCAAGGATTTATCTCCACTCACGACACAGACAATTTCACAATCCTGTCAGCCACGGCCAAACGACTTCATTCATAATCGTGCCGACTCACCCTGGAGAAATTGTTTTGAAACTGTTCTACAAAGCAGGCGCCTGTTCCCTCGCATCGCATATCGCTCTCGAAGAATCCGGACTGGCTTACGAAATCGAAGCCGTCGACCTCAAGACCAAGCTCACCGCGAGCGGCGCGGATTTCAACAAGATCAACGCGAAGGGCTACGTGCCTGCGCTCCTGCTCGACAACGGCGAACTGCTGACCGAAGGCCCCGCGATCATGCAGTACATCGCCGACCAGGTGCCGGCCAAGCATCTCGCGCCGCTCAACGACGGCATGGCGCGTTATCGCCTGCAAAGCTGGCTGACGTTCATCGGCACCGAAGTGCACAAGAACTTCTCGCCGTTCTTCAATCCGGCCGCGAGCAGCGACTCGAAAGCAGCCGCGATGGCCAATCTCGAACGCCGTCTCGCCTACGTCGCGCAGCAAATCGACGACAAGCAGTTCCTGCTCGGCAACGAATTCAGCATCGGCGATGCTTATCTCTTCACCGTGCTCGGCTGGGCGAAGTACATCGATCTCGACCTCGGCAAGTGGCCGGCGCTCGTCGCGTATCAGGAGCGCGTCGGCGCGCGTCCGGGCGTGCACGCGGCGATGAAGGCGGAAGGCCTGATCTGAACGATCGGCGTTCCTGAAATGACAAACGGCCCTTTGCAGGGCCGTTTGTTTTTGCAGCAGCGGATCAGGCAAGCATCAATTGCGCACGCAATCGACGAAATACTCGATACGCCCATTGATCATCTCGCCGACGAGCCCGTGGATATCCGTGTGGAAACCCGGAAAGCGCTCGTTGAACTCGCGTGCGAAACGCAGATAATCGACGATCGTGCGATTGAAACGCTCGCCCGGAATCAGCAACGGAATGCCCGGCGGATACGGCGTGAGCAGGATCGACGTGACGCGGCCTTCGAGTTCGTCGATCGGCACGCGGTCGATTTCGCGGTGCGCGAGTTTCGCAAACGCTTCGGACGGTTTCATCGCCGGCTCCATGCTCGACAGATACATCTCCGTCGTCAGACGGGCAATGTTGTTCGCGCGATAGACGCTGTGGATCTGCCCGCACAGATCCCGCAGACCGATGCGCTCGTACGACGGATGCTGCGCGACGAATTCCGGCAGCACGCGCCACAGCGGCTGGTTGTTGTCGTAGTCGTCCTTGAACTGCTGAAGCTCGGTGACCATCGAGTTCCAGCGGCCCTTCGTGATGCCGATCGTGAACATGATGAAGAACGAGTACAGCCCGGTCTTCTCCACGATGATGCCGTGCTCCGCCAGATATTTCGTCACGATCGCGGCCGGAATGCCGGACTCGCCGAATTCGCCGTCCACGTCGAGCCCCGGCGTGATGATCGTCGCCTTGATCGGGTCGAGCATGTTGAAGTTTTCGGCGAGCGCGCCGAAGCCGTGCCAGCGGTCGTTCGGCTTCAGCATCCAGTCCTCGCGGTCGCCGATGCCCTCTTCCGCCAGCGCGTCCGGGCCCCATACCTTGAAGAACCAGTCGTCGCCGTACTCGGCATCGACCTTGCGCATCGCGCGGCGGAAGTCGAGCGCCTCGGCGATCGATTCCTCCACGAGCGCCTCGCCGCCCGGCGCTTCCATCATCGCCGCCGCGACGTCGCACGACGCGATGATCGCGTATTGCGGCGACGTCGACGTGTGCATCAGATACGCCTCGTTGAAACGATGCCGGTCGAACGCGCTGTTCTCGCTGTCCTGCACGAGAATCTGCGACGCCTGCGAAATGCCGGCGAGCAGCTTGTGCGTGGAGTGCGTCGCGAACACGAGCGCGCCCGTGCGCGGACGGCCCGCGCCGATCGCGTGCATGTCCTGATAGAACGAGTGAAACTCGGCGTGCGGCAGCCAGGCTTCGTCGAAATGCAGCGTGTCGAGCATGTCGCCGAGCAGGTCCTTGATCATCTCGACGTTGTAGATCACGCCGTCATACGTGCTCTGCGTGATCGTCAGGATGCGCGGCTTCACCTTCGGATTCTTCGCGAGCGCCTCGCGCGCGAACGGATTCGCCTCGATCTTCTTGCGGATGTTCTCCGGCTTGAACTCGTCGCGCGGAATCGGCCCGATGATGCCGAAGTTGTTGCGCGTCGGCGTGAGGAACACGGGGATCGCGCCGGTCATCGTAATGGCGTGCAGGATCGACTTGTGGCAGTTGCGGTCCACCAGCACGATATCGCCCGGCGCGACGGTCGCGTGCCACACGATCTTGTTCGATGTCGACGTGCCATTGGTCACGAAAAAGAGATGATCCGCGCCGAAGATGCGCGCCGCGTTGCGCTCCGACGCCGCGACCGGCCCGGTGTGATCTAGCAGCTGGCCGAGTTCCTCGACCGCGTTGCAGACGTCCGCGCGCAGCATGTTCTCGCCGAAGAACTGGTGAAACATCTGCCCCAGCGGATTCTTCAGGAACGCGACGCCGCCCGAATGCCCCGGGCAATGCCACGAATAGGAGCCCTCGTCCGCGTACTGCACCAGTTCCTTGAAGAACGGCGGCGCGAGCGCATCGAGATATACCTTCGCCTCGCGGATCACATGCCGCGCGACGAACTCCGGCGTGTCCTCGAACATGTGAATGAAGCCGTGCAGCTCGCGCAGGATGTCGTTCGGCAAGTGGCGCGAGGTGCGCGTTTCGCCGTACAGGAAGATGGGAATGTCCGCGTTGCGGCGGCGCACGGCGTTGATGAACGCACGCAGCGCGACGATCGCCGACGCCAGCTCCGGCGTGTCGCCTTCCACGACGACATTGTCGGCGTAAGGCAGCAGCTCGTCGTCATCGATCGACAGGATGAAGCACGACGCGCGGCTCGACTGCTGCGCGAACGCGGCGAGATCGCCATAGCTCGTCAGGCCGAGGACTTCGACGCCTTCTTTCTCGATCGCCTCGGCGAGCGCCCGAATGCCGGAACCTGAGATGTTCTCGGAGCGAAAGTCTTCGTCGATGATGACGACGGGAAAGCGGAACTTCATGAGGCGATTCTCCAAATGGAACGACCGCTGCCCGAGAAGCGATCTCGAAGCCAGCGGTCTTTCGACAAGCGTTTGCCGTGTGCGTTTCTGAAAGCGCGGCGATGATCAGGTTTTCGGCAGCGTCACGCCGTGCTGCCCTTGATACTTCCCGCCGCGATCCGCGTACGACGTCTCGCACATTTCATCGCTTTCGAAGAACAGGACTTGGGCGACGCCCTCGTTTGCGTAGATTTTGGCAGGCAAAGGTGTCGTATTCGAGAATTCGAGCGTCACGTAGCCCTCCCATTCCGGCTCGAACGGCGTCACGTTGACGATGATCCCGCAGCGCGCATAGGTCGATTTGCCGAGACACACGGTCAGGCACGAGCGCGGAATGCGGAAATATTCGACCGTGCGGGCGAGCGCGAAAGAATTCGGCGGAATGATGCAGACATCGCCCTTGAAATCGACGAACGATTTCTCGTCGAAATTCTTCGGATCGACGATCGTGGAATTGATGTTCGTGAAGATCTTGAATTCATCGGCGACGCGGATGTCGTAGCCGTAGCTCGACGTGCCGTAGCTCACGATCTTGCGGCCGTCCTCGGTCACGCGCACCTGATCGCGCACGAACGGCTCGATCATTCGGTGCTCTTCGGCCATGCGGCGAATCCACTTGTCGGACTTGATGCTCATAGGGAACACTACTCAACGGTGAACGGCTCGGGTCTCGCGACCGCCGCCTGCGGTGAAACGGGGCAAGGTCTCCGGCGGCGATGCTCGCCGCGCGGGCCAGACGAAAGCGCGTATTTTACGCGATCGGGCGAGCGCGTCGGGCGCGGCGCGAAAGACGCGGCATCTAGCGGCGAATCACGCCGCAAGCGAGCGCCGGACCCACGTTGTGCGGCGCGCTCGCGTAAGGATCCACGGCTTCCCGATGCAGCATGATGGCGCGCGAGATGACCGAGCGCACGCCGTCGAGCGACACCTCGGTCGCGACGATGAAGCCCGTCGCCGCGCCGGTCGCGTCCGCGTGGATATTGCCGAGTTCGCCTTCGACACGCGACGTCGCCCGTCTGCGCTCCGAAGGCAGCGCGAACACCGGGCTCGCATCCTGCTCGTTGACGGCGATGCAGTCGCCGCGTTCGTGCACGGTCAGCGCGTGGTCGCTGTTCGGCGGCATGTCCGTCAGGTTGTAGGAAACCTGCACGCCGTCCGCGCGCTCGATCAGCGTGACGGTGCCGCGCGTCGCGTTGCCGGGCGTCGGTTGCAGGACCGCGTCCGCGCGCTTTTCATGATTCTGGAAGATGAGGCCGCAACCGCTCAGCATGACGCTGCAAGCGGCCGTCGCGATCAAGGCGTGAAGCGCCCTCCCGTCGAATCTGTGTCCCATGCGATCCTCTCGGCGGCCCGCCGACGCCCAGTGCGTCCACGCTGCCGCGCATCGAAGGCGACATGATACCGCGAGCCGCATTGCACAAGGCTCGCGGAGATTCGATCGGATGCTCGAAATCAGGTGTTCTGCACGACGATGCTCGGGAACTTCGAGGTCATGTCGCGCTGACGCTCGGCGATCGAGATCGCGACGCGCCGCGCAATCGCGCGATACGTCTCGGCGATATGGCTCTCCGGCTGCGACACGACGGTCGGCTGGCCCGCGTCGGTGCGCTCGCGAATGGAGATATCGAGCGGCAAAGACCCAAGAATCTCGACACCATATTCCTTCGCCATGCGCTCGCCGCCGCCCGCCCCGAAGATATGCTCCTCGTGGCCGCAATTCGAGCAGATATGTGTGCTCATATTCTCGACGATGCCGAGAATCGGAATGCCGACCTTCTCGAACATCTTCAAGCCCTTCTTCGCGTCGAGCAGCGCGATGTCCTGCGGCGTCGTGACGATCACCGCGCCGGTCACCGGCACCTTCTGCGACAGCGTGAGCTGGATATCGCCCGTGCCCGGCGGCATGTCGACGACGAGGTAGTCGAGGTCCTTCCAGTTGGTCTGACGCAGCAACTGCTCGAGCGCCGACGTCACCATCGGGCCGCGCCACACCATCGGGTTGTCCTGCTCGATCAGAAAGCCGATCGAATTCGCCTGGATGCCGTGGCCTTCGAGCGGGTTCATCGTCTGGTTGTCGGGCGATTCGGGCCGGCCGGTGATGCCGAGCATCATCGGCAGCGAAGGGCCGTAGATATCCGCGTCGAGCATGCCGACCGATGCGCCCTCCGCCGCGAGCGCGAGCGCGAGATTCGCGGCCGTCGTGCTCTTGCCGACGCCGCCCTTGCCCGACGCCACCGCGATGATGTTCTTGACGTTCGGCAGCAGCTTCACGCCGCGCTGCACCGCGTGCGCGACAACCTGCGACGACACGTCCACGGTCACGTTCGCGACGCCGGGCACCTGACGCAGCGCGTCCTGCACCTGCTCGCGGATCGGGCCGAACTGCGTCTTCGCCGGATAGCCGAGCACGACGCTCACCGCGACGTTCGCGCCATCGACGGATACATTGCGAATGCTCTTCGTATCGACGAACTTGCGGTTGGTATTGGGATCGGTCAGTGTGGCGAGTGCGGTGTCGATCTTCGCGCGGTCAATGCTCATCGAAACTCCATGGAACGCTTGTTGCTAAAGCGCTGCGACGCGCAACAACAAACTGAAGAAATTGAAAGTATTTGTTAGCGCCGTTGCGCGTGACGCGCGGGCACTGCACTATCCCGCTGCAAAATCTTTCCGGGGACGCATCGCATCGGGCAGCCGGGCGCCTTTCTCATTATTGTAGAGGCTCGCCCGGAGGCTCGTCCGAAGACCCTTTCGCACTGTCGGCGCTTCTTGCGCCGAAACGCTTGTCGATTCAAGGAGATTAATATGAACACCAAATTCTTCACCCGTCTGTCCGTGTTCGCGGTGGCAGGCGCGCTCGTCGCAGGCTGCGCATCGCAGCAAGGCACCAACACGGCGGTCGGCACGGGCGTTGGCGCCGCGACCGGCGCAGGCATCGGCGCGATTTTCGGCGGCGGCAAGGGCGCGGCGATCGGCGCGGCCACGGGCGCGGCGGTGGGCGGCATCACCGGCTACAACTGGCAGTCGATCAAGAACAAGATTTCGGGCGACTCGAAGGGCACGGGCACGCAAGTGACCGAGCAGCAGGACGGCTCGCTCAAGGTGAACATCCCCAATTCGATTTCGTTCGATACGAACAGCTACGCGATCAAGCCGTCGTTCGATCCGGTGCTGAACTCCGTCACGCAAACGATGCAGCAGCATCCGGAGCTGATCGCGAGCGTCGTCGGCCATACTGACAACACCGGCCAGGCGGCTTACAACCAGACGCTGTCGCAGAACCGCGCGCAGAGCGTGGCGTCGTACATCGCGACGCACGGCGTTCCGGCGCAGCGTCTGGCGGCGTCGGGCATGGGCCAGAATCAGCCGATCGCGGACAACTCGACGGAAGCGGGCCGCGCGCAGAATCGTCGCGTGGAAATCTATCTGCGCGCCACCGCGCAGCCGGGTCAGGTGCAGTAAAGCAATTGATTTGAAAGGAGAATGCGCCGTCGCGAAGGCGGCGATCAGAGCGCGGAGTTCACGGCGTTCAGTCGTCTGAAAAAAATTTGAAACTTGGACGCAGTGCCGCTGTCTGTCTTTACGGTAGGTGGATGGCGATGCCATCACCTGCCATTCTCCTCTTGTCGTTGTTGCTCCGGGGCCCGATTGGACCCCGGTTTTTTTTGGGCGCGTGAATCGCGATCGAGGCGATCCGGATCGCGCCAGCGAGATTTTCAGGCGCTTGCCCAATGAAAGAAACGCGGCTTCGATCGCTTCAAGCTTCGACGAATGACGCGGGTCGAGAAGGCGGTCGACCTGCGGCATGTGGACGTTGAGCCGCCGTGCAAGTTCGGACTTGCGCACGCCCTGGCGGAGCATTTCGTTCTGAAGCAGCACCTTCGAAACGACCAGCGCCGGTAACGTAACGACGGGTTGGCCTTTCTTTGGCTTCGACGGCATCGGCACTTCGCGCTTTTCGTCGAAGTAGGCTTCGATGACGGTTTCGAGCGCATCGAGCGCGTTCAAGAGCGCCTCGCCTTCGTCCTCTCCCGCTGAAAGGGCTTCCGGAATATCTGGAAACGTGACGAGATAGCTGTTGTTTGTATCGAGCTCCAGATTGACTGGATAAGACAGCATGGTGTTGAGCTCTCCAAAGAAGCTGAAAGCGAAATATACGACGCCAATGTTGTACTTTGCTAAGCGAAAAATGCAACTTTTTTGATGTATTTTGTAGTTGCACACAAGCAGCAAAAACACGCCTCGAATCCAGCCTTCCACCTCTGCCTCGCGCGCCCTCTCCCCCCGCCCTGCTAAAATCAAAATCCGCTTTTTCCCCAACCCCCAGCACTCCCACACGGGCCGCGCCTTTATGTCAGCACCGATTTCAGCCACTGCCACCGCCGCGCCTGCCGCCTCCGTCAATGAAAGCGGCCGCCGCCAGATCCTCGTCACGTCCGCGTTGCCGTACGCGAACGGTCAGATTCATATCGGCCACATGGTCGAGTATATTCAGACGGATATCTGGGTTCGGTCGCTGCGAATGCATGGCCATGAGGTCTACTACGTCGGCGCCGACGACACCCACGGCACGCCGATCATGCTGCGCGCCGAAAAGGAAGGCATCACGCCGAAAGCGCTGATCGAGCGCGTGTGGAAAGAGCACAAGCGTGACTTCGACAGCTTCGGCATCTCGTTCGACAACTACTACTCGACCGATGCCGAGGAAAACCGCGCCCTCTGCAACACGATCTACGGCTCGCTTCAGCAAGCGGGGCTGATCGAGGCGCGCGACATCGAGCAGGCGTACGATCCGGTCAAGGAAATGTTCCTGCCGGACCGCTTCATCAAGGGCCAGTGTCCGAAGTGCGGCGCGAAAGATCAATACGGCGACAACTGCGAAGTCTGCGGCTCGACCTATCAGCCGACCGAGCTCATCAACCCGTATTCGGTCGTGTCGGGCGCGACGCCCATCCGCAAGACGTCGACGCACTACTTCTTCAAGCTCTCCGATCCGCGCTGCGAGAATTTCCTGCGCGGCTGGGTGAGCGGCCTCGCGCAGCCCGAAGCCACCAACAAGATGCGCGAATGGCTCGGCGACAAGGGCGAAGCCAAGCTCGCCGACTGGGACATCTCGCGCGACTCGCCCTACTTCGGCTTCGAGATTCCGGGCGCGCCGGGCAAGTACTTCTACGTCTGGGTCGATGCGCCCGTCGGCTATTACGCGAGCTTCAAGAATCTCGCGGACCGTATCGGCGTGAATTTCGACGAGTGGGTGAAGCCCGGCGCGAAGGCCGAGCAGTACCATTTCATCGGCAAGGACATTCTGTATTTCCACACGCTGTTCTGGCCGGCGATGCTCGAATTCTCCGGCCATCGCACGCCGACCAACGTGTTCGCGCACGGCTTTCTGACCGTCGACGGCGCGAAGATGTCGAAGTCGCGCGGCACCTTCATCACCGCGCAGAGCGTGATCGACACGGGCCTCAACCCCGAGTGGCTGCGCTACTACTTCGCGGCGAAGCTCAATAGCACGATGGAAGACATCGACCTGAACCTCGAAGACTTCCAGGCGCGCGTGAACAGCGATCTCGTCGGCAAATACGTGAACATCGCGAGCCGCGCGGCGGGTTTTCTCATCAAGCGTTTCGACGGCCGCGTGCAGGACAGCGCGATGCATCACCCGCTCGTCACGCAATTGCGCTCGGCGATTCCGCAGATCGCAGGCTTCTACGAATCGCGCGAATATGGCCGCGCGTTGCGCACGACGATGGAACTCGCCGACGCCGTCAACGCTTACGTCGACACCTCGAAGCCGTGGGATCAGGCGAAGGACCCGGCGAATGCCGTCGCGCTGCATGAGACGTGCAGCGTGAGCCTCGAAGCGTTCCGTCTGCTGTCGCTCGCGCTGAAGCCTGTGCTGCCGAAGCTGGCGGAATCGGTCGAAGCGTTCCTCGGCATCGCGCCGCTCGTCTGGGCCGATGCCGCGAAGCCGCTGTCGTCGGCCAATGCGATCAACGCGTACAAGCATCTGACGACGCGCGTCGATCCGAAACAGATCGAGGCTTTGCTGGCCGCGAATCGCGAATCGCTCGCGCCGGCCGCCGAAACGGCCGCGGCCGCTCCGGCCAAGACCGTCGCGAAAAAGCAGGAAGAACCGGGCGTCGTCTCCATCGACGATTTCGCGAAGGTCGATCTGCGCATCGCGAAGATCGTCGATTGCAAGGCGGTCGAAGGCTCCGACAAGCTGCTGCAACTGACGCTCGATGTCGGCGAGGACAAGACGCGCAACGTGTTCTCGGGCATCAAGTCGGCCTATCAGCCGCAGGATCTGATCGGCAAGCTCACCGTGATGGTCGTGAACCTCGCGCCCCGCAAGATGAAGTTCGGGCTGTCGGAAGGCATGGTGCTGGCGGCTTCGGCGACGGACGAGAAGGCCGAACCGGGGCTTTACATTCTCGAGCCGCATAGCGGCGCGAAACCGGGCATGCGGGTGAAGTAAGACGGTTCGAAGAACTGAAAAAGGGCACGCGATTCGCGTGCCCTTTTTCGTTGAAGTGCGCGTGAGCTCAGTCCGGATCCGGCGTGGAAGGATCCGCCGCCGACGCGCCCGACGCCCCCGACGCGGAATCCGCCGCGGACGCCCGCGCAGCCGACGAAGACGACGCCCACAGTCGCGCCCACGAATTGAAACGCCGCGTATAGGACAGATCGACGCCCTGATAGGTCCCGCCATACGCCGTCACGGCCCAGAACCGCGACAGGTTCAGCGTCGCCTTCACCGCGTTGCCCGCCGATTGCAGCCCCTGCTCATAGCCGATCACGAGCCGCTCGTTGATCGCCTTCGACAGCAACACGACTTGCGGATCGGTCAGACCCACTTCGCTCGAACCGACAGTGAACTCGTCCAGCCCGACCGTCTGTGCGATCTTCGCGCCGCCCTTGCTGCCGAGCAGCGCAAGCGCGCTCGTCATCGCGCTCTGCTGGCCGACGTTGTTGCCCTGATCCGTGCCGTGCCCGAACAGGAGCCACGAGAGCTTTTCGTTGTCGGGCACGCTCGGCTCGGAGATCAGCTTGGCGACCGGCGCCTGCACGGTGCCCGTCACCTGAACGCCCGCTTCGACTTCCTGATTGCGCCGCATCGCGAGAATATTGATGCCCGGATTCGCCACCGGCCCGTTGAACGTGAAGTAGCCGTTCTCGATGTTCAGCTTGCGCCCGAAGGCCGAGTACGACGAGCCCGGCGTCGTCACGCGCACGTTGCCGACGGCGCGCAGCGGCATGTTCGGCGCGCTCATCGCCGTGATGGTGCCGGCGAGCCCGAGGTCCGCGCCCGCGCCCTTGAAGCGGAAGCGATCGCCGAGATTGATCGCGATATTAGCGCGCGGCGTGAACGGCCCGACCGGCTTCTCTGTCGCCGCCGTGATCGGCTGATTGCCGCCCTTGATCGTGCCGTCGGGGCGCTCGATCACGACATCGTCGCCGAGCGAGGGCGCGGAGGATTCCGGCAGATCGATGAGCGCGTGATCGACGGTGAACTTGCCGTCGATCGCCATGCCGCCCTGCAGCCCCGCGTTGGCGATGGTCGCGCTGCCCGACAGCATCAGCTCGCGATCCGGCGACGCGAACAGCTCCAGCTTGTCCGCGATGATGCTCGCGGTCAGATCGGGCTGCTGCTGGTCGAGCCGCACCTTGCCGGTCGCGCGCAGCGTGCCGCTCGCGCCGTGGAACTCCACCTTCTGAAGATCGACGAGATTCTCGGACAGCGCGATCCGAATGATGCCGTCCTTCAGTTGCACGCCCTGATCGACGACCGTCGCGGAGAGGTTGTCGCCGGTGAGCGAGCCCGACAGATTCGGCTTCGCGACGATCCCCGCGATCACGAGCTTGAGCGCGATCTTTCCGCCCAGCAGATAGTTCGCGCCGAGCATCCCGCCCGTCGTGCGCAGTTCGGGAACATTCGCGTCGATGCCGCCGGTGAGCGGCGCGTTGTCGTCGAGGGCGAGCATGCCGTCGCGATCGACGAGCGTCGTGTGCACGTTCGCGTCGATCACGCCGATACGGCTCGCCTGCGCATGCAGCGACGCGTTCAGGCGATTGCCGCCGGTGAAGTCCACGCGCGCGGCGATATCCGAAATGCCGAGCGCGGAGAGGCCGCGCGTGCCGTCGATCGTCACGTCGCCGCCGCGCCGCTTGATCTGCGCGTAGCCCGTCGCGGTCGCGCCGAGCGAGAAGTTCCAGTCGCCGTCGAAGACGAGGTCGGTGCGGATCGGCGGCTCCGCGCCCGTCAGTTCCTGGCGTACTTCGAGCAGATGCGGCACGGAGAGATTCGTGAGCGTGCCCGCCGATTGCAGACGGCCGTTTTCCATCGCGAACGACTTCAGATTCAGCACCGCGCCTTCCGCGACGAGGCGCGTCGCGCCGAGCACGAGCCGCTTCGGGCCATAACTCACCGTCAGCGGCGATTCGAGATTCAGCGACGGCGTGCCCTTGTTCGACAGCTTCGTGATCGAGCCGTCCCAGTGCGGGCCGTCGGGCGCGTCGGTGAACTTGCCCGCCGCGCCGAGCGCAAGGTTCACCGGCTGGCCGCGCACCTTGCCGGTCGCGGTGACGTCGAGCGTGTGATGCGCGCGCGTGCCGTTCAGATTCGCGTCGAGGTTGGCGATTTCGACGTCCTCCGTGCTCGCGTCGCGTGCCTTCAGCGTGAAGACGAGCGCGCCGTTCGCGCCGTCGCGGATATCCGCGCGGCCTTCCGCATGGCCGACGCGGTTCGCGCCGAACACGACGCCATCGGCCTGATAGTTCGCCGCGATATTCGGATGCGCGATCGAGCCGGTCACATCGCCATCCGCCTTGGCCGTGCCCGTGATGCCGAAGCCGAGCCGTTCGAGCGCGGGCGCATCGACCTTGAAGCGCAGGCGGTGGCCGGGCGCGCCGAAGCTGCCGTTCAGATCGACGTTGTTGCCCGCCACCGACAGCGACGCCTTGCTCGGCAACAGCCGCGTGCCCGCGACCTGCACCGTGCCCTCGCCCGTCATCGGCAAGTTGTCGTACATGCTGTCGTTGAGCTTGAACGTGGCCTTTGTCGTGAGCGTGGGCGCGAGCTGGCCCGATGCGGCCAGCGTGCCGTTCACGCGGGCTTCGATCACGCGCGCCGGCGCGGCAGGCTTCTTCGGCGCGCCTTTCTTCGCGGGCGCGGGCTTCTGCGCGATCAACTGCTGTTGCAACAGCAGCGGATTGAAGTCGACGATTTTCGCCTTCAGGTCGTAGCTCGAATTGGCGTCCTTCTTGAGCGCGCCGTTGAGTTCGACGCGACCCTTGCCGACCGTGAGCTTCACGTCGTCGAGCGTGGTTTGCTTCGGATCGAGCTTCACCTTGGCCTGCGCGCGGATCGCCGCTTTCGGATCGTTGAGATCGGCGGTGATCGTCTGCGTGTCGCCCGCGAGCACGATGCCGACCGGCCCGGCGAAATCCGTCGGGCGCAACGTCGGTTCGATCGCGTTCAGGTCGAGCTTCGCGAGCTTCAGGTCGAACTTGCCCTTGCCGCCCGCGAGCGCGCCGCCGCCCGTCACGGTCGCGTTCTTCAAGAGCCGCACGTTGAGGTCGGTGATGCTTTGCTCGGACGCGTCGAGCCGCACGTTCGCCCGCGCGTCGATGAGCGGCAGCAGCTTCTTGTCGATGGAACCGGGCTTCGCGTTGACGATCGACACCGGCCCGCTCACGACGAACGCCTTCGGGTCCGTGCCTTCGACCGGCTTCACCTCGGCACGCACGGCCAGATCGGCCTCGGGCGCGCCAGGGCTGAATGTCTGCGGATTCACGTGATCGAAAGTGACGAGCGCGGATTTGAGCGGCACGTCGGCGAAGGGCAACGCTTCGACGTGCGCGCGTCCGTTGAGCTTCATGCCGCTCGCGTCGACGTCGGCGATCAGGTCTTCCAGCGCGCCGGAAAGCCGCGCGCTCACGTTCACCGTTTCGCCGTTGACCTTGCCGGCATAACCCGCGTCGCCGGAGAGCGGAAACGGACGCGCGCCGCCATCGAGTTTCAGCGACGCCGTCACCGAGCCGAACGGCGTGTCGAGGCGCTGAACCGTCGCCTGGTGATGCTGACCGTCGCTGCGGCCGTTGAAAAGCAGCCGCGAGAATTCGGTGGTGGTCGTGCCCTGATGCAGGCGCAGCTTTTCGACGGAGAGATCGTTGATCGCCAGTTGAATCGGAATGCGCAGGTCCTTCGGCAGTTCCGTCTTCTTGCTCGGTTCGTTCGACGGCGCGATGCGGGCATCGACCGTCCCGATGTGCAGATAGTCGATCGTGAAGCGCAGCGGCTCGCGCGTGAGCGCCCAGCGGCCCGACACACTGTCGACCGCGATGTCCGTGCCCTTGCCGTCCTTCCAGTGCACGTCGCGCAGTTGCATGCCGGTCGCGATCGCGCCGCCGTCGAGCTTGCCGGTCAGTTGTCCCTTGAGCAGCGAGGTCGCCGCGTCCCACGCGTAGCGCGTGCCGCGTTCGGTCGTCAGCACGTAGAACACGCCGCCGACCGCGAGCGCGGCGATCAGCACGACGACGAGCACGAGCGCGCCGATCCAGCGCGCAAGCCGCCGCCAGCCGCTCTTGCGCGGCGGCGTCTTCTTCGCGCCGCCGTCGTCGCCGCTGCCTTCGTTGCCGGGCGGCGGGGCTTCGGCGTCCGCTTGCTTCGTCGGGTCCGTCATGCCGGTTCGCTTTCCTTCATCGTTCGCACGCGCATCAGAACGCGATGCCGAGCGTCAGATACGGCTTGATGCTCTTGTTCTTGAATCCATACGCCAGGTCGACGTTCACCGGGCCGACCGGACTGCGCCAGCGCGCACCGACGCCCACGCCCGGCTGGAACACGCGCTCGCTCCAGGTGTCGGTCGCGGTGCCGATGTCGAAGAACACCGCGCCGCCCCAGTCGTGCGTGAACCAGTGTTGATATTCGCTGCTGCCCGTCACCATGTACTTGGTCGGCAAGACCGAGCCCGCGACGTTGTTGCCGATACCCAGATAGCTGTAACCGCGCACCGAGTTCGCGCCACCCGCGCGAAACAGCAGCGACGCGGGCACGCCGCTCGACGGCCCGCTCGTGAACACGCCGCCGAACTCCGCGCGAAACACGAGCAAATCGTTCTTGCCGAGCGGCACATATTGCAGCGCGTTGGTGTAGAGGCGCGCGAACGTCTGATCGGTCATCACGCCCTTGACGGCGAATCCCGCCTCCGCGCGGATGATGTTGCCGCGGCGCGGAAACAGCGGATCGTCGACGTCGCGGCGCACCCAGCTCCATGCGGGCACGAGCGCGCGCGCCGTCGATGGATTCGGCTCGTTTTGCGTCAGGCGATCGTCGTAGAAGGTCAGCGAAAACGTCGTGTCGATGTTCTGACGCGAGCGCGAGCGCTGCACGCCGACGCGCGCGCTGTAGATGTTCGTGTCGGACACATCGGTGATCGTGTAGGAGCCGAATACCGCGTTCACCCAGCCGTGCGAATCCGGCGGCATCGCCAGTTGCACGCGGCCGTACTGCTGCGTCTGGTCGAGCCGGCCGGAAATCGTGAACGGATACGCCTTGCCGAAGGTATCGAGATAGCTGTATGCGCCCTGGATGTGAAAACCGGTGTCCGTCGCGTAACCCACGCCGTAGCGGATGCTGTTGTACGGATACTCGCTCACCTTCACATGCAGCGGCGTTTCGACCGGCTTGCTGACGTCGTTGTCCACGTCGATCGCCACGCTCGCGTAGTACGGCGTGTTCTGGATCTGCCGCTGCAGCTCGTTGATGCGCGCGACGTCGTAGATCTCGCCGTCCTGGATCGGATTCACGTGATCGACGATCCATGCGGGATAGCGCTTCGGCCCGCTCACGTCGAGCTTGCCGAGCGTGAAGGTCGGACCGCTGTCGAAGGTCACGGAGAGATCGGCGAGATGCGCGCGCGGATTGATGCGCGCCTGCGAGCGCACGATCTTCGCGCCGAGATAGCGCTTCGATTGCAGCGCCCGCAGCGCGGCGTTCTTCGCGTCGTCCCAGCCGCCTTGCGTGAACGGATCGCCTTCGCTGACCGAAAAGGCGAAACGCGCCGCGTTTTCCTGCGCGCGGTCTTCGGTCGTCACCGCGCCGGTGAAATTCAGTTGCACCGAAGCGATCATCGTCCGCGGGCCGGGATCGACGCTCACCTTGACGTTGCGCTTGTCGTCGACGGTGGTGACATCCGTGCGCACGACCGGCGTGAAATAGCCTTCGGTCGCGACGAGATCGCGCACGTCCTTGGGCGTCGCGGTGACGAGGAACTGGAACTGGTCGTCGCTCACGTCGTCGCGCTTGGCGAAGCGGGCGATGTCGAGGTTTTCCTTGAGCAGCTTCTTCACGCTGCGCGGCGCGTCGACATCGACCTCGTACTTGGCGAATGCAGGCGTGGCGAGGCCGAACGCGATCAACGCGACGATCAGGGCCGGCCAGCGTCGCACGCGTGGCGGCATCACGCGCAACGCGCGCAGCGGATCAAACGAACGCCCCGCCAAACGTGACCTCCGGCATCGGGATGAGTGGGAATGAAAGGAAAACGTGCAGCCGATGTGCAAGCGGGCGCAGGCGCTATTTCACCACATCGGCGTGCGCCGGCACCGCAAGACGGCCCATCTCGCTCGAGACGTGGGCCTTTTTGACGGCTGTGCGTCTGCCGGGTTCCGCAAAACGTGCACGCGCGTGCGCCTTTCAAGACGCGAAACAGCGGCGCGCCGATATGCGTTGCCGCCGCACGCTTGCGGTAAAATTGCGCCAAAAGGCAAAATCACAGGCGCAATGCGGGTTGCCGCGTGCGCCGATATCCTCAAAAGAGGCTTGTCGCCTCGACCCCAACGGAAGCCGGATCATGTATCAGTCGGATATCACCCAGTTCATCAATCAGTTGAAAGAGCAAAAGCCGTCGCTGGAAGAAGAACAGCGCCGCGGCCGCGCGCTTCTGTGGGACAAGCAGCCGATCGACCTCGACGAGCGCAGCTCGCAGCAGCAAGCGCGCGTGAACCAGACGCCCTACGTCTACTACCAGAACTTCTGAACGTGAGCGCAGCCGGCCACGAGCCGCAATCGTCCGCGCATGCGCCGCACGAGGGCAAGCGCGACGATGCACGGGAAGACCGGGTGGTGGCGCTCGCCACGCCCGCGACCGATTCGACGCCCGACACCATCGACGGCGTCGCGATCGCGCATCTTTACGGCGAGCCGCTCTGGAAGCTGCCCACTGACCTCTACATTCCGCCCGACGCGCTCGAAATCTTTCTCGAAGCGTTCGAAGGCCCGCTCGACCTGCTGCTCTACCTCATCCGCAAGCAGAACTTCAACGTGCTCGACATCCCGATGGCGGATGTCACCGCGCAATACCTGGGCTACGTCGACCAGATCCGCGAATCGAATCTGGAGCTCGCGTCGGAATATCTGCTGATGGCGGCGATGCTGATCGAGATCAAGTCGCGCATGCTGCTGCCGGTCAAGAAGGCCGACACCGGCGAGGACGCCGAAGACCCGCGCGCCGAACTCGTGCGCCGTCTGCTGGAATACGAGCAGATGAAACTCGCGGCGCAGAAGATCGACCAGTTGCCGCAGCTCGGCCGCGACTTCCTGCGCGCGGACATCTATATCGAGCAGTCCGCCGAGCAGCGCTTCCCCGATGTCGACATGAACGACCTGCGCGCCGCGTGGGCCGACGTGATCAAGCGCGCGAAGCTCGTGCAGCATCACAAGATTTCGCGCGAGGAGCTTTCGGTGCGCGAGCACATGAGCGTGATCCTGCGGCGGCTGCAGACCGCGCGCTTCATGGAGTTCACGGAGCTGTTCGACACTTCGCGCGGTGTGCCGGTGGTCGTCGTGAACTTCATCGCGATGCTGGAGCTGTCGCGCGAATCGCTGATCGAAATCACGCAGCCCGAGCCATACGCGCCGATCTACGTGAGACTCGCGTACTCGCCCGCCTAGAATTCGCTTATCCATTCCCTAGCCTCGGTGCGACGCTGAATCACGCCGCCCGCCAGGAGACACCCGCTCGATGAAAGTCATCAGCTCCATCCATGAACTGCGCGACCAGTTGCGCGGCCAGAACCGAACCGCCTTCGTCCCGACGATGGGCAACCTCCACGAAGGCCATCTCTCGCTGATGCGCCTCGCGCGCCAGCATGGCGATCCGGTCGTCGCGAGCATCTTCGTGAACCGTCTGCAATTCGGCCCGAACGAGGACTTCGACAAATATCCGCGCACGCTTCAGGACGACATCGACAAGCTGCAGAAAGAAAACGTCTACGTGCTGTTCGCGCCGACCGAGCGGGACATGTATCCGGAGCCGCAGGAGTATCGCGTGCACCCGCCGCACAATCTCGGCGACATTCTCGAAGGCGAGTTCCGCCCCGGCTTCTTCACGGGCGTGTGCACCGTCGTGATGAAGCTGATGTCGTGCGTGCAGCCGCGCGTCGCGGTGTTCGGCAAGAAGGACTATCAGCAGTTGATGATCGTGCGCGCCATGTGCCACCAGTTCGCGCTGCCCACGGAAATCGTCGCCGCCGAGACCGTGCGCGACGAGGACGGACTAGCGCTGTCGTCGCGCAACCGGTTCCTGTCGGCGGCTGAGCGCGCCGAAGCGCCCAAGCTCGCCGAGCAGTTGCAGCGCGTGCGCGAAGCGGTGCTGTCGGGCAATCGCGATATCGCCGCACTCGAGCGCGACGCGATGAACGCGCTCGCCGAGCGCGGCTGGAAGCCCGATTACATCAGCGTGCGCAAGCGTTCGAACCTGCTGCCGCCGGGCGAAGCGGACGCCGACGCGAACGCCGAGCTCGTCGTGGTCGCGGCCGCGAAACTGGGCTCGACGCGCCTCATCGACAATCTCGAAATCTGAAGGAAGCATCATGCAACGCACCATGCTCAAATCGAAGATTCACCGCGCGACGGTCACGCACTGCGAGTTGCACTACGAAGGCTCGTGCGCGATCGACGAGAACCTGCTCGAAGCCGCGAACCTGATGGAGAACGAGCAGATCGACATCTGGAACGTGAACAACGGCGAGCGTCTGACCACGTATGCGATCAAGGGCGAGCGCGGCAGCGGCATGATTTCGCTGAACGGCTCGGCAGCGCGCCGCGCGCAACTGGGCGATCTCGTGATCATCGCGGCGTTCGCGCAGGTCGATGAGGATGAGATCAAGGCGGGCTGGAAGCCGAATCTCGTGTTCGTCGACGACGACAACCGTATCAAGGGCAGCCGCGATCACGTCCCGACGCAGAACTGGACGTAATCGCCACTTCCCTCGCACGAGCCGGCGCTTTCCTGCGGGACGCCGGCTTTTTTACTTTTTGGACACCCATTCGAGGATCGGCTCCCACTGCTCCAGATCCTTCTCGACGCGGCTCTTCGCCACGTCCCAGATCGTGAGGCCGTGCGCGGCGAGCTGGACGTAGTTCTGCGTATCGCGCAAAAAGCCGAGCACCGGCAGATCGAGCCCTTCGACGAAGCGATGCAACTGGTCCGCCGAGCGCGTGCGCGCGTCCACGCGCATGCCGACCACGCCGACTTCGATCGCCCCTTTGCGCACCGCCTTTTCCTTCGCGAGTTTTGCGAGAAAGTCCTGCGTCGCGAGGATGTCGAACATCGACGGCTGCAGCGGCACGATGACCTTGTCCGCCAGTTCCAGCGCCAGTGCGAGACGATTGCCGTGTACGCCGGCGGGGGTATCGACGACGGCTTTCTCCAGACCTTTGGGCGGTTTCGCCGGAGAATCGACGTCGATGTTCCATTCCTCGATCTTCGGCAGCGTGTCGACGCGCAGCGAGAGCCATGCGTGCGACGAGCGCTGCTTGTCGAGATCGGCGAGCGCGACCCACTCGCCTTGCGACGCGAAATGCCCGGCCAGATTGGTTGCGAGCGTGCTTTTGCCCACGCCGCCTTTCGGATTTGCCACCACGATCACGGTCATGAAGTGTCCCGGATTTTGTTGAGCGCGCGGGCGTTTGGCCGCCCGGCGCGCACGATTTTCGTCGTTACAAGAACAGGTGCATGATTCGAGCGTTGATATTATCGGCAAAAGTGATGCATCCGGCACGCTGGCCGAACGGCCGTGCCGTATTCTGCGCCAATATCGGCATTCGTCATCTTTTCCGACTCCTACCGCCCATGACCCAGCTCCGTCCCGATGTCACGCTCGATTTCCTGCGCAACCGCCAGAAAGGCCGTTTGCCCGATCTGCTAGGCGTGCAACTGATTTCGCTCGATCAGGGCGAATTGAACGGCGAACTCACGATCCGCCCGGAACTGCTCGCGCCCAACGGCTTTCTGCACGCGGCGACCGTCGTCGGCCTCGCGGATACGTGTTGCGGCTACGCGTGCATCGCGCATCTGCCGGAGAAGGCGCAGAACTTCACGACGCTCGAACTGAAGAGCAACCACGTTTCGACGGCGCGCGAAGGGAAGATCGTCGCGAAGGCCACGGCCGTGCATCTCGGACGCAGCACGCAGGTGTGGGACGCGACCGTGACCACAGGCGAAGGCAAGCTCATCGCGATGTTTCGCTGCACGCAGATGATTCTTTATTGAGCGAAGGCGGCTCGCAGCGCGTCGAGATCGAGCGATTGCGCGAACGAATCCGCGAGCCGATCGAGCGACGCCTCCCGCAGCGCCGGATAATCGAGCGGCTCGGCGCCCTCCACGCCTGCCCACGCGAGCAGCGCGGCGCAGGCTTCGGGTGTATCGAACACGCCGTGCAGATAGGTCGCGGCGATCTGATCGTCGTCGGAAACGGCGCCGTCGAAGCAGCCCGAATCCAGCGCGACGAGCGGCCGCGCGAGCGCCGGGCCGTGGGTTCGGCCCATGTGGATTTCGTAGCCGCGCACGGGCGCCGGCGTATCGCCGATCGTCAGCCGTCCGGCGACGTTCTCCAACTGCTTGCGCTGCGTGAGCACGGTGCAAAGATCGAGCAATCCGAGCCCGTTCACGCAACCCGCCGCGCCTTCGACGCCATCCGGATCATCGATCGTGCGACCCAGCATCTGCATGCCGCCGCAAATGCCCAGCACCTTGCCGCCATAACGCAGATGCCGCTCGATCGCGCGATCCCAGCCGTTCTCGCGCAGCCACGCGAGATCGCGTTGCACGCTCTTCGAGCCGGGCAGCACGATGAGATCGGCAGCGGGCGGCGCGATGCCCGCGCGCACATAGCTGAAATCGACCTGGGCGTGCGCACGCAGCGCATCGAAATCCGTGTGATTGCTGATGCGCGGCAGCGCCGGCACGATCACTTTCAACGCGGCCGCATCGCGGCGCACGTGCGGCTGGCTCGGCAGCATGTCTTCGGCGTCGAGCGTGAGGCCGTGCAGATACGGCAGCACGCCGAACACCGGCTTGCCCGTTTGCGCGACGAGCCAGTCGAGCCCCGGTTCGAGCAAGCCGATATCCCCGCGAAACCGGTTGATGACGAAGCCGCGAACGCGCGCCCGCTCGCTTTCCGACAAGCACGCAAGCGTCCCGACGAGATGCGCGAACACGCCGCCGCGATCGATATCGGCGACGAGCACGACCGGGCAATCGACGCGCTCCGCGAAGCCCATGTTGGCGATATCGCCGTCGCGCAGATTGATCTCGGCGGGACTGCCCGCGCCTTCGACGATCACCGCATCGAATTCGTCTTGCAGACGCGCGTAGGACGCGAGCACGGCGTCGAACGCGATGCGCTTGTAGTCGTGATACGCGCGCGCATCAAGGTTCGCGTGCGCATGACCGTGGATGATGACCTGCGCGCCGCGATCGCTCGTCGGCTTGAGCAGCACCGGATTGAAGTCGATGCGCGCGGGCACGCCCGCCGCGACCGCCTGCAGCGCCTGCGCGCGACCGATCTCGCCGCCGTCGATGGTCACCGCGCTGTTGAGCGCCATGTTCTGCGGCTTGAACGGCGCGACCCGCACGCCGCCGCGCCGCGCGAGTCGGCACAGCCCCGCGACGAGCGTGCTCTTGCCGGCATCGGACGTCGTGCCCTGGATCATCAGCGTGCCGCGTGGCGTGAAAGACATCGGGGGATTCCCATGAAGAGCGACGCGCTATCTTAGCCCGTCAGTACAATATCGCGATGACCCCCGATCTCACTTTCATCCTCGGCGGCGCGCGCTCCGGCAAGAGCGCCCGCGCGGAACGTCTTGCCGCCGACAGCGGGCTGCCCGTCACGTATATCGCGACCGCGCCGATCAAACATCTGGGCGATGCGGAGTTCGCCGAGCGCGTGCGGCATCATCGCGAACGCAGGCCCGCGCACTGGTCGCTGATCGAAGCGCCGCTCGATCTCGCGGGCGCATTGCGCGAAGCGGATCGCGCCGGGCATTGCGTGCTGATCGACTGCCTGACGCTGTGGCTCGCGAATCTGCTCTTCACATCGGCGAGCGCGAGCGAAGAAATCGCCGTCCTGCCCGACAGCGCGCGCGAAGCCTTCGCGCAATTCGATGCGGCGCTTGCGAGCGTGCGCGGCAAGGTCATTGTCGTGAGCAATGAAATCGGTCTGGGTGTCGTGCCGCTCGGCTCGGTCACGCGCCTTTACGTCGATGAGCTCGGCCGCCTGAATCAGCGCGTCGCCGCCGCGAGCGCGCACGCGACGCTGATGGTCGCGGGTCTGCCGCTCGCGCTCAAGGGATAAGCGCGATGCTCCTCCTCTCCGCCTACGCGATGGCCCTGCTCGCGGTGCTCGGCGTGATCGTCGATCGCATCTTCGGCGAGCCGCGCGCGCGGCATCCGCTCGTCGGCTTCGGCAAGCTCGCGACGCAACTCGAAGCGCGCATGAACACCGGCCGTCGCGCGCGGCCGGCGGGCATCGTCGCGTGGTTCGTGCTGATCGCGCCGCCGGTCGGTATCGCGTGGTTGCTCGTCGGCGCGCTGCCGTTCGCCTATGCGTGCCTCGTGCATGTGCTGCTGCTGTGGTTCGCGCTCGGCGCGAAGAGCCTGCGCGAACATATCGCGCCGATTGCGCGCGCGCTGAGCTTCGGCGATATCGACCACGCGCGCACGCTGACCGCGCGCATCGTGTCGCGCGACACGTCGCAGGCCGACGAGAACGCACTCTCGCGCGCAGCCGTCGAATCCGCGCTGGAAAACGGCAACGACGCGATCTTCGGCGCGATCTTCTGGTTCGCGGTCGCGGGCGGCCCGGGCGCGCTCATGTTCCGCCTGGCCAACACGCTCGACGCGATGTGGGGTTATCGCACGCCGCGCTATCTGCGCTTCGGCTGGGCGGCCGCGCGCTTCGACGACGTGCTCAACTTCATTCCCGCGCGCCTCACGGCTGCGAGCTACGCGCTCGCCGGCGATACGCACATGGCCTGGCACTGCTGGCGCACGCAGGCGCGCTCGTGGGACAGTCCGAACGCCGGTCCGGTGATGGCCTCGGGCGCGGGCAGTTTGAACGTGCTGATCGGCGGCGCGGCGATTTATCACGGCGTGCTCGAAACGCGCCCGACGCTCGGCGCGGGTCACACGGCGAACCCGAAGCATGTGGTCGCGGCGCTGAAGCTCGTCGAGCGCGCGATGCTCATGTGGCTCGTGGCGCTATTGGTCTTCGCCGCGATCAGCGTAACCACGAGCGGCTGACATGACGCATCCGATCCGGCACGGCGGCAATCTGCGCGAAGCCGCGCGCCGCTACGCGATTCCTTTCGACGACTGGCTCGATCTCTCGACGGGCATCAATCCGCGCGGCTTACCGGTGCCGCCCGTGCCGCCCGATGCATGGCGGCGTCTGCCAGAAGACGACGATGGCCTCGCCGATTGCGCCGCGCGCTATTACGGCGCACCTTTCGCGTTGCCGGTCGCGGGCTCGCAGGCGGCGATCCGCGCGCTGCCTGCGCTCTTGCGGCGCGCGACGGCGGGCGTCGCGCCGCTCGCTTACGGCGAATATGCGCCGGCGTTCGCGCGCGCCGGACACGCAATCGCGACGCTCGACATCACCCGGCGCGACTTGCCCGATACGCTCGATCACGTCATCGTCGCGAATCCGAACAACCCGACGGCGGAACACATTTCACGCGAAACCCTGCTGCATTGGCACGCGCAGCTTGCATCGCACGGCGGCACATTGATCGTCGATGAAGCGTTCGCCGATGTCGATCCCGCGTCGTCACTGGCGAGCGAAACCGCGCGCGAAGGGCTGATCGTGCTGCGCTCGGTCGGCAAGTTCTTCGGGCTTGCGGGCATCCGCGCGGGCTTCGTGCTGGCCGCGCCTTCGATCGTCGATGCATTGCGCGACGCGCTCGGCGCGTGGACCGTCGGCGGTCCGGCACGTCACGCGGTCATGGCCGCATTCGCCGATATCGACTGGCAGCGCGAAACGCGCGAACGCCTGCAACGCGACGGCACACGCCTCGCCGCGTTGATCGCGGGCCACGGCTTCGACGTGCGCGCGACGCCGCTCTTCGCGTGGACACCGACGCCGGGAGCCAAGGAGCTTCAACACGCGCTCGCATTGCGCGGCATCTGGACGCGCCTCTTCGATTTGCCCGGCATGACGCCGAGCCTGCGCATCGGATTGCCGGGCGCGGAAGGTGACTGGGCGCGCCTGTCGCTCGCATTGCAGGAGGTTTGCGCGTGATGTTGCGTGGTGTGATCGCCTTGCTGATCGGCTTCGCTGTCGCGCGAGCGCATGCGATCACCGTCACCGATGACAGCGGCGCGCCGGTCACGCTCGCGAAGCCCGCGGAACGTGTCGTCAGTCTCGCGCCGCACGTGACCGAGCTGCTGTTCGCGGCGGGCGGCGGCGCGCGCATCGTCGGCGCAGTGACGTATAGCGATTATCCGAAGGAAGCGCAGGCGATTCCGCGCGTCGGCGACAACAAGGCGCTCGACCTGGAACGCATCGTCGCATTGCATCCCGATCTGATCGTCGTGTGGCGGCATGGGAACGCGGCGCGTCAGATGGACCGGCTGACGGCGCTCGGCATTCCGATCTACTTCAGCGAGCCGAAACATCTCGACGATATCGCCGCGAGCATCGACAAGCTGGGCGCGCTGCTCGGCACACAAGCGCAAGCACGCGCGAGTGCGGATGCGTTCACGCGCGATATCGCGCAACTGCGCGCGCGCTATGCGGCGCGGCCGCCCGTGAGCGTGTTCTATCAGGTCTGGGACGATCCGCTGATGACGCTCAATCGCGACAACGTCTTCGACGAAGTGATCGGACTGTGCGGCGGCGTGAACGTGTTCGCGGCGGAAAAGCCGCGCGTGCCGACGATATCGACCGAAGCCGTGCTCGCAGCGAATCCGGAAGCGATCGTCACCGCGACGCCCGGCGCGACAAAACCGGATCGCCGGTTGCCTGCGCTTGAGCGATGGAAGCGCTGGACATCGTTGACGGCGGTCGCGCGGGGGAATCTTTTTGGCATCGATGGTGATCTCATCAGTCGGCCGACTCCTCGGCTCGCGATTGGTGCGGCGGTGCTTTGCCGCGATTTCGAAATTGCGCGCGGGCGGCGGGGGAAATAGCTGGGTTTTCGCCGGATCCCGTTTTGTTGTTGGTTTATTAGCACTGCCCCTCCCCGGGGCGGGGGTCACTTTCTTTGCTGCTGCAAAGAAAGTAACCAAAGAAAGCAGCTATCCCCAGCCTAAGCACTTCACACCGGCCGCGGCACAGGCGATTGGCCTAATGGCCCGGCTGTAGCGAGTGCCCCCACAAGCAGATAAGGGCTTGGACCGCGCACGGTCCGACACATCGCACCACACAAGAAACTGGTTCAGCACCAAATAGCTCCGGCCCGCTTCGCGGCCGATGGGTCAATCGGGTGCGGGTGCGCGTGCGCTTCTTCCTCGACGGTTTCCCTCGCATACCCAACGGCAGCGCGAAGCGCTGTGCCGAAGCTATTCGGTGCTGAACCAGCGCCCTAAAACTTCTAGCTCGTCAGACCGTGCGCGAGCCAAGCCCGGTTGGGCCTTTGGGGGCGACACTTAGGCGAGTGCCACTTCCGGCTGGCAAGCATAGCCAACGTGCGTGTGACCGCGGGCTTGGACGAGCTGCTTTCTTTGGTTACTTTCTTTGCAGCAGCAAAGAAAGTGACTGCCGCCCCGCACAGGGGCAGTGCTAATAGACCACCACGAAAACGGGATCCGGCAAAGCCCTAAGCATTCCACCGCACCAGAACCCACTCCCCGCGCACGCACCTGAACCAACCGACCCCACCAAAATCAATCGACCATTGCAACGCGTTCTCATAAGAAATACCGAGAAGATGCGCCGCAAGCACCCGCATAACACCCGCATGAGCGACAACATGCACAGCACCCCGACCGACGCATGTCGCCTCAAACCACGCAACGACGCGCTGCGCGAACTGCGCCAAACTTTCGCCGCCATGCGGACGCGCATGTTCGACATCACCGGCCCAGGCATCGATAAGCGCGCGATCGATCGAATCCCACGCGCGGCCTTCCCACGCGCCGAAGTGCATTTCCGAAAGACGCGCGTCGAGATGCACATCGGCGGAAAGAACCTGCGCCAGCGATGCGCATCGCACAAGCGGGCTCGCGTGCCATCCATCGACACATGCGGGCACGTTCAACGCCTTCATCCGCTCCGTCAATGCGACAGCGAGATCGCGCACATCGCACCGCAAGGGCACATCGGTTTGCCCATAGCACACGCCCGCTTCGATAGCGACTTCCGGATGTCGAATCAGGACGAGATCCATGCGAGCCCGATGAGATAGATCGTGATTTCGAACACTTGCTGCGCAAAGCCGAGGCAATCGCCCGTATAGCCGCCGATGCGACGCATGAAGTATCGCCCGATTAAAAAGCGCAAAACGATCAGCACGCCGATCGTGAAGCACGCGAGCTTCCAGTCGATCACGAAGAGCCACGGCAAGCCGAACACGAGCGCCAGCGCGAACGACGCAAGACTCATGCGCTGCGCGACCGGCTTGGCCTTGCCCTCAGCGCGCACGTAATCGAGCGTGACGAGATAGCTGATCGCGAACGCGCGGCTCGCGGCGTGCGCGGCGATCATCGTCATCGCGACGCGCTGCGGCGGCAACGCAGCGAGCGCCTGCCACTTCATTGCAATCGCGATCACCAGCGCAATCGCGCCGAACGCGCCGATGCGCGAGTCGTGCATGATGCGCAGCGCATCCTCGCGCGTGTACGCGCCGCCGAACGCATCGACGCAATCCGCGAGTCCGTCTTCATGGAACGCACCGGTCATGACGAGCGTCGCGGCCATCGAAAGCAACACGGCGACCCCCGCCGGAAACACGCGCAGCGCCAAGAGATAGACGAGCGCCGCAACGCCGCCGACCATCGCGCCGACGAGCGGAAAGTAACGCGCCGCCGCGTTCAGATATTCGCGCTCGAAGCCGACCCAGCGCGGCACCGGCACGCGCGTGAAATAGCCGAGCGCGGTGAAGAAGTAGCGCAGTTCGTCGAGCGGTCGCATCAATCGGCTTTGTTCGACACACCCGCCGACTCGAAGCTCGCCATCTCGTCGATGAACGCGACGGCCGCGCGCAGAATCGGCAATGCGAGCGCCGCGCCCGTGCCTTCACCGAGCCGGAGATCGAGCTCCAACAGCGGCGCGGCATCGAAATGCGCGAGCATACGCCGATGCCCCGTTTCGTTCGACGCATGCGCGAACACGCAGTAGTCGAGCACCTCGGGCGCGATCTTCGCGGCCACCAGCAACGCCGATGTCGCGATGAAACCATCGACGAGAATCGTCATGCCTTCGCATGCGGCGGCGAGATACGCGCCCGCGATCATCGCGATTTCGAAGCCGCCGAAGGTCGCGAGCGTGTCGATCGCATCGCCTTCATCGGGATGCAGCGCGAGCGCGCGGCCGAGCACATCGCGCTTGTGCGCGAGGCCGTGGTCGTCGAGGCCCGTGCCGCGGCCGACGCATTCGTCGATCGGCAAGTCGCACAGACGGCTCATCAGACACGCCGCCGCCGACGTATTCGCGATGCCCATCTCGCCGAAGCCGATCACGTTCGTGCCGAGCGACGCGTGATGCCGCACGCGCGCAGCGCCCCGCGCGATGCCTTCGAGCGCGGTCTCGCGCGACATCGCAGGCGCCTGCGCGAAGTTGCGCGTGCCGGGCCCGAGCGACAGACGTTCGTATCCGTGATCGATCGGAATCGGTGTCGCGACACCCGCATCGACGACTTCCAGCGACATGCCGACCGAGCGCGACAACGCGTTGATCGCCGCGCCGCCCGTCAGAAAATTCGCGACCATCTGCGCCGTCACTTCCTGCGGAAACGAACTCACGCCCTCTTTCGCGATGCCGTGATCGCCCGCGAACACGATCATCGCGGGACGTTCGATGCGCGGCTTCGTCGTGCGCTGGATCAGGCCCATTTGCAGCGCGAGCGATTCGAGCCGCCCGAGACTGCCGGGCGGTTTCGTCTTCATGTCGATGATGCGGCGCAGTTCGGCTTCGAGCGCGCGGTCGAGTGCGCGGGGCAGCGGGATGTCGTTGAGCGTGGACATCGAAATTCCTTCAAGGGCGATGAATGGAAGGCACGAGCGCTTCATGCTCGCCGTCGCGGATCAGCGCGAGCGGATAGCCGAATGCCGCGCTCGCGCGTTCAGGCGTGAGGACGTCGGCGACGAGGCCCGCGTGCGCGCCGCCGTGGCCGTCGAGCAGGAGCGCGTGCGTCGCGAAACGGCGCGCGAGATTCAGATCGTGGCACGAGAAGATTACGGTGCGCTTGTGCTCGCCCGCGGCGTCGCGCAACGCGTGCAGACAGTCGATCTGATGATGCAGGTCGAGATGCGAAAGCGGTTCGTCGAGCAACAGCAGCGGCGCGTTCTGGCACAGCACGGCGGCCAGTGCGACGCGCTGGCGTTCGCCGCCCGAAAGCGTCAACACATCGCGCGCGGCGAAGGACGCGAGGCCGAGCGTTTCCAGCGCGGCGCGCGCCGCGTTGCGGTCGTCTTCGCTCTCCCAGCCCCAGCCGGTGAGATACGGAAAGCGGTTCAGCAGCACGGTGTCGAGCACGGTCGCGCTGAAGGCGTCGTGCGCGGCTTGCGGCATCAATGCGCGTCGACGTGCGAGGTCCGCCGCGCGCCACGATGCGAGCGCGCGGCCATCGAGCGACACGCGGCCCGATGCGGCTTTCGCGAGCCCGGCGAGCACATTGATGAGCGTCGTCTTGCCCGCGCCGTTCGGCCCGGCGATGCACCACACTTCGCCCGCCGCGATCGTCTGCGTGAGACCGTCGATGAGCGTGCGCGCGCCCGCGCGAAGCACGATGGCATCGAGATGCAGGGTCATCGCGGTCTCCGCAGGAGCATCCACAGAAACATCGGCACGCCGATCAACGCCGTCACGACGCCCACGGGCAATTGCGCGGGCGCGATCACGGTGCGCGCGGCGAGATCGGCGGCCATCACGGCGAGGCCGCCCGCGAGCGCGGCGGCGGGCACGAGCATGCGCTGGTCGTTGCCGAACGCGAGACGCAGCAGATGCGGCACGACGAGCCCGACGAAGCCGATGGTCCCCGCCGTCGTCACCGCAGCCGCCGCGGCGATCGATGCGACGAGATACACCCGCAGGCGCAACCGTTCGACCGGCACGCCGAGCGCACGCGCGGTGGCATCGCCGCGCAGCAGCACGTTCAATTGCGGCGCGACCGGGACGATCGCGACGAGCGCGACAGCGAGCGCGATCAGCGCGGGCCACGGTGCCGCCGCGCCGTTGAGATCGCCCGTCAGCCAGAAGATCATGCCGCGCAGCCGGTTCTCGGGCGCGATGCTCAGAATCAGCGTGATCAGCGCGCCCCATCCCGATGCGATCACGACGCCCGTCAGCAAGAGTCTCGGCGACGCATCCTGTCCGCTTTGCCAAAGGTCCTTGCGCGCGAGTCCGAGCACGACGACGATCGATGCGAACGCGCCCGCGCACGCCGCGATATCGACGCCCCACCACGGCACCGATGCGAGCATCGCGGCAAGCGCGAACGTCGCCGCGCCGCCGGACACGCCCAGCACATAAGGTTCCGCGAGCGGATTCTTCAACAGCACTTGCAGCAGCGCGCCGGCCATCGCGAGCAGCGCGCCCGTTGCGAAGCCCGCGAGCGCGCGCGGCAAACGTAGCGTGAGCACGATCTCATCGGCGATATCGGGCGTCGCGGCGTTCGCGTGAAAGAGCGCGCCGAGCGCACGCGATACGGGCAACGTCACGCTGCCCGTCATGAGCGACGCCACGAGCACGACGAACGTCGCGACGCCGAGCGCGATCCAGATCGCCGCCGCGCGGCTCGCGTTCATCGCGCGCGGACGCGCAAGCCGCTCAGGCGCGTGGCTCACGACGGATGCCAGCCCAACGTGATGTACGCGCCGCGCCGTGGCGTGTTGTACGAGTACGCAAGTTCATAGTCCTTGTCGAACAGATTGTCGATGCGCGCCGTGACGTACCACGACTTCGAGATGTCGTAGCGCGCCGATAGATTCACGATGCCATAACCCGCGAGCGTCGAATCGTAGTCGCTGCGTTGTCCGCTCACGAGCCACTCGCCGCCGACACGCCAGCGCCCGATCGTGCGATGCGCCGTGAGCGTCGCGAAACGCCGCGCGCGCCGCGTCAGATCCTCGTGATTCGTCTCATCGACGGGATTCTGGAACGTGACGCCCGCGCGCACGTCGGTTGCGCCGACATGTCCCGCCCACGATCCCTCGATGCCCTGCACCTTCGCGCGCCCGACGTTCTGCGCGACATAGTAGAAACCGCCGTCGGACACATAGTCGATCAGATTCGAATAGCGCGTCTGGAACAGCGTCACGCGCGCGACGCCCAGCGCATTCGATGCGTACTGCAACGCCGCCTCGACCGAATGGCTGCGCTCTGGCTGAATCGACGGATTGCCGCTGAACGGATAGTAGAGGTCATCGAAGCTCGGCGCGCGAAACGATGCCGCATAGCTCGCGCTCGCCTTCCAGTGCGCATCGAAGTTATACGCGTAGCCCAGATAGTAGCTGTTCGCGCCCCCGAAATCGGAATACTGGTCGTGACGCAGATTCGCCTGCAAATCGCTCGCGCCGATGTGGCCCACGTAACCCGCGAACACCGAATTCACGTGACGATCGGGCGCGCTGAGCTGATCGGAATCGAGCGTCTGATCGAGATGCTCGTAACCGAAGAGCAGCTTGTGCGCGTCGCTGATTTTGAAGTCGTTCTGCCACGTGTATTGACGATTCTCCGAATTGAAGCGGTTCGTATAGACGCCGTTCTGCTCGATGTTCGCGCGGTCCTGTCCCTGCGCGATCGTGAAGTGCGTGGTCCAGTTTTCGGTGATCCTGCCGTTCGCGAACACCGACGCCGAGCGCACGCGATCGTGCGATTCGTTGATATCGGTCGGCAGGCCGTAGGCATCGTCGAAACTGCTGATGCCGTTCGATTGCAGGAAGCGCACGCCCGCGTCCCACTTGTCGCTGAACTGGTGACGCAGCGTCGCCGCGACGCTCTCGTTCAGATAGCCGTTCGCGTTCGGATTCGCGCCGGGCGCGATATTCGGATCGATCGACGAAAAGCCGTCGGTCTTCTCGCGCGAGACGTTCAGGCTGAAGGTCGTGCGGCCGTCGTTGTCGAGCGCGCCGTTCACGCCCGCCGATTGACGCTGCGTGTGATAGCTGCCGTATTCGGCCTCGAAGTTGAAGCGCGGCGGATGCGGCTCGCCTTCCTTCGTGAAGATCTGCACGACGCCGCCGATCGCATTCGAGCCGTACAACGCCGACACATTGCCGTTCACGACTTCGACGCGCCCGATCTGGTCGAGCATCAGTTGCGATAGCTGCGCCGCGCCGAGCGACGCCGATTCGACGCGCACGCCATCGATCAAAACGAGCGACTGCGACGACGCCGCGCCGCGTATGTAAAGCCCCGAAGTCGCGCCCGGTCCGCCGTTGCGCGTGATCTGCACGCCGGGCGCGAGCGCGATGAGGCCGAGTGCATCGTCGGCGTTGGCGTCGGCGATATCCTGTTCATCGAACACCGATGTCTGCGGGATCGATTCGGCGAGCGGCTGCGGCGCGCGCGTCGCGGTGACGACGACAGGAGCAAGCGTTTGCGAAGCGTCATCGGCGGCATGTGCGGCGCCAGCGAGCGGCAATCCGATGAACGCGGCAACGAGCGCGCCATGACGAGAGCGGCCGTTCTTGAGGGCGGCCTGTGGCAATACCATGAGTGAAGTGTCCGTTTCGCGTGAGCGCGACCCCGCTCCCCGCGAGGACGATGCGCGACGAACGCACTGCGCGATCAGCGCCGATGCGTCGAACTCTGGCCGGTATCCGGGCTGGCGATGAATCGTCTCGCCTTCCCGCGCATCGTGCGCAGTGGCGTCGACACGTTTCTTGCAGTCGATTCGGGTGATGAACCCGGTGTGATGAAAATCCACACGCTCGCGCTGCAAAAACGCGCATGAGACGACTTGCAACTTGCGTTGCGGTCGCTTACCGTTGCGGGGGCAGCACAGGTTGGCTCGTCCCAGGTTGGTCCCGGTCGGACTTCGGAGACTTCGCTCCCTGTTTCCCGTTTGACTGCATCCGCGAGATCCGCGAATGCGAGCACCAAAAAGTGCGGCAAGTGTAGGAGCGCGTGTTGGGGCCGTCAAGAAAACGGCGCGGACAGTTGGGCGCGGCACATGACGAATCGAACGAGAATCGGCCGGCCTGTCATCACGAGCCATCAACAGCGCTCGCGTTTTCTGCACACGAATGCATGTCGACATGCGCTTGATTCGAAGGATTAAGCGCAAGATCGCATGTTGTTACGTCTCGAAACGAGACAATTATCGGAAGCTCCGTTGAACCGCGCTAAAATGCGAGGTCTTTAGAGGACGCAGCACATGCTCAACGAACTCGAATCACTGTCAGGAAATATCGGCCGGCTGATCCAGATCAGCGAGCGCCACAATCAGGCGCGCCAGGCGCTGCAAGACCAACTCGAACAACTGCGCGCCGACTATGCGAACGTGCAGGCCGAGCTTGCGCAAGTGCGTGAAGAGCGCGATACGCTGCAATCCGAACGCGATTCGCTCTCTGCGAAAATCGACGACGCGCAAGTACGCCTCAACGCGATTCTCGAAAAGCTGCCGCGCGCGAAATCCGGGCAGCATGACGAAGCCGACAATCAACTCGATCTCCTCGAAGCCGATTCCCGCGAAGCACATGAAGCGGAATTGCACGGCGAGCATCATCAAGGAGAGAAGGCATGACGACTACGCAGATCGAAGTCTCCATTCTCGGGCAGCCGTATCGCCTCGCGTGCTCGCCGGAAACGGAAGGCGCATTGCGCGAAGCGGTCGCGCGCGTCGATGCCGAGATGAACAAGGTGCGCAATGCAAGCAACGTGCGCGGCACGGATCGCATCGCGGTAATGGCAGCGCTTTCGCTGGCGTCGGAATTGCTTAAGTTGCAGGACAGCGTGCGTCACGGCGAGGCCTTCCCTGCCGAGGAAATCCGTCGCACGATGCATTCGATGAACGAGCAGCTCGGCGCCGTCATCGCGCAATACGAAGTGCAGTGAGATGTCTGTGCGTCGAGGCAATCGGCGCGCAATGTCAATCGAAAAAAGAAACTGCGGCGGGGCTGCGAAAGGCAAACGATTGGTGTAGAGTGACGTTTCCCTGCCTGGTGCGCCAAGGTCATATATTCCTTGAACCAATGTCACATTGGCACGGTTGCGGAACCTTGCAGCACGGGCGCGCGCGTCGCTAGTCCGATGTACCCGAAGTGTTGCTTACCGCGACCAATCTTGAACCCAGGTTCAGGATGCCGGCCTAGCGGCCGTGGCGGGGACCTATCTAAAGAACGGCATCGGTTTTTCCGGTGCCGTTTTCATTTGCATCGTCGATTCCGCATAACGAACAATCATGCGCTACTGGCTGATGAAGTCCGAACCGGACGAAGCGAGCATCGATCACCTCGCGCACGCGCCGAAAAAAACCTTGCCGTGGACGGGCGTGCGCAACTATCAGGCGCGCAACTTCATGCGCGATCAGATGCAGATCGGCGACGGCGTGCTCTTCTATCATTCGAGCTGCCCCGAGCCGGGCATCGCGGGCATCGCGAAAGTGTGCTCGACGGCGTATCCCGATCCCACGCAGTTCGATCCGAAGAGCGATTACTACGATCCCAAGTCCACGCAGGAAACGCCGCGCTGGATGCTCGTCGATGTCAAGTTCGTGAAGAAGACCGCGCTGATTCCGCTCGCCGCGTTGCGTGAACACGAGGCGCTCGCGGACATGCAGGTGCTCGCGCGCGGCAATCGCCTGTCGATCACGCCGGTGACCGAAGCGCAATGGCGCTTTATTACCGAACAACTCGTCTAACAAGGAACTTACGACACGAAGGCCGCGACTAAATCCCGTCGCGAATCACGCGATATCCCGCGTTCGGAGTCCTTCGATGATCAACAAGAAAACCGCTGCCGCACTCGCGCTCCTCGCGATGTCGGGCGCAGCGTTCACCCTTTCTCAAACGGCCGCCGCGCAGACGGTGATTACCCAGCCGCAACCTTCGGGCGTGCTTTCTCTTTCGGCGCAGGCGAGCGCGCAAGTGCCGCAGGATGTCGTCAACATCACGCTCTTCTACGAGCAGGAAGCGGCCGATCCCTCGTCGCTCACCGCGACGCTGAATCAGCGCGCCGAGGCCGCATTGCGCGAAGCCAAGGGCGTGGACGGCGTGACCGCGAAGAGCGGCTCGTTCACCGTGTATCCATCCACCGATCGCGACGGCAAGATCTCCGCGTGGCGCGGCCGCACGGAGGTCGTGCTCGAATCGCACGACTTCGCGGCGGCGTCGAAGCTCGCGGGCAAGATGAGTTCGTCGATGCAGGTGGGCAGCGTCGGGTTCTCGCTGTCGCCCGAGGCGCAGCGCGCGGCCGAGCAGAAGCTCGTCACGCAGGCCATCGATTCCTTCCGCAAGCAGGCGCAAACCGCCGCGCAAGGCTTCGGCTACAGCAATTTCACGATTCGGGAAGTGAACGTCGGACACAGCGGTGTGCAGCCGCGTCCGGTCATGATGATGCAATCGCGCGCGATGAGCGCCGATGCGAAGATGGCCGCGCCGATCGCGATGGAAGCCGGCACGACGACGGTGACCGTCGACGTGTCGGGCTCGGTGCAAATGGGGCGTTGAATCGATGCGGGGCGCGCGCCCCGCATCGCTCAGGCTTTCGCCGATTCGGGCGGCAGACGCAGATTGCGCTTGTACGCCCACACCATCATCAGCACGCCGGCGATGATCATCGGCAGCGAGAGCCACTGGCCCATCGAGAGGCCGAGCGCGAGAAGGCCGAGATAGTCGTCCGGCTCGCGCGCGAATTCCACGGTGAAGCGCGCCAGTCCATAGCCGATCAGAAACAGCGCCGAAATCGCGCCGACAGGACGCTGCTTGCGCGAAAACGTCCAGATCACGATGAACAGCACGAGCCCTTCGAGCGCGATCTCGTACAACTGCGACGGATGACGCGGCAGCATGTGATAGCGCTGGAAGATTTCGGTGAGATGGTATTGCGCGTCGAGTTGCGGATTTTTAGCGAGCCAGATGGCGTCGTCGTTCGTCGAGCTCTGGAAGAGCATCGCCCACGGCGCGTTCGGGTCCGTCACGCGGCCCCACAACTCGCCGTTGATGAAGTTGCCGAGACGCCCCGCCGCGAGGCCGAGCGGCACCATCGGCGCGACGAAATCCGTCACCTGCAGCCAGGTGCGCTTGCGGTGATACGCGAACAGCACCATCGCGAGCGTCACGCCGAGAAAGCCGCCGTGGAACGACATCCCGCCTTCCCAGACCTTGAAGATATCGAGCGGATGCGCCGCGTAATAGCTTGCCTTATAGAAGACCACGTAGCCGATGCGCCCGCCGAGAATCGTGCCGAGCACGCCGTAAAACAGCATGTCGTCGATGTCCTTTACGGTCCAGCCTTGCGCAGCCACGTAAGGCAGGCGCAGACGCAGGCGGCCGATGACGATGGCCGATACAAACGCCACCAGATACATGAGGCCGTACCAGCGCACGGCGAGCGGTCCTAGATGAATCGCGATGGGATCGAAATTGGGATGTATGAGCATTCTGATGTGGGAGCTAGAGCGAACTACAAGGGCGAATCATACAGAACCCGCGCTTTCGGCCCGCGAACGGACGATCTCGATGAACCCGGCGAGCACCGGGCTCACTTCCGCCGCGCGCCACACGAGGCCGGTTTCGACGAGCATCGCCGACGCGTTCAGCGGCCGCAGAGGACGATACACGACGCCCGTGCGCCGCAGATGACGCAGCGAATGCGGCACGAGCGCGACGCCCATCCCGGCGGACACGAGGCTCACGATGGTCTGCATCTGGATCGCCTCCTGGCCGATACGCGGCGTGAGGCCGGCCGCGCCGTAGCAGCCCATGATGATGTCATGCAAACCCGGCGCGAGACGCCTCGGAAAGACGACGAGCGGCGCGGCGGCGAGATCGTGCAGATCGACGGGCGTGTCGGCCCATTCGTCGGCGCCCTGCCCCAGTTGTAGCGCGGCATCGGCGGACATCGCGATGACGAGCGGCTCGCGCGCCACCGCCACATACGACAGCGACGTGGCATGGCGCGGCGGCAGCGGCGGAATCACGAGGCCCGCGTCGATGCGCCCAGCGACGAGCTCCTCGATCTGCACGTCGCTCGTCGCCTCGGTCAGTTGCAGCCGCACGCCGGGATAGCGCGCGCCGAAATCGCGCAGCAGCGCCGGCAACAGGCCGTAATCGGCGGTGGAGACGAACGCGAGCGACAGCACGCCCGCCTCGCCGCGCGCGAGCGACTGCGCGAGCGGACGCAGCGTATCGGCGGATGCGAGCAGGCGGCGCACCTCCGGCAGCAGATCCTTGCCGACGGGCGTGAGCTCGACGGTCCGTTTCGTGCGCACGAAAAGCGCGACGCCGAGCGCCTCTTCCAGCGCGCGGATCGCCTGCGAGAGCGGCGGCTGCGTCATCGCGAGACGCGCGGCGGCACGGCCGAAGTGCATCTCTTCGGCGACCGTCACGAAGTAGCGCAACAGACGCAACTCGATGGGCGGATTTCTCTGCTCCATTGATATTTTTTGCGACCTAATAAGCCTTGAATAATATATTGGACAGACACATCGCGGGAGTTGCATTCTTGCTGCACTAGAGCAAAAACATCCCCTCAAGGAGCACATCATGGCCTTCAATCGCCGCTCGAAGCACATCACCCAGGGCGTCGCGCGCTCGCCCAATCGCTCGATGTATTACGCGCTCGGCTACAAGGAGGAAGACTTCGACAAGCCGATGATCGGCGTCGCGAACGGGCATTCGACCATCACGCCGTGCAACGCCGGCCTGCAGCGCCTGGCGGACGCGGCCATCGAAGCGATCAGAAAGTCCGACGCGAACCCGCAGATTTTCGGCACGCCGACGATCTCCGACGGCATGTCGATGGGCACCGAAGGCATGAAGTACTCGCTCGTGTCGCGCGAAGTGATCGCGGACTGTGTCGAGACCGCGGTGCAGGGCCAGTGGATGGACGGCGTCGTCGTGATCGGCGGCTGCGACAAGAACATGCCGGGCGGCATGATCGGCATGGCGCGCATGAACGTGCCGTCGATCTACGTGTACGGCGGCACGATCCGCCCCGGCAACTGGAAGGGCCGCGATCTGACGATCGTGTCGTCGTTCGAGGCGGTCGGCGAATTCACGGCGGGCCGGATGTCGGAAGAGGATTTCAAGGGCGTCGAGAAGAACGCGTGCCCGTCGACCGGCTCGTGCGGCGGCATGTACACGGCCAACACGATGAGTTCGTCGTTCGAGGCGCTCGGCATGTCGCTGATGTATTCATCGACGATGGCGAATCCGGATCAGGAAAAGGTCGATTCCGCCGCGGAGTCGGCGCGCGTGCTCGTCGAGGCAGTGAAAAAGGACCTGAAGCCGCGCGACATCATCACGAAGAAATCGATCGAAAACGCGGTCGCGCTCATCATGGCGACGGGCGGCTCGACCAACGCCGTGCTGCACTTTCTGGCGATCGCGCATGCGGCGGAAGTGGAATGGAGCATCGACGACTTCGAGCGCATGCGCAAGAATGTGCCGGTGATCTGCGATCTGAAACCGTCGGGCCAGTACGTCGCCACCGATCTGCACAAGGCCGGCGGCATCCCGCAAGTGCTCCGGATCCTGCTCGATGCGGGCCTTCTGCACGGCGACTGCATGACGATCACGGGGCGCACGATCGCGGAAGAACTGAAGGACGTGCCGAGCAAACCGCGTGCGGATCAGAAGGTCATCTTCCCGATCGAACAGGCGCTCTACAAGGAAGGGCACCTCGCGATCCTGCGCGGCAATCTCGCGGAAGACGGCGCGGTCGCGAAGATCACCGGCCTGAAGAATCCGGTCATCACCGGCCCCGCGCGCGTGTTCGAGGACGAGCAAAGCGCGATGGACGCCATCCTCGCCGACAAGATCAAGCCCGGCGATATTCTCGTGCTGCGCTATCTCGGCCCGGTCGGCGGCCCGGGCATGCCGGAGATGCTCGCGCCGACATCGGCGATCATCGGTAAAGGGCTGGGCGAATCGGTCGGCTTCATCACCGACGGGCGCTTCTCGGGCGGAACGTGGGGCATGGTGGTCGGCCATGTCGCGCCGGAGGCGTACGCGGGCGGCACGATCGCGCTCGTGCACGAAGGCGATTCGATCACCATCGACGCGCACAAGCTGCTCTTGCAACTGAATGTAGACGATGCGGAGCTCGCACGACGCCGCGCCGCTTGGAAGCAGCCCGTGCCGAAGTACACGCGCGGCGTGCTGGCGAAGTTCGCGGCGCTCGCGCAGCCGGCTAATAAAGGCGCGGTGACGGGATAAATCGAGCGCGCGACGCGGATAAAAAAAGGGGCGCGCGTGCGCCCCTTCTTCATTCCATATGAAACGCGCTCATTCGCCCCGCTGCCGCCGCAACTCGTTCTCAACCGCGTCGCGCACCCATTCGCTCATCCGGCCTTCGAGCGCCATCGCGACTTCGCGCGTGATCGCGGACACGAGTTGCGTCGATTGCTCGCGCAACACTTCCCGGCAGCGGTCTTCGATCAGCGCGCGGGCGTCGCCCGTCAGGAAGCTCGTGAAGCGGCCGCGCAACTGCTCCGCGATCCGCTGTGCGTCGTATTCGATCGCGGCTTCATCGGCGGAAGGCGCGCGCGCGTACTCCGGCTTGCCGGGCACGACGACATCGGTCAGAACGGGGATGGACGAATCGAAGGATTCGGGCTTGTCGGTCATATTCAAAGGTCTCCTGTCGGCCAGCGTGTGCGCATCCGTGCTGACTCGGGTCTCACGCGAAGCGCCATGTGTGAGCAGAGCTTAGTGCAGCGCGGACGCGGCCTCTGTGCGGCTAACCGCCCTGATTGTGCGTCTCGATGACATAGCCGCGATCGCGATAGAACCGATAGCGCTCGCGGCCCGCGGCGAGTTCATCGCCCTCGCTGCCGACGATCTCCACGAGCCGCTCGAAGCGCGCGAACTGCGCGGGCACCGGCGCGCCGAGATTCACGAGCACCTGATGATGCGGCGCTTCGTCCAGATTCGACGTGAGCACGACGGGCGTGTCCTCCGCGAGCGGACTCTTCGCCATGCAGTGCGGCACGAATTCGAGCGGCTGGAAAGTCCACAACTGCTCGTCGAACGCGGCGAGGCGCTGCGGTTCGGCGAGCACGACGAGCGGCTTGCCGCTCAGGTACGCCTTGCGCGCGAGGCGGCAGGCGTACGCGAGCGGATCGCCGACATTCGTATGAAAGTCGATGCGCGTCATGCCTGCTTCAGGCGCCGGCGCGATCGATCAGGAACTGCGAGAGCAGCGGCACGGGACGGCCCGTCGCGCCCTTCGCCGCGCCGCTCTTCCACGCGGTTCCGGCGATATCGAGGTGCGCCCACGGATAAGCCGTCGCGAAGCGCGACAGGAAGCACGCCGCCGTCACGCTGCCCGCCGGACGTCCGCCAATGTTCGCGACATCCGCGAAATTCGACTTGAGCTGATCCTGATACTCGTCGTCGAGCGGCAGACGCCATGCCGGATCGACCGCCTCGCGCGACGCGTCGAGCAGTTCGCCCGCGAGCGCATCGTCCTTCGAGAAAAGGCCCGTGTTGTGATGCCCCAGCGCGATGATGCACGCGCCCGTCAACGTCGCGATATCGACCACGGCGGCGGGCTTGAAGCGCTCCGCGTAGGTGAGCGCGTCGCACAAAATGAGGCGGCCTTCGGCGTCGGTGTTGAGCACTTCGATGGTCGTGCCGTTCATCGCGGTGATGATGTCGCCCGGCTTCACCGCGTTGCCCGCGGGCATGTTCTCGCAGGTCGGAATCACGCCGATCACGTTGAGCTTGAGGCCCATCTCGGCGACCGCGCGCATTGTGCCGAACACGGAGCCCGCGCCGCACATGTCGTATTTCATCTCGTCCATCGCCTCGCCCGGCTTGATCGAGATGCCGCCCGAATCGAACGTGATGCCCTTGCCGACCAGCACGACCGGCGCGTTCTTGCCCTTCGCGGCCGCACCCGCGCCCTGGTAATGCATGACGATGAACTGCGGCGGCTCGACCGAGCCCTTCGCGACCGACAGGAACGAGCCCATGTTGAGCGCTTCGATCTGCTTCTGGCCGAGCACTTCGACCTTCAGCTTGAAATCGCGGCCGAGCTTCTTCGCGGTCTGGCCGAGATAGGTCGGCGTGCATACGTTCGGCGGCAGGTTGCCGAGATCGCGCGTGAGGTCCATGCCGTTCGCAATCGCGACGCCCTGCTTCACCGCGACCTTGGCGGCTTTCTCGTCGGCGGAATCGATGCTGAACACGATCTTCTTGAGCGAGCGCGCGCCGTTGTCGGGCTTGCTCTTCATCTGCGTGAACTTGTAGGTCAGTTCGCGCAGCGCGAGGATCGCGGCGCGCACGGCCCAGTCGCCGGTGCGTTCCTGGATCGGCAGTTGCGCGAGCGTGAAGGTCGCCTGACCGATCTTCGAGCCGAGCACCACGCGCCATGCGGCGCGCACGGCTTCGCCATAGGCTTTCTGATTGAAGGCGTCCTGCTTGCCGAGACCGACGAGCAGCACACGCGACGCGCCGATGCCCGTGACTTCCGGCACCATCAGGGTCGTGCCCGCGCGGCCGCTCATGTCGCCGGCTTTCACGACGCGCGAAATCAGGCCTTTGGTTGCGACGTCCATGTCGCGCGCGGCGCCCGTGAGCGTCTGCGCTTCGAAGATGCCGAGCACGATGACATCCGACTTCCCGGTAAGGAAACCATTTGCCTCGCCCTTGCTCCAATCACAGGCTTTTATGCTAAAGTCCATCGCGCTTATCCTCGGATAAAATCTTGGCTGAAGGATGAAAGCCGCAATTATCCGCTATTTTTTCCACGGCGGTCACAGGCGGGCGGCGTGAGGGTAAGCGAATACCCTTCCCGTAAGCCACGAGATGCGTGCAAGATTTCCGCATCGCCGCCGGCTCCAAGCAAAAATTCAATGATCTTCGAACGCTCCCTGCAGCGCGAACTCGCGTACACGGCCGGTGCCGTGTTCATGGTGCTGCTCACGATCATGCTCACGACGATGATGATCCGCATCGTCGGCTTCGCGGCGCAAGGTCAGATCGACCCGAAAGACGTCGTCGTGCTGATCGGGCTCACCGTCATCGGCTATCTCGCGGTCATGCTGATCGTGACGCTGTTCGTCTCCATTCTCTTCGTGCTCACGCGCTGGTATCGCGACTCGGAAATGGTCGTGTGGCTCGCGTCGGGCGTCAGTCAGACGCAACTCATCAAGCCGATCGCCGTGTTCTCCACGCCGATCATCATTCTCATCATGTTCTTCGCGTTCGTCGGATGGCCGTGGTCGAACCAGCAGAGCAAACTCATCAAGCAGCGCTTTCAGCAGCGCGATGAAGTGTCGCTGCTCGCGCCGGGACAGTTCCGCGAATCGCCGTCGAGCCATCGCGTGTTCTTCATCGAGAAGATGTCGCCGGATCAGGGGCACGTCGAGAACGTGTTCGTCACGAGCACTGAAGGCGGCAAGGTCAACGTGATCGTCTCGAAGAACGGTCATACCGAAACGCGCCCCGATGGCGACCGCTTCATCGTGCTCGACAACGGCCGCCGGTACGACGGCGAGCCGGGCCAGCCGAACTTCCGCATCATGGAGTTCGAGCGATACGGTGTGAAGATAATGAGTCACCAGTTCGTGAATACACCGACCACGACGGGCATCTCCACGCCGGACCTGCTCGCCAATCCTACTCAGGAAAATCTCGCGGAGTTCGCGTGGCGCGTGGGTCTGCCGCTCATCGCCATCAATCTGATGTTGCTCGCCATTCCACTTTCGTATCAGAACCCGCGCCGCAGCCGCACGATCAATCTCGTGATGGCCGTGCTGATCTACCTCACCTATTCGAATCTGCTGAACGTCGTGCAGTCGTGGATCGAACAGGGCAAGCTGTCGTTCGGCTTGGGTCTCGTCGGACTGCATATCGTGGTCGGCGCGCTCGTTGCGTTCATTTTCTGGCTGCGGATTCGTAATCGGCCGCTGTTCAAGCTCCCGTCGCTGTCGAAGGGGGCCTGACGCGATGCGCATCTACGAACGATATTTCGCGCGCCAGATCTATCTCGCGTTCATCTTCATCCTGTTTGCGTTCTCGGGCCTGTTCTTCTTCTTCGACCTGATCAACGAACTGAACACGGTCGGGCACGGCAATTACAAGTTCACGCTCGCGGTGCTGCGCGTCGCGCTGCAGACGCCTTCGCGCTTCTACGAGATCATTCCCGTCGCCGCGCTCATTTCGGCCATCTACGTGTTCGCGCAGATGGCGGCGGCTTCGGAGTTCACGATCTTCCGCGTGTCGGGGCTCTCGACCGGCGCCGCGCTGCGCTCGCTGCTGAAGATCGGCGTTCCGATGGTGCTCATCACGTATCTGATCGGCGAAGTGGTCGGGCCTTACACGGACCAGCTGTCCGAGCGCGTGCGGCTGGAGGCGCTCGGGTCGTCGGTGTCGTCGAATTTTCAGTCGGGCGTGTGGGTGAAGGACACGTTGACGGCCAAGGAGAACGGCGAGCAGGTCACGCGCTTCGTCAACGTCGGCACGCTGAATCCCGACACGACGATCGCCAACGTGCGCATCTACGAATTCGACTCGAAGTTCCGTCTGACGAACGTGCGCATTGCGAAGAGCGGCGTGTATGAGCCGCCGGGCCACTGGAAGCTCACGGGCGTGACGGACACGCAACTGAACGACGCGCCCCCGCAGGCGGCGAACCCCGGCGACGCGTTGAATCCGGTCTATCGTGCGACGCAGAGCACGCTGCCCGAATATTCGTTGCGCTCGGAGCTGACGCCGCAGATTCTGTCGGTCCTGCTGGTGTCGCCGGATCGGATGTCGATGTTCAACCTGTTCCGCTATATCCAGCATCTGACGGAAAATCATCAGGATACGCAGCGGTATCAGATCGCGTTCTGGCGCAAGATTCTCTATCCGTTCGCGGTATTCGTGATGCTGATTCTTTCGCTGCCGTTCGCGTATCTGCATACGCGCGCGGGCGTGGTCGGCATGAAGGTGTTCGGCGGCATCATGATCGGGATGAGCTTTCAGCTCGTCAACACGCTGTTCTCGCATATCGGCAATCTGAACACGTGGCCCGCGCCGATCACCGCGGCGGCGCCCGCCCTCGCCTATCTCGTGATCGGGCTGGTGGGCCTGAAGTGGGTGGAGCGGCACTGACGTTTCTTCCGAGGAGCGCGCGATGAAGACGCACGGTATCATCCTGTTCGGTCACGGCGCACGCGATCCGCGCTGGGCCGAGCCGTTCGAGCGCCTTGTCGTGAAGCTGCGCGGCTTGCGCGGTGGGCCGGTTTTACTGGCGTTTCTTGAATTGATGTCCCCCGATTTGCCTGCCGCCGTCGCCCAGTTGGCCGCCGATGGCTGCGATGCGATCACGGTCGTGCCCGTGTTCTTCGGGCAGGGCGGGCATGTGAGGAAGGATTTGCCGGAGATCGTCGAGAAGTGCCGGGCTGCGCATCCAGATGTCGTCATTTCCTGCGCGACGGCAGTCGGAGAGGATGACGCGGTGTTGGATGCGGTGGCGCAGTATTGTTTGCGGCAGGTCGGTCGGTAGATCAGCGTTGGCTGATCGGCCGAGTGGCGCCGCGCGACTCGAAAAGCATATACTCGGATATACCTTTTCGTATATCCGATCGAGTTCCGCATGAACCTGCTCATCTCCAAATGGGGCAATAGCCTCGCAGTGCGCATCCCCGCCGACTATCTGCGGCACACCGGCCTTTCCGAGGGTGATCAGGTGCAGGTCAACCTCACGGTAGACGGCGGAATCTGCCTTCGTGCCGCCAAATGGGACCGTCGGGCGTTCGCGGAGGAATTGGCCGAATCACGGGACGCCATGCCGATGACCGATTCCGTCATCGACGAACTCCGCAGAGGCGCGCGCTACTGATGATTTACGTCGATACGAGCGTTCTGGTCGCGTTATGCGTCCACGAGCGCATGACGGCCGCCGTTTCGAACTGGTACGCATCCGTCAGGGACGAACTGATTTCCGGAGCGTGGTGCGTCACCGAGTTTGCCAGTGCGCTCGGCATCAAACGGCGAAGCGGTCAGATGACCGAAGATCAATCCGCTTTTGCGTGGCGCAGTTTCGAACGAATGTGCGCGAGCGATCTGCAACTCACACCGATCGAGCCGCCAGTATTCCACCACGCAGCCGTTCTCACGCTCGACGCATCGACCGGGCTCCGTGCGGGAGACGCGCTTCATCTCGCTACCGCACTGGACTGCAAGGCAAAGACCATCGCCACGCTCGATACCGTTCTGGCGGCCAACTCAAAAAAGAAGAAGATCAGGCTCGTAGACTTTTGAATCACGAGGTCCGGAAACGAAAAAGCGCACCGTCTCCGGTGCGCTTTTTCGTTTGCCCGCCAGTCGAACCAGCATCACGCCGCCGCCTGCATCCCCTTCAGATGCACCTTCGGCTTGGCCGCCGCCCGCTCGCGAAACGCCTCGCCGATCATCAGCAAACTCGGCTGCGACGGGTCCAGCCATTCCTGCGCCTCGCCCAGCGCCATGCGCGCCAGCGTCAACGTCAGCGTGCGTTCGCGCGGCGTGCTGCACGCTTCGACGATCGCCACCGGCGTCGAGCCCGGACGGCCCGCATCGATAAGCTGCTGCGCGATATCCGGCGCACTGTCGCGGCCCATGTAGAACACGAGCGAATCCGCCTTTGCCTGCTCGCGGATTTCATCGCTGTCGGCGGCGCGCGAATGGGTCGCCAGCGCGACGCTGCGCGCCACGCCTCGCAGGGTCAGCGAGCGCTTGAGCGTCGCGGCGCTCGCAAGCGCCGCCGTGATGCCCGGCACCACTTCGAACGCGATGCCCGCCGCTTCGAGCGCGCGCATTTCCTCGTCGGCGCGGCCAAAGAGCATCGGATCGCCGCCCTTCAGACGCACGACGACGCCATGCTCCAGCGCCGCATCGACGATCTGCTTGTTGATGAAATGCTGGGCCGTCGAACGCTGTCCGCAACGCTTGCCGACGGCAATCTTCTTCGCATTCGGCGCGTAGTCGAGCATCGTCGGTTCTACGAGCGCGTCGTGCAACACGACATCCGCCTGTTCGAGCAGGCGCATGCCGCGCACGGTGATGAGATCCGCCGCGCCCGGCCCCGCTCCGATCAGATAGACCTTACCCATACGCTTGTCCGTCGATATTAGCCAGCAATGGCACGAATCATACCGGCCGCGACCGTGTGATGCGTCGCCTCGTCGATCAACACGAACGCGCCGGTGCCCTGATGCGTATCGTACTCGTCCGCGACGATCGGCTTCTGCAGCGTGAGCGCCACGCGGCCGATATCGTTCATCGCGAGCGTGGTGCGATCGACCGAATGCGACAGCGTGTGCACATCCAGCACCTGCTTCACCGCGCCGATGCGCGCGAACACCGTGTTGGTCGTCTGCTTCAGCAAATATTTGCGCTGCGGCGAGAGCGGCTCTTCGTCGAACCAGCAAATGTCCGCTTCGAGCTTTTTGGTCGGCTCGACCTTCTGCGATGCCGGCACGAACGTATCGCCGCGCGACACATCGACATCTTCCGTCAGGCGAATCGTCACCGTCTGGCCCGCGAAAGCGCGATCCACCGGCGCGACGCCGCCCGGCACCGGCGCGATGATCTCGGCGACGCTCGCTTCACGATTGGCCGGCAGCACGAGGATCGAATCGCCGACGCGCACTTCGCCCGCCTCGACGCGGCCCATGTAGCCGCGGAAATCGTCGGCCTGCGAGCCGTCCTGGCGTGCGACCCACTGCACCGGGAAACGCAGCGCCTGATCGTTCGGCTGCGCGACCGGCAGCGATTCGAGCAGATCGAGCAGCGGCTCGCCTGCGTACCACGGCATGCGCTCGCTCGCCGTCACGATGTTGTCGCCCTTCAGCGCCGACACCGGCACGAAGCGCACGTTCGTCAGACCGAGCTGATGCGCGAGCGTGACATACGCATCGCGGATTTCGTTGAAACGCGCTTCGCTGTAATCGACCAGATCCATCTTGTTGATCGCGACGATCGCGTGCTGCAGGCCGAGCAGCTTGACGATCGCGCTGTGGCGCTTCGTCTGCGGCAGCAGTTGCGCGACGCCGTTCTCGAACGTGACGCGCGTGGCGTCGACGAGAATGATCGCGGCATGCGCCGTCGATGCGCCCGTCACCATGTTGCGCGTGTACTGCTCGTGGCCCGGCGTATCGGCGATGATGAACTTGCGCTTGGCGGTAGCGAAATAGCGATACGCGACGTCGATGGTGATGCCCTGCTCGCGCTCGGCTTCGAGGCCGTCCGTCAGCAGCGACAGATCGATTTCGTCGCCCACGGTGCGCTTGTTTTTCGCACGCGAGATCGCCGACAACTGGTCCGACAGCACAGCCTTGCTGTCGTACAGCAGACGGCCGATCAGCGTGCTCTTGCCGTCGTCGACACTGCCCGCCGTGATGAAGCGCAACACGCCCAGGTCTTCAGCTTGATAAATACTCATGATTCTTTGGTTCCTTGGGGCGTGTGGCTTAGAAATAACCTTGTTTCTTGCGCTGTTCCATCGCGGCTTCGGACGCCTGGTCGTCCATGCGCGTCGCGCCGCGCTCCGTGATTTCCGTCACGGCCGTTTCGGCGATGATCTTCTCGACATCGTCGGCGTCGCTCGCGACCGGGCACGTGCAGCTGATGTCGCCGACGGTCCGAAAACGCACTTGCGCCACTTCCGACGTTTCGCCCTCGCGCAGCGGCGTCAGCGGCGTGAGCGGAACGAGCAAACCGTTGCGGCGGATGATCTCGCGGTCATGCGCGTAGTAGATCGACGGCAGTTCGAGCTTCTCGCGGGCGATGTATTGCCACACGTCGAGCTCGGTCCAGTTCGAGATCGGGAACACGCGCAGATGCTCGCCCGCATGCAGACGCGCGTTGTAGATGCTCCACAGTTCCGGGCGCTGCGCCTTCGGATCCCACTGGCCGAATTCGTCGCGGAACGAGAAGATGCGCTCCTTCGCGCGCGCCTTCTCTTCATCGCGGCGCGCACCGCCGATCATCGCCGTGTAGCCGTATTCCTCGATGGTTTCGAGCAGCGTCACCGCTTGCGCGGCATTGCGCGAATCGGTCTCGCGACGCAGGCGCACGGTGCCCTTCTTGATCGAATCTTCCACATGGCCGACGACCAGTTCCGCGCCGATTTCGGCCGCGCGGGCGTCGCGGAAGTCGATCACTTCCTGGAAGTTGTGACCCGTGTCGATATGCACCAGCGGGAACGGCAACTGGGTCGCGCGGCCCGCGCCGAGACCGAACGCCTTGAGCGCGAGATGCAGCACGACGACCGAATCCTTGCCGCCCGAGAACAGGAGCGCGGGCTTGCTGCATTCCGCGACGAGTTCGCGAATGATGTGGATCGACTCGGCTTCGAGCCAATCCAGGTGATCCATGCGGGTCGCCTTGTTGGCGATCGGTGCGGTGACGGTTGAGTCGAGCGTCGTGCTCATGTTCGTCGATCCTTTTTTATGCAGCGTCATGCGATTTCCAAAGCGACGATGCGTTCAATGACAGGGTTTGATGCGGCGTCTTGTGCGCCTTAGATCGCCGAGCTCGGAGCTTCTTCGACGATCTTGATGTTCGTGATGTGCAGGCCGCATTCCTTCGTGTCGCGCGATTCCCACCACCAGCGGCCCGCCCGGCTGTCTTCGCCAGGACGCACCGCGCGCGTGCAGGGCTCGCAGCCGATGCTCGGATAGCCACGCGCATGCAGCGGATTCACCGGCACATCGAAGGCTTTCAGGTAATCCCATACATCGGTTTCGTTCCAGTCCGCGAGCGGATTGAACTTCGCGATGCCGCGCGGCGCGTCGTGCTCTTCCTCGTGCAGCTCGGCGCGCGTCACCGATTGCTCGCGACGCTGGCCCGTCACCCACGCGGACACATCCGACAGCGCGCGATTGAGCGGCTCGACCTTGCGGATATGGCAGCAGCTCTTGCGCAAATCAATGCTTTCGTAGAACGCGTTCAGGCCGTGATCGCGCACGTAGGCATCGACCGCGTCCTGTTGCGGATGGAACTGCTCGATGTCGTAGCCGTAGCGCGTCTTCACGATGTCGAGCATGCCGAGCGTTTCCGCGTGCAGGCGGCCCGTGTTCAACGAGAAGATGCCGATCTTCACGCCGCGCGAAAGAATGGCGTGTGTGAGCACCATGTCTTCGGCGGCGAGGCTGCTGGCTAGCTTGACGCTCTGATGGCGCGCCGCGATCGAATCGAGCAGCGCATCCAGGCGTTCAACCTTGGCTTGCAATTCAGGGGTCATGCATCAGGCTCCGAGAGCTGCGACGAGCGCCGCGCGACGGCGGAACAGCGGTTCGAGATTGTCGGTCGCGCCCTGGTACAGCTCGGTGAATTCGTTGAACGCGTTGAGCGCGTCGTTGATGTCCTTGTCCGCGCGCACCGCGAACGCATCGAAGCCGCAACGCGAATGGAACAGCACCTGATCGCGCAGCACGTCGCCGATCGCGCGCAGTTCGCCCGTCCACTGATAACGCTCGCGCAACAGGCGGCCGATGGAGAAGCCGCGGCCATCGCGGAACACCGGGAAGTCGACCGCGATCACGGACAGCACGCCGAAGTCCGGCGCGAGGTCCGCGGGTTCGTCATCCGGCGCGAGCCACACGCCAATGTCTTCCTTCGCGCGCGATGCGACGATCGCCGACTTGTGCTCTTTCCACAGCGCGAACGGCACGATGATCTTGCCGGCGGGCAATGCATCGACAGCGGGCAACGCGCCGTCTTCGGCGGCACGCACGACGGTGAAATCGTCTTCGACTACGGCGCGGTTCTTGATGATCAACGTCATTTGCAAATCCTTAAGCGTGAGCCTGGCGCGATGCGTACACGCGCTCCTTGAACGGCGCCATGCCGATGCGGCCGAACGTCTCGATGAAGCGTTCCCCTTCCATGCGGTTGTCGACGAAGGTATCGATCACTTGCGAGATCACGTCGGGCATCTCTTCGGCCGAGAACGACGGGCCGATCACCTTGCCGAGATGCGCGCCGGTCGCGCCCGAGCTCTGCTCGCCGCCGAGCGTCAACTGATACCACTCCGAGCCGTCCTTATCGACGCCCAGAATGCCGATGTTGCCGACGTGGTGATGACCGCACGCGTTGATGCAGCCCGAAATGTTGAGCGACAGGTCGCCGAGATCGTGCACGTAGTCGAGATCGTTGAATCGGTCCTGAATGGCGAGCGCGATCGGGATCGACTTCGCGTTCGCGAGCGAGCAGAAGTCGCCACCCGGGCACGCGATGATGTCCGTCAGAAGGCCGATGTTCGCCGTCGCGAAACCGAGCGCCTTCGCGCGTTCCCACACGGTATGCAGGTCGCGCTTCTTCACGTTCGCGAGAATCAGGTTCTGCTCGTGCGACACGCGGATTTCGCCGAACGAGAACTCGTCGGCGAGCGCGGCGACGTCGTCCATCTGCTTGTCGGTGGCGTCGCCCGGCGCGATATGGCGCTGCTTCAGCGACAGCGTCACCGACGCATAGCCCGGCACCTTGTGCGGACGCACGTTGCGCTCGACCCAGCGCGCGAACGGCTTGCTTTCGATCAGATGCTTTTCATACGAGGCATCCGTGTCAGCGAGCTTTTCGTACACGGGCGGCGCGAAGAACTGCGACACGCGATCGACTTCTTCCTGCGTGATCGTCGACGGGCCATCCTTCAGATGCTGCCACTCTTCCTCGACCTGCTTCGAGAACTTCTCCGCCGACAGCGCCTTCACGAGAATCTTGATGCGCGCCTTGTACATGTTGTCGCGGCGGCCGTAGCGGTTGTACACACGCAGCACGGCTTCGCAGTAGGTGATCAGGTGTTGCCACGGCAGATCGCGCTTGATGATCGCGCCGACGATCGGCGTGCGGCCGAGACCGCCGCCCGCGAGAATGTCCATCACGACTTCGCCCTGCGCGTTCTTCTTCAGATACACGCCGAGATCGTGGATCTGCACGGCCGCGCGGTCTTCCGCCGAGCCGTTCACCGCGATCTTGAACTTGCGCGGCAGCCACGCGAATTCCGGATGGAACGTCGACCACTGACGCAGGATTTCCGACCACGGACGCGGATCGACCTGCTCGTCGGGCGCGACGCCGGCGAACTGGTCGGCGGTGATATTGCGAATGCAATTGCCCGAGGTCTGGATCGCGTGCATCTGCACCGAAGCGAGCTTGCGCAGGATTTCCGGCGTCTCTTCGAGCTCGACCCAGTTGAACTGGATGTTGGTGCGCGTCGAAAAGTGACCGTAGCCGCGGTCGTGCTCGCGCGCGATCGTGCCGAGCATGCGGAGCTGGTCGCTGCGCAGATTGCCGTACGGAATCGCGATGCGGTGCATGTACGCGTGACGCTGCATGTACAGGCCGTTTTGCAGACGCAACGGACGGAATTCCTCTTCGGTCAATTCGCCCGACAGCCGGCGGCGGACCTGGTCAGCGTACTGCGCGACACGTTCGTCGACGATGCGTTGGTCGATCTGATCGTATTGGTACATTCGGGGGCCCCAAGTTCTTGTCAAGGCGCGGCGTCCTAGGTTACGTCGCGCGTCTCATCCATCGAATATCCATTGAGTCCCTGTCGCGAGCGTCGTTCAGACGAAACGCTCATTTGCTTATGACAGATAGAGATATGGATATTGGAAAAATTGGACTGATAGTAAAGAACCTGCTATATATTGCAAACGACTGAAAAATTACTTTGATATGCGGCTGAGTTATATATGAATCTGCACCAGTTCCGCTTCGTGCGCGAGGCCGTCCGGCAGAACTTCAACCTGACGGAAGCCGCGAAGGCGCTGTATACATCACAGCCGGGCGTCTCGAAGGCGATCATCGAGCTGGAGGACGAGCTGGGCGTCGAAATCTTCACGCGGCACGGCAAGCGCGTGAGATCACTGACGGAGCCGGGGCGCATCATCCTCGCGTCGGTCGAGAAAATATTGCAGGAAGTGGAAAGTCTGAAGCGCGTCGGTAAAGATTACGCGGCGCAGGATCAGGGCAATCTCGTCATCGCGGCGACGCACACGCAGGCGCGTTATTCGCTGCCGGCCGCGATCGCGGAGTTCAAGAAGCGCTTTCCGAAGGTCCACCTTTCGATCCTGCAGGGCAGCCCGACGCAAGTCGCCGAGATGGTGATCCACGATCAGGCGGATATCGCCATCGCCACCGAAGCGATCGCCAACTATAAGGAACTGGTGTCGCTGCCCTGCTTTCAGTGGCAGCACCTCGCCGTCATGCTGCCGGATCATCCGCTGCTCGAACGCAAGACGCTCACGCTCGACGATCTCGCGCAATACCCGATCATCACCTACGAGGCGTCGTTCGCCGGGCGCACGAAAATCAATCAGGCGTTCGCCCGGCGCAATCTGACGCCGGACGTCGTGCTCGAGGCCATCGATGCGGACGTGATCAAGACTTACGTCGAACTGGGGCTCGGCGTCGGGATTCTGGCGGATATCGCGTTCAATCCGGAGCGCGACAAGCATCTGCGCGCGATGCCGGTCGGACATCTGTTCGGCACGAACGTGACGCGCCTCGCGCTCAAGCAGGGCGCGTATCTGCGCAGCTATGTGTATACGCTCGTCGAGCTGCTGTCGCCCTCGCTGAACCGCAAGCTGATCGAACAGGCGCTTACCGGCGAGCACGAAAGCTACGAGCTCTGAATAAAATGGCGGCGCACGCTGCCTCAAAAAATTCCCTCCCCTGGAGACCTTTCCGATGACGCTGTCGAAGTTCACGCGCCGGCTCGCTGCCGGCGTTGCCTTGTCCGTAATCGCCGCGGCCGCGCACGCGCAACTGAAGGTCGGCATCGACCTGTCGAGCACCGGCCCTGCCGCCGCGATCGGCATCACCAGCAAGAACGCGATGCTGATGTGGCCGAAGACCATCGCCGGGCAGAACGCGGAATACATCATCCTCGACGACGGCTCGGACCCGGGCGCGGCCGTGCGCAACATCCGCAAGCTCATCAGCGAGGATCATGTCGATGTGATCGTCGGGCCGAACATCACGCCCGCCGCGCTTGCCGCGCTCGATCCCGTCGCCGAATCCGAAACGCCGATGATCACGCTGATTGGTTCGGCCTCGGTCGTGGAGCCGCAGGAAGGCAAGAAGGTGTGGGCATTCAAGATGGCGCAGACCGACCGCGCGATGGCCGACGTGATGACGCGCTACATGGCCAATCACGGCGTGAAGACCGTCGGTTTCATCGGTTTCGCGGACAGCTACGGCGATAGCTGGCTCAACGAGTTCACCAAGTTCGCCGATCTGCGCCATATCAGGATTGTCGCGAGCGAGCGCTTCAACCGGACCGATGCGAGCGTCACCGGCCAGATTCTCAAGCTGATGGCCGCGAAGCCGGACGCGGTGCTGATCGCGGGCGCGGGCACGCCGACGGTGCTGCCGCAGCGCACGCTCGTCGAGCGCGGCTACAAGGGCGCGATCTACCAGACGCACGGCATCGCGACGCCCGAGTTCATCAAGCTCGGCGGCAAGGACGTGGAAGGCACGCTGTTCCCGACGCAGCCGGTCGTCGTCGCCCGGACACTGCCGGCGGATCATCCGTCGAAAAAGGCCGCGCTCGCGTTCGTGAACGCCTACGAGGACAAGTACGGCAAGGGCACGGTCACGCAATTCGCGGGCGATGCGGCGGGCGTCTATCCGCGTCTGCAGGACGCCGTCGCGCGGGCGCTCAAGTCCGGCAAACCGGGCACGAAGGAGTTTCGCGTGGCGCTGCGCTCGGAACTGGAGCACGCGCATGAGCTCGTCGTGCCCAACGGCGTCGTGAATACGAGCGCGACGGATCACGTTGGCCTGGATCAGCGCGCCAGTGTGATGGGCGTGATCAGGAACGGCGCGTTCACGTATCTCGCCCAGTAATTTCCGAGCTTGCGAAAACGCCGTCGTTGCTGCTTGCCGGCGTCGGTGTTTTCGGTCATAATCGCCGACTCGATTGGCTTGTTGCTGCGGTGTGTTGCTGTACGAGTCGATCAAGGCCCAGGTGGTGAAATTGGTAGACGCAGGGGACTCAAAATCCCCCGCCGCAAGGCGTGCCGGTTCGATTCCGGCCCTGGGCACCAAGATTAGTGAAAAAGCCGCTCCGTCGTGAGCGGCTTTTTTGCGTTTGGGTCAGGCTGTTCCTGGACGCACTCCAAGATCGCGTCGCGTTGATCTATTCGCGTCAAGCCGCGTCAATCGACGCCCGAACGCCGCTCCGTTCTGCCCTGAGGCGTTTCCTTCGGGAAATGGCGAAAAAGCCAGTCCGCCACAACGGGAGCACCGTATCTCGCGAACGCGCACGCCAGGACGACAGGCCAATACTCCCTAAAAAATCCCAATACGAAGTTCATCATCTTGCCACCCTCGCCTTCCATTCATTCGCCACGATTGAAAATACGTAGTAGACCAAAGAATCTTGCAACGGATGAAGCGGCAAGATTCCTCGGACTTCTTCACTAAACGAAGCCACGAGCAAGTATATCCACAGGAGCACGCCAATCAGAGAGGCGAAAATTCCCAGATTCGCGATAAACATCGCCTGACCGATTCGTTGCGCCGACGTCCTGAACCCGCCGCGCAGTTCGCCCGGCAGCGCGGCCAGCGCAATGTTCAGACTGACGCTGGAGGCGACGAGCGAGATCGGAAAGAAATCGTCCTTCCCGGGCTGCTTCAGCGCCACTCGCAAGATGTATTCGATCGTGCCCATGAACAGCGGCAGTCCGACTATCAACTGCCGCGCCGTCGCGTCAAAGCCGTTCGATTGCATTGTCATCATCCTTTCGTACCTGATGACACGCAATTTCGCCCGCGCAAACATTTGCGGGAAGTCATCCAGATGGCTATGTCGTGTCCGTACAGGCGTCGTTATCGTTTCTCCCTGACGTCACGATTCGCGAATGTGCGCAATCGCGTAGACGCGTTTAACCGCGCGCCGCAAAAATACCTCCCATCGGCATTCAGAATCCCGGCGCGAGGAGCATCACGGGGATGCTCGCTCGCGCAGCGCCCGCATTTCGGGTTGCTTAGGACCATCTCGATGTCGTGACCCGCTCGCGCGATGCGTCGAGCCATAACTCGAAGAAGGGTACGACATGAATCGACCTGAATACTCGCTGTCACTCGACTCCGTCATCTGCAAACGCTGCAGCACGGTTTCGCCAGCCGAGGAAGACACCTGCCCGTCCTGCGGCGCCGATCGCCAGGGCGCGATTTTCACGAGCCGCGCGGAGACCCGCGCGCCCGTGCCGGTGCCTGCGCAACTCGATATCGTCGATTGGGATGACAGCCACTGGCTGCAGCGCCTCGTGCGCCGCAGGATGCTGACGTCCTATCCCAACTTCATCGAGCCTGGCGATGCGCAGGAGCAGCGCCGCAAGTCCGCACATACGACCATCGCCGTGCTGGTCAGTGGCGTGGTCGCGAGCATCGCGGTCGGCGGGTACTTCTATGCGCGTCTGGATGACAACGCCCCGCCGGTCAGCGACGACCCGGGCATCAGCGTGGCGGGCTCGGTTCGCGACCGCGCTTCCGGCGCGCAGGGCGCAGACGTTGCGCGGCATGCATCGTTGATGCGGCCCAAAGCGGATTCGGCGAATGCACAGGCAGCCGCCCCCGCGTCGTCGGTGATGGCGAAGGCGAATCATGCGCGCGAAGAACACGCTTCTGGCTCGCCGAGCGTACCGGTCGCAGCGCGGGCGACGACGGAAGCGCCGTCAGTCGCACCGCGCATCGAGCCGCGCGTCGTCGTCGCCGCAAGCACGCCTGCATCGGCGAGCACGTTGGCTGCCGCCGCACCGGTGAAGCCGTCGAGCGTCCCGGTCGTAGCGCGTGCGACGACGGAAGCGCCGCCGGTCGCACCACGCGTCGAACCGCGCGTTGTCGTCGCGACGAGCGCGCCTGCATCGGCCAGCACGCTGGCTGCCGCCGCGCCCGCGAAGCCGCCGATGCCCGCCGCGCCAGTGGCACACACCACGGCGAATCCGCCGTCGCCCGGCATCGCGTCATCCGCGGCCGTAGCCGTTGCGAAGCCCGCAACACCGAACACGACGACGAGCACGCCGGTCGCGGCCGCCGCGCCGTCGATCAAACCGGCGACGCCGGCCATCGCATCGATGCAGAAACCGGAACCGCGTGTCAGCACGACGACGCTGACAGCAGCAGCCCCAATCCCTCCAAAACCGTCGACTCAAACGCCCACGCCCATCACGCGCACGACCGAGCCGCCGCGAACCACCCCGACGATCGCAGCCGCCGAAAAACCCGCCGCGCATCCGGCACTGCCGGTCGCGGACCCGCTTCCCGCTGCCGTCGCGCGAAGCATCGCGTCGCTCCAGCAAGCGCTCGCCAACCGCGATCTCACGACCGCGCGCCGCCATATGCGCGGCCTCTATGCGAGCGAGCCGCGCAGTCCGGAAATCCAGCAGCTCGCGGCCGAATTGTCGCGTCAGGAACGTGCGCGCGACGGCGCGATGGCGAGCGCACGCAATTGCGTCGCGAACATGGACGCCGCGTGCGCATTGCGCAATGCGCGCCGCGCGGTGTCGCTCGATCCGCGCAACGGGCAAACGCAGGCGACCTTGCGCCGTGCGCTCGCCGTGCAGAACGAGACCAATACCGAGTACTTCCGGCAAGCCAGCGGCATACCGAAGCCGATCGTCCCGACGATGACCTTCGACGGCCGCTGGACCGCAGGCTCGCGGCACCCCGCGATGTCGAGCGATGACGACGACTCGCGTTTCACGCTTTTCGGGCTCGGCGTGCCGGTGACATCGAAGGGACGCGGCGACGCGCACTGACACGCATCGAAACAAGCGCACGGATTGCGAACGGAATAAGCCGCGAGGCCCATCCGTTTAGAGGTGACGAACGAACTGACGGCGCACCGCTGCCGAAGGAGTCACCATCATGCAATCCGGATTGTGGAGCCGCTTCATCGTCTGCGCCGCCGCGGTCGTGACATTGACGGGCATCGCCTCGTGCGGCGGCGGCAGCTCGAGCGACAACATGCCGGCGGCGACACGCTTCAAGATGTCGATCGTCGTATCCGATGGCGCCGTGCCCGCGCCGCACACGGACCCGAACCTGAAGAACGGCTGGGGCGTCGCGTTCAATCCGAACGGCTTCGTGTGGGTCGCCAACAACGGCACGCAAACGGCCACGCTGTATGACGGCAACGGCGTCGTTCAATCGCTCGTCGTGTCGATTCCCGCGACCGCGAACGGTCCGGCCAATCCCACCGGAATCGTCTTCAACAAAGGACCGGATCTCACGCTCGCGCGCAACGGCAAATCGGGCGTCGCCGCATTCATCTTCGCGGGCGAAGGCGGCTCGATCACCGCGTGGGCGCCCGCCGTCGACATGACGCACGCGTTCACCGCCGTCGATTCGAGCGCATCGGGCGCCATCTACAAGGGACTGGCGATCGCCACCACGGCGGCGGGCGGGCATCGTCTCTATGCCACCGACTTCCACAACAACAGGATCGATGTCTTCGACGGCACCTTCACGAAAATCGTCGTGCCCGGCAGCTTCACGGACACGCAGATCCCGGCGGGCTTCGCGCCCTTCGGCATCCAGGCGATCGGCTCGAAGATCTTCGTCACCTACGCGAAGCAGGACAGCGATGCCGAGGACGACGTGCCGGGCGCGGGCCAGGGCTTCGTCGACGTGTTCGACCTCGACGGCAACCTGACGCAGCGCTTCGCGGCGAACGGCCCGCTGAATGCGCCATGGGGCATCGCGCAGGCGCCCGGCAACTTCGGCACCTTCAGCAACGATATTCTCGTCGGCAATTTCGGCGACGGCACGATCAACGCGTTCGATCCGAATAGCGGCGCGTTCGTCGGCCAGTTCATGAATACGGACGGCACGCCGCTCGTGCAGCGCGGCTTGTGGGGCATCGCGTTCGGCAACAACCTGAGCGCGCAGCCCTCCAACACGCTCTTCTTCGCGGCCGGACCGAACTTCGAAGCCGACGGCGTGTACGGCCGCATCGACATGCAATGAAGCGCGCAGCGCGTTTCCCTGGGCGATGACGCCGGCCCCGGACGCCCCTTCGTCCGAATGCGCATCGCCACGCTCGGCGCCGCCCGCGGTTCGGGCGGCGCTCTTTTTTCTCGCCGATGCGGGACGCGTCCGGCGAACGCGGGCCGAAAGCGCGGCTTGCTAGAATGCGCGCTTCAACTCCGCTCATCCGATGGACCTCGAAACCCTCCTCTTCTCCCAAGGCTTCGGGTCGCGCCGCCAGTGCCGCGGCATCGTCGCCGAAGGCCGCGTGCGCATCGCGGGCGTCGTGCGCGACGATCCGCATGCCGATCTTCCCGTCACGCCCGGTCTCGAATTCGAAGTCGACGATCATCTCTGGCCGTATCGCGAGAAGGCGTACATCGCGCTCAACAAGCCGGCGGGTTACGAATGCTCGCGCGATCCGCAGCATCATCTGAGCGTGTTTCATCTGCTGCCGCCGCAGTTCGTCGAACGCGGCGTGCAGTCGGTCGGCCGGCTCGATCAGGACACGACCGGCCTGCTCCTTCTCTCCGATGACGGCGCGTTCGTTCACGCGTTCACGTCGCCCAAACGAAAGGTGCCGAAGGTCTATCTCGCGACCGTGCGCCATCCGCTCGACGATGCACAGCTCTCAAAGCTGCGCGATGGCGTGCTGCTGCACGGCGAGTCGAAACCGAGCGCCGCGCTCGCGGCCGTGCGACGCGACGAGCGGCTCGTCGAACTCACCGTGCTCGAGGGCAAATATCATCAGGTAAAGCGCATGGTCGCGGCCGCCGGGAACCGCGTGGAGAAACTGCATCGCGAGCGGGTGGGCGGTTATGCTTTGCCTGGCACGCTTGCCGAAGGTGCATGGCGCTGGCTCGATGAAGCCGATCTCGCCGCGCTGCGCCGGGAGCCGGATACGACGCCGTAGCTTCGCTTCGAAGCCGCCGCGCCGGATGCATCGCAGCCGTTGTTCGATCACATCGAAGGACGAACCCATCATGCACATCCCGGCGAGACGGCGGTTCATTTCCCTGACGCTCGTCGCGTGCGCGTCCGGCCTCGCCGGTGCGCGGGCGCGCGCGCAGAACGACGAGCGGGCCGATGGCCTCGCCTACGGCGCCGCACCGCGCCAGAAGCTCGACGTGTATGCGCCGCACAGCCGCACGGACGGCGCGCGGCCCGTCGTCGTGTATTTCTACGGCGGGAGCTGGCAAGGCGGCGAGCGCGCGGACGCACGCGGCGTCGCGCAGGCGCTCGCGCAACGCGGCGTCGTGACGATCGTGCCGGACTACCGCGTGTATCCCGAGACCATTTTCCCCGGCTTCATCGACGACGCCGCGGCCGCCGTGCGCTGGACGCGCGAACATGCGCGCGCGTTCGGCGGCGATCCCGGCCGCATCGTCGTGATGGGGCATTCCGCGGGCGCGCATATCGCGGCGATGCTTGCGACCGATCCGCGCTACCTCGCGGCGCACGGCATGTCGAAGTCGGAACTGCGCGGGATGATCGGCCTTGCTGGCCCGTATGCGGCCATCCCGCCGCGCGAACCGCATATGTCGGACATCTTTCCGGACGCGCTGCGCGGGCAGACGCTGCCGATCGATTTCGTCACCGGCCACGAACCGCCGATGCTGCTCGCGACCGGCACCGCCGATACCGTCGTCGATCCGTCGAACAGCACGCGATTCGCCGACGCGTTGCGCGCACACGACGACGCCGTCGAGCTGAAGACCTACGCGGGCCTCGGCCACGTTCAGCTCGTCGATGCAATTTCGGCGGCGCAGCGCGCGGGCTCGCCGGTTTTCACGGACGTGCTCGCCTTCATCGACGCGCATTGAGCATGCAAATCGGTGAAAGCCCTCAATGGCGGGCGCTGCGGCGCAGCATGCCTTCCGCCGTCGGCGCTCATATACTGGTCTTACGGATACCAAAAATGACTATCAAAAAAGCAGGAGGGCATCATGGTCTCCCACTTGACCGTCGCGATGATTGCGTTCGTCGCGCTGAGCGCTGTGCTCATCGGGGTGCTGGCCATCGTCATGCACATGCGCCACAAGTATTCGCCGAATCTCATCGGCGCATTGATCGGCGCGCTGATGTGCTTCGTCCTGCTCGAAACGATCCCGGCGCTGATCTAGCGCCGCGTGGCCGTTTTCAGGAAATCGTCGACCGTCGGATGGCGTAGCGCGTAGCCCAGTTCGCGCTTCAGGCGCGCGTTGGAGAGCCGTCGCGATTCGCGCATGAACGAAAGCGTGACCGGCTCAAGGCGCGCTTCGGCTTCCTGCCGCGAAATGCGCGGCACACGCGGCATTCCGTACGCATCGGCCACGCGGTCGAAGTAATCCGCCATGCGCAGGTCCGTGTCGTCCGAGGCGTTGATGACGCGCTGCGGCCGTCCGCGTGCGAGCGCGCGCAAAAGGATCGCGGCGAGATCGTCGGCGTGGATGTGATTCGTGTAGACGTCGTCGGATTCGATGAGCGCGGGCATGCCCTTTTCGATGCGCGCAACTGGCAAGCGATTGGCCGCGTAAATGCCAGGAATCCGCGCGATCGACACACGCCACCCGCTTCCCACGCCCGCCGCGCGCAACTGCCGCTCCGCCGAAACGCGCCGCCGCGCACGCTCGTTCTCCGGCCGCGCGGGACGTGTTTCGTCGATCCACGCGCCGGCGCAGTCGCCGTACACGCCGGTCGTGCTGGCGTAGACGAAGCGCGTGCCCGGCCCGGTCCGCCGCTTCGTGGCCGCGCGAAGGCCGTCGGGTACAATGAAAGACGTTTTTCCGGCTCGATCCGGATGCAGCCAGTGAGTCTTTGCGCCGCGCGCCACCGAGCGGCGCGGGCGGCGCAACGCGGCAATCAGCGCGCGCGTGCGACGGTCGGAATCGCCGTCACGCTGCGGCGGCGCGAGATGCAGCACGTTGCGCGCGAGGCCCGCGAGCCTTCCGAGGCTGCGGCGCAGGTCGAGATCACCGGAAATCGGCGTGGCGCCGGCCGCGCGCAGTTCGCCCGCGCGCTCCGGATGATGCGTGAGCGCGACGACGCGGGGCGCGCCGGCACGCGCATGCAGGAGCGGCAGCGCGCGCATGCCGACATCGCCGCACCCGACGATCAGGACACGCGCGCGGCGAAGGTTTCGAGTGACGATCATCCGGGCATTCTATCCGTCGCCTGAAACCCGCGTGCGGCGTCGAACAAGACGAACGAGACAACTCCACACATCGCAGAAATCGATCTATGGCTTTCAACGTAACGCTCCGGCAAAGCGGCCGGCAGTTTCAAGTAGAACCCGACGAACCGGTCCTGACCGCCGCGCTGCGCCAGGGCATCGGCCTGCCGTACGGCTGCAAGAACGGCGCGTGCGGCTCGTGCAAGGGCGCCGTCGTGAGCGGTGAAGTCGAGCAGGCGCCGCATTCTTCGTCGGCGTTGTCGAACGACGAAAAGACCCGTCGCATGGCCCTCTTCTGCTGCGCGACCGCGCAGACCGATCTCGAAATCGACGTGCGCGAAGTCGCGGGCGTCGGCGACGTGCAGGTGAAAAAGCTGCCGTGCCGCGTGAATGCGCTCGAACGCCGTGCCGACGATGTCATCGAACTGAAGCTGCAACTGCCCGCGAACGAGCGCCTGCAGTATTACGCGGGCCAGTACATCGAATTCATCCTGAAGGACGGCAAGCGCCGCAGCTACTCGATGGCGAGCCCGCCGCATCACGAAGGCCCGCTCGAACTGCACATCCGCCACATGCCCGGCGGCACGTTCACGGATCACGTGTTCGGCGCGATGAAAGAGCGCGACATCCTGCGCTTCGAAGGCCCGCTCGGCACGTTCTTCCTGCGCGACGAATCCGACAAGCCGATCGTGCTGCTGGCGTCGGGCACGGGGTTCGCGCCGATCAAGGCGATCATCGAGCATGCGGTGTTCAAGAACCTGAACCGCCCGATGACGCTCTACTGGGGCGGCCGCCGCAAGAAGGACCTCTACATGATGGAGCTCGCCGCGCAATGGGCGAAGGACATCCCGAACTTCACGTTCGTGCCGGTGCTCTCCGAACCCGACGCCGACGACAACTGGACGGGCCGCACGGGCTTCGTTCATCGCGCTGTCATCGAAGATCTGCCAGACTTGAGCAGCTATCAGGTGTACGCGTGCGGCGCGCCCGTGATGGTGGAATCGGCGCAGCGCGATTTCACGCAGCATCATCGCCTGCCGGAGGACGAGTTCTACGCGGATTCGTTCACGAGCGCGGCGGATCTGGCGCATCCCGTGTGATGTTGCACGTAGTCCGCACGCGGACAAAAAATCCGCGTGCGCGGTTTACAGGCAGCAACCGCTTAACGTATCCTTCGCGAATGATCAAAATCCTGAACGCACTTCGACGTCGCCGCTCGCCGCTTCCCTAGGGATGCCGCTGGCTCGTCATGCATTGCGCTCACGGTTCGGTTTGTTCGAAGCGTACGAAATGAAGCCACGGAAATCCGTGGCTTTTGTTTTTTCCGCATCGTTTTCCTCTTTCTCTCGCACTAGCCTTCGTGGAGCCCGCTGTCATGAATTTCAATGAGTACCCCGTTGATTCGCTGATGTACATCACGAACCGTCCCGAGATCGTGTTCACGCACGGCAAAGGTTCCTGGCTCTACGACAACACGGGCAAGCGCTATCTCGACTTCATCCAGGGCTGGGCCGTCAACTCGCTCGGCCACTGCAACGAAGGCATGATCGAGGCGATGGAAAAGCAGGCGCGCACGCTGATCAATCCTTCGCCGGCGTTCTACAACGCGCCGATGGCGCAGCTCGCCGGGCTCCTCACCGCGAACAGCTGCTTCGACAAGGTGTTCTTCGCCAACAGCGGCGCCGAAGCGAACGAAGGCGCGATCAAGCTCGCGCGCAAGTGGGGCAAGAAGTTCAAGAACGGCGCGTTCGAGATCATCACCTTCGATCACAGCTTCCACGGCCGCACGATCGCGACGATGTCCGCGAGCGGCAAGGCTGGCTGGGACACGATCTACGCGCCGCAGGTGCCGGGCTTTCCGAAGGCCGATCTCAACGACATCGCTTCGGTCGAGAAGCTCATCAACGAGAAGACCGTCGGCGTGATGCTCGAGCCGATCCAGGGCGAAGGCGGCGTGATTCCCGCGACGCGCGAGTTCATGCAGCAACTGCGCGAGCTGACGAAGAAGCACAACATCCTTCTGATCGTCGATGAAGTGCAAAGCGGCTGCGGCCGTGCGGGGACGTTGTTCGCGTACGAGTTGTCGGGCGTCGAGCCGGACATCATGACGCTCGGCAAGGGCATCGGCGGTGGCGTGCCGCTCGCGGCGCTGCTGTCGAAGGCCGATGTCGCGTGCTTCGAGGCGGGCGATCAGGGCGGCACGTACAACGGCAATCCGCTGATGACGGCAGCCGGTTACTCGGTGATCTCGCAGCTCGTGGCGCCGGGCTTCCTCGAAGGCGTGCGCGAGAAAGCCGCTTATCTGCGGCAGGAACTGCTGAAACTCTCCGACGAGCGCGGTTTCAAGGGCGAGCGCGGCGAAGGCCTGTTGCGCGCGTTGCTGCTCGATAGCGACAAGGGTCCGCAGATCGTCGAGAAGGCGCGCCTGATGCAGCCCGACGGCCTGTTGCTCAACGCCGCGCGTCCGAACCTGCTGCGCTTCATGCCGGCGCTCAACGTGACGAAGGACGAGATCGATCAGATGATGACGATGCTGCGTTCGGTGCTCGATTCGCTGTGATCATCCGTAGCTTCGATGCAGGCGATCGCGATGCGGTGATCGCTCTGTGGCGCGATGTGTTTCCGGAGTACGCGGATGCATCGCGGCCGCAGCGCGATCCTGCTTTGTCGATCGCCAACAAGATGAAGGTGCAGCCGGAGTTGTTTTTCGTCGGCGCGGTTGATGGCGAGGTCATCGGCACGGTGATGGCCGGTTACGACGGTCATCGCGGGTGGGTGTATTCGCTGGCCGTCACGCCATCGCTTCGTGGGCGCGGGTATGGCCGCGCGTTGATGATGCACGCGGAAGCTGTGTTGGCGAAACTTGGCTGTCCGAAGGTGAATCTGCAGATTCTGTCCGTTAAAACCGAGTTGCGTGGGTTCTATGAAAAGCTCGGGTATCGGATGGATGAAGTCGTGAGTCTCGGCAAGCGGCTTTGAATAGCGCTTCGATTGAGTCGGCTCGGGTTCGGAGGTCGCCGGATCCCGTTTTCGTGTCGGTTTATTAGCACTGCCCCTCCCCGGGGCGGGGGTCACTTTCTTTGCTGCTGCAAAGAAAGTAACCAAAGAAAGCAGCTCGTCGAGGCCCGCGGTCACACGCACGTTGGCTATGCTTGCCAGCCGCCGGTGGCACTCGCCTAAGTGTCGCCCTCGAAGGACTTACCGGGCTTGGATCGCGCACGGTCTGCCAGGTAGTTGTGTTAGGGCGCTGGTTCAGCACCAAATAGTTTCGGCACTGCGCTACGCGCTGCCGTGGGGTATGCGAGGGAAACCGTCGAGAAGAAGCACGCGCAGACCCGATTGACCCATCGGCCGCGAAGCGGGCTGGAGCTATTTGGTGCTGAACCAGCGCGCTCAAGGTTATGGCTCGTCAGACCGTGCGCGGTCCAAGCTCTTATCTGCTTGTGGGGGCACTCGCTACTGCCGGGCCGTTAGGCCAATCGCCTGTGCCGCGGCCGGTGTGAAGTGCTTAGGCTGGGGATAGCTGTTTCTTTGGTTACTTTCTTTGCAGCAGTGTATGGACCGGAGACATAGGTAACAGGTGTGTCAGGACATGGGTAACACATTTAGCTCCTTTTGCCGCGT
>NZ_JAQQDB010000043.1:0-67820 GCF_046030135.1 Caballeronia jiangsuensis
GGTGGGTCGGACCTTCGGGTCGCGCCACACGGCGGTTTTTTTCTTCGAAGCTCGACCGATCAGGTCGTCGTCGCGCGGTCGATCAGCTTGAAGCGCGTGCGCTTTTGCGCGCGCACGACTGCCTGATAGGCCTCCAGATACTGCCGCGCCATGCGATGCGATGTGAAGCGCTCTTCGAAGCGCGCGCGCACGCGTTCGCGCGACAAGGTGTGCAGGCGATTCACCGCGGCCACCGCGCCGATTTCATCCTCGACGATAAAGCCCGACACCCCTTCGTCCAGCACTTCCGGCACCGAGCCGCGATTGAACGCGATGACAGGCGTGCCGCACGCCATCGCTTCGATCATCACGAGCCCGAAGGGCTCCGGCCAGTCGATCGGGAACATGAGCGCATGCGCGCCCGACAGAAATTCGGCCTTCTGACTGTCGTTGATCTCACCGACATACTCGACATACGGCAACTTCAGCAATGGCGCGATTTCGCGCTCGAAATACTCGTGATCGGCGAAATCCACCTTGGCGGCGATCTTGATCGGCAAGCCGCAACGGCCCGCGATGCGGATCGCGGTATCGACACGCTTTTCCGGCGAGATGCGTCCGAGAAACGCGAGGTACTTCTGTTCCACCGGCTGCGGCGTATAAAGCTTCTCCGGCAGGCCGTGATACACCGTGCTCACCCACTTCGCCTGCGGCAGCGGATGGCGCTGCGCATCGGAAATGGAAATCACGGGCGCGGTATTGAACGTATCGAATACCGGCTGTTGCTCGGGAAGATCGAGGCGGCCGTGCATCGTCGTCACGAACGGCGTGTCCTGGCGCTTGAAGAGCGAGAACGAGTAATAGTCCATGTGAAAGTGCAGGACGTCGAACTCTTCGGCGCGACGGCGCACCAGTTCCATCAGCAGCATGTGAGGCGCGATGCGGTCGCGGATCGCCGGGTCGAGCCGCAACGCGCGCGGCCATACGGCTTCCAGGTTGGCGCTGGTTTGCGAGTCGCCGGTCGCGAAGAGCGTCACGTCATGACCGAGCTCGACGAGCGCCTCGGTGAGGTACGACACGACGCGCTCGGTTCCGCCATACAGTTTCGGCGGCACCGACTCGGTCAGCGGAGCAATCTGGGCAATTCTCATCGTTCTCGTCTCCATGCGAATATCGACGTGCGGCGCAGACTTCGTGTACCGGCCGCGGCGCGCATCGAGTATGACAGCGGGCCGTAAGCCGGGCCAACAAGGTTTGCCCTTACGCGTAATTCCGTCTCGCGCGGTTCGCCCATGCCTGTCGTGCGCCGGCAAGCGCCGGCGTGTTGAACCCATTATCGAGTGCGAATAAGCCCGCCGTGGGCGTCTATTGCACTTTCATCGCTCTGTTACAGGGGCGAAACACTCGTTTCGGGAGACGGTTACGCTTGAGCGTCGCCGCGCAGATCCGCGAGGAAGTCGTCGCGCCACACGCCCAGGTCGTGCTTGCGCAGCGCGGTCATGTTGGTTTCGTAGCGCTCCTTGCGCTCGGCGAGCGGCATCGCGAGCGCGCGCCCGATCGCCTCGCTCGTGCCGACGATATCGTGCGGATTGACCATCACCGCGCCGGTCATCTCATCGGCCGCGCCCGCGAACTGCGAGAGCACGAGCACGCCGGGATCGTCGGGATTCTGCGCGGCGACGTATTCCTTCGCGACGAGATTCATGCCGTCACGCAGCGGTGTGACGAGCCCGATCTGCGATTCGCGAAAGAGCGACATCAGCTTCCATCGGTCGTAACGCTGGTTGAGATAGCGGATCGGCGTGTAATCGAGCCCGGAGTAGCGTCCGTTGATGCGCCCCGCTTCGTACTCCAGGTTTTGGCGAATCTGCTGATAGGTCTCGACATCCGCGCGCGTCGGCGGCGCGATCTGCACGAGCGTGACGTTGCCGCGCCATTCGGGCGACTTCTCCAGAAAATGCTCGAACGCGCGAAAACGCTCGACGAGTCCTTTCGAGTAATCGAGCCGGTCCACGCTCATGATGAGCTTGCGGCCTTCGAGGCTCTGCTTCAGATCCATCACGTCCTGACGCGCTTCGCCGCGTTCGGCCTGTTCGGCGATCTCGTCCGGAAACACGCCGATGCGATACACGTTCGTCCTGAGCTTTCTGCCGAACGCTTCGACGTGGCCGTCGGGCGTTGCGGTGCCGTGCGCGTGCCGGACGATGTAGTCATGAAACGCGACGCGGTCCCGTTCGGTCTGAAAGCCGACCACGTCGTAGCAGCACAGCGACTTGACCAGTTCCTCGTGCGGCGGAATGTTCAAGAGAATCTGCGGCGACGGAAACGGGATATGCAGAAAGAAGCCGATGCGATTCGTGATGCCCGCCGAGCGCAGCGCCTCGGCGAACGGGATCAGATGATAGTCGTGGACCCAGATGATGTCGTCGGGTTCGAGCAGCTTGATGAGCTTGTGCGCGAGCCACGCGTTCACGCGCCGGTAGCCGGCGTATTCGTCGCGGTCGTAGACGGCGAGATCGTTGCGATAGTGAAAGACCGGCCACAGCATCGCGTTGGAGAAGCCACGGTAATACTGGTCGTAGTCCTTCTTCGGCAGGCCGACGGTCGCGAAAGTCACCGCACCGTCCTGTTCGAGCTTCGGCCCCTGGTTCGCGACGGTTTCGCTCACTACGTCCCCGCTCCAGCCGAACCAGACGCCGCCGCTGTCCTTGAGCGCGCCGAAGACGCCGACGGCGAGGCCGCCCGCGGAGCCCTTGGTTTCGGTCGGCGTGGCGACCCGGTTGGATACGACGACGAGACGGCTCATATGCTTTCCTTTTTCTCTTCGAACTTTTCTTTTTAGAATAAACCCGAAATTTTCGACTGGAAAATCCCGCGCGGGTTTCCGTCGATGCCCTCAGTTCTTCCCGGTCGATGCCGCCGCATGCGCTCGTGGATCCGGCCCGCCCGGCTCGCCGCGGCTCGCGACCGGATCGGCGGGCGTGTTCGCCGTGCTGGCGGCGTGCGTCGCGCCCTCGCGTTCGAGCGGCGGCGCGAAATCGACGTGACGGTCCTTATCCGTCGACAAATCCGCGCGTGCACGCGGCAGATACTGCGGATACGCGGCCTGCACGAAGTTCACGAGCCCTTCGCGCACGCGGCAGCGCAAATCCCAGTTGAGCGCCGAATCGAACGAGCTGACGAGCACGCGAAGCTGCATCGCGCGGTCGGTGGCGTCGGTGACCTGCAGCACCTGCACGCGGCCGTCCCATTCCGGCGCGTGCGCGAGAATGCGCTCCAGTTCTTCGCGCAGCGGCGCGATCGGCATGCGGTAATCGACGTACAAAAACACCGTGCCGATGATCTGCGAGCTGTTGCGCGTCCAGTTCGTGAACGGATTCTCGATGAACCACTGCAACGGCACGATGAGGCGTCGCTGGTCCCAGATTCGAATCGATACATACGTGCCGGTGATTTCCTCGACGCGTCCCCACTCGCCCTGAATCACGACGACATCGTCGAGGCGAATCGGCTGCGACAGCGCGATCTGCAATCCGGCGATCAGATTGCCGAGCACCGGCCGCGCCGCGATACCGGCGACGAGCCCCGCGACACCCGCCGATGCCAAAAGGCTCGCGCCGATCTGCCGCACGCTCGGAAACGCCATCAGCGCCGCGCCGAAACCGATGATCACGATCACCACCATCACCGAGCGCGCGAGCACGCGCGCCTGGGTGTGGATGCGGCGCGCGTTGAGGTTGTCGTCGGTGTCGAGCGGATGCGCCTGCACGATCGCTTCGCCTACCGCACCCGCCGAGCGCATCGCGAGGAACGTGAGCGCACCGATCAGCGCGACGGTTTCGACATCGCGCAGCACGCCGATGAGCGGCAGCGTATCGGGCGCCTCGAAAATCACGAAGCCGATTCCGAGGATGATGAGGAGGAAGAGCGCGGGCTTGTCGACGTAGCGCAGGACGACGCTCATCAGCGGATACGGCCGCGCGATGCGCACGAGAATGCGCGCGCCGATGCGATGCACGCCGATCGCGAATACCACCGCGATGGCGGCCACGACGAGCGCGCCCGGCCAGGTGCCGAGCGGCCGTTCTGCGAGATTCAGGAAGTGATCGAGTGGGAGCATGAGCGTCGCGAAGATCAGCTTCGTGAAGGTGGAGGCGGCGAAGTGATTACGCCGGCCGCATCGCACGGATGCGGATCGCCGCGCAATGCAGCGCGACGCCAGGACGCCCGATAGCGCCCCGGCGTCAAAAGCCGTTCAGCGCTCCGCCTTGCAGGGGAACGCCTTGCCGAGGCCGAGCGAGACCATCGTGGTCGCGTTGAAATCGGCCTTGTCGGGATTATTCGCGATGTACTTGCGCACCGCGTCCGTGAGTTGCTGCGGCTTCACGTCCGCCGGCAGACAGAAATACTGGCCGACCTGCGGCCCGGAGGTTCCGCCGATCGCCTCGATCGTGTTGTAGATGCCGTCCGCCGCGCCTTCGATATAGGCCGCGCAGGCAGTCCGCGAATTGGGATCCGTTTTGGTGCAGAGCTTGTTCAGATCGTTGCCGGTAAACGCAAACGCGCAGACGGGCGTCGCGAGAGCACAGGCGAGGACGAATTCCCGCAGCATGGTCTTCCTTTTATGTTGAGCGGCGGCTTGAATGGGGCAACGGGTTCGGGGCGATGTGCGGCCGCGCCTGACCGCGCGTGCCCCGGAGCTTGACTGTCGCGCTGCGCTATTTTGCACCGTTTGAGCCGCTTTGCGGAGCGCCGCCGCTCTGCGGCATCGAATCCAGACGCGCCTGCAGGCCTTCCGCGACGTCCTTCTCGTTGTACTTGCGGGCGAAGTCCACCGCCGTCATGCCGAGCTGATTCTTCACACGCAGATCCGCGCCTTCGTCGAGCAGCAGCTTGCAGGTCGAAAGATGACCGCCGCGCGCGGCCATCATGAGCGGCGTCGTGCCGTTGGGCGAACCGGCGTCGATATAGGCCGAATGATCGACCAGGATCTTCACGATATCGTCATGGCCGTTGGTCGCCGCGTAGTGCAACGGCGTCCAGCCCTTCTTGTTCACTTCGGCGTCCTTTGCGATCAGGAGATTCACGAAGGTCGCGTCGCCGTTGAGCGCGGCGAGCATCATCGCGTTTTCGCCGGCGGGGTCGAGTTTCTCAAGATCGGTCTTCGAATTGTCGGCGAGCAACTGGCCGACCTTGTCGGACTTCTCGCGCGCGGCGATCACGATGATCGGCGTGCCCGTGTTGTCGACCGTATTCGGGTCCGCGCCCTGCGCGAGTTGCTTCTTGACGGCGGAGACGTCGTCGAACTTGACCGCCTTGATGAGCGAGTCCACGGATGCGGCCCAGACCGGCTGCGCGATCGCGCATGCGGCCAGCAGCGCGCCCGCGACGAGGCCGCGCACGGCCGCGCCTGCTCGTGCATTGCGGACATCCCGGGCACGGGAAACGTTTGGCACGCTCGCCACGGACAGGGTGGAAACCATCGGGGAATTGTTCATAGTGACCTTCGGATTGCCTTGAAACAGGTTTTTTTCGCGCGCGGGCCGGCTGCCCTCAGACTGGCCGCGCGATCTTGAAGAGCCGGAAGAAGTTCTCGGTGGTCGCCTCTGCGACGGCTTCTTCCGGCTGCTCGCGCAACTGCGCGATGAAACGTCCGACATAACTCACGTACGCAGGTTCGTTCGGCTTGCCGCGATACGGCACCGGCGCGAGATACGGCGAATCGGTTTCGATCAGCAAACGCTCGATCGGCACGCGCCGCGCAACGTCCTGCACGTCTTTCGCATTCTTGAACGTGACGATGCCCGAGATCGAAATATGGAAGTTCTGCGCGAGTGCCCGTTCCGCGATCTCCCACGGCTCCGTGAAGCAATGCATCACGCCGCCCGGCACGCCCGCGCGCTCTTCCTCCATGATGCGCAGGGTGTCGTCCGACGACGAGCGCGTATGGATGATGAGCGCCTTGCCCGTCTTGTGCGCGGCCCGGATGTGCGTGCGAAAACGCTCGCGCTGCCATTCCATGTCGGCGATGCTGCGCCCTTCCAGACGATAGTAGTCGAGCCCGGTCTCGCCGATCGCGCAAACCTTCGGATGCGCAGCCAGTTCGACGAGTTCCGCGACGCTCGGCTCCTTCGCATCCTCGTGATCCGGATGCACGCCGACGGATGCATACACGTTCTCGTGCTTTTCGGCGATGTCGAGCACGGAAGGCAGCGTTTCCAGATCGACCGACACGCACAGCGCATGGGTCACGGCGTGCGCGCGCATCTTGTCGAGCACGTCGGGCAGACGGTCGGCGAGCCCTTCGAAGTTGATGTGGCAGTGTGAATCGACGAACATCCGGTGCTCCTTAATACATGTGCTGCTGCGCGCGGGGCGCATATCGCGGTCAGGCCGTATGTCAGGCCGTATAAATGCCGCGATAGCCGATGAACAGTTCCTCGAACACGAGGCGCGCATTGAGCGGGTGATTTTCCACCGCGCGCTGCCGCGTGACGGTCTTCATGTAGCGTGCGAGCGCGGCGGGATCGGCGCTCTGGGCGCAACGGGCGAGTGCCTTCGCCGCGCCGGGAAAATAGCGCGGCCGGCCCGCCGTGCGCTCGGCAAGCAGATCGTAGAGCCAGCGTTGCAGCCAGCCGAGCACGAGCGGCACCGGCAGCTTCTGCAGGTTTTCGCCGCACGCGAAGGCGTCGCAATTCGGTCCGGCGGCGAGTTGCGCGAGCGTGAAGTCACGCAGGGCGCGGTTCTCGTCGTTCGCCAGCGCAAGCGCAGCAAGCGGCGCGCCGCCTGCCTGCGCGAGCAGTCCCGCCGGATCGTCGACGCCCTGCGACGCGAGCCACGCGCTCGCTTCTTTCGACGGCGGCACGCTCATCGGCCACTGGCGGCAACGGCTGATGATGGTGGGCAACAGACGATCGACGCGCGCCGACACCAGCAAAAACACGACGCCCGATGGCGGCTCTTCGAGCGTCTTCAGCAACGCATTCGCCGCCGCGACGTTGAGCGCTTCCGCCGGATACAGCACGACGACGCGCAGGCCGCCCCGATGCGAGCCGACGCCGCAGAAGTCCAGCAGCGCGCGCACCTGCTCGATCTTGATTTCCTTGCTTGGCGTGCGGGTCTTCTTGCCTTCGTCGCCATCGGCTTTGTCGGCGGATGCATCGGAGGCGTCGGCGTTGCCGGCCGCGAGGCCCGCGAGTGCTTCAGGCAGCACCGCGCGGTAATCGGGATGATTGCCTTGCGAAAACCACAGGCATGCGCGGCAAGTCCCGCACGGCTCGCCGTTCGGGGTAGCCATCTCACATAGCAGTCCCTGCGCGAGATGCTGCGCGAACTGAAGCTTGCCGATGCCCGCCTCGCCATGCAGTAAAAGCGCATGCGGCCAGTGCGCGCGCAGTTGCTGGAGACGTTGCCAGTCGTCGGTTTGCCAAGGGTAGATCATCGATATGTTTCTATGTTAAATCAGAGGATTGCGATTACTTCTTCAAGCTTTTCACGAATGTCTTCGATAGACCGCGTCGAATCGACGATGAAGAACCGCTGCGGCGATTCCTCCGCGCGGCGCAGATACTCGTTGCGCGTGCGCTCGAAAAACGCCTCCGACTCGCTCTCGAACTTGTCCGGCGCGCGGGCCGCCGAGCGTCGCTCGCTCGCGGTGTCGGTCGGTACGTCGAAAAGCACGGTCAGATCAGGCTGGAAACCGCCCTGCACCCAGCGCTCCAGCGCCTCCAGCTTGTCGCGCGGCAAGCCGCGCCCGCCGCCCTGATACGCGAAAGTCGCGTCGGTGAAACGGTCCGACAGCACCCAGTCGCCGCGCGAAAGCGCCGGTTCGATCACCTGCGCGAGATGCTCGCGGCGCGCGGCGAACATCAGCAGCGCTTCGGTTTCGAGGTCCATCGGCTGATTCAGCAGAATGCCGCGCAGCGTTTCACCGAGCGGCGTGCCGCCCGGTTCGCGCGTCATCGCGACCTGATGTCCGCCCGACGCCAGTTTCGCTTCGAGGCGCTGGCGGAACCAGTCCAGATGCGTGGTCTTGCCCGCGCCGTCGATGCCTTCGAACGTGATGAACTTGCCGCGCGCCATTCATTGACCCCGGATGTATTTGTCGACGGCCTTGTTGTGGTCGCCCAGATTGTCGGAAAAGATGCTGCTGCCATCGCCGCGCGACACGAAATACAGCGCGTTGCTCGCGGCGGGGTTGAGCGTGGCGTTCAATGCGGCCACGCCGGGCAGCGCGATCGGAGTCGGCGGCAGGCCCATGCGCGTGTAGGTATTGTACGGAGTGTCCGTCTGGAGGTCTTTTTTCCTGAGCTTTCCGCCGTAAGCGGGTCCGAGGCCGTAGATGACGGTCGGATCAGTCTGCAGCGGCATGCCGATACGCAGCCGGTTCGCGAACACCGCCGCGACGAGCGGACGGTCCGACGCGCGCCCTGTCTCCTTCTCGACGATCGACGCCATGATGAGCGCGTCGTACGGCGTCTTGTAAGGCAGATTCTGCGCGCGCGTGTTCCACGCTTCGGTGAGGCGCGCCTGCATCAGCCGATACGCGCGCTTGTAGACGGCGAGATCCCTCGTGCCCTTGTCGAAGAGATAGGTATCCGGGAAGAACAGACCTTCGGCCGATGCCTTGTCGACTTCGGCCGCGCCGATCGCCCGCAGCAGGTCAGTGTCGGTCATGCCTGCCGTGTCGTGCGTGAGCGCGGGATTGCCGTCGAGCTCGCCGCGCATTTTTTGCAGCGTCCAGCCTTCGATGACGGTCGCGACGTACTCGTTCACGTCGCCCCGCGCGATCTTCTCCAGCACTTCGTAAGGCGTGATGCCGCTCTTGAAAGCGTAGTTGCCGGACTTCAGTTGCGCGGACAGGCCGAGCACGCGCGTCATCAGCACGAACAGCTCGGGTTCGACGGGCACGCCGCCACGGTTCAACTGGGCGCTCACGCTGCGCAGGCTGCTGTGCGGTTTGATTGTGACGTCGAGTTCGGGCGTCGACAGGGTCATCGGCCGGTTGGCCCACCAGTACATGCCGCCTGCGACGGCCGCCGCGAGCATCGCGACGAACACCGCCGCCACGACGCATTTCTTGAAAAAGGACATGCGAAACACGCTTGAGATAAGACCAATATAATAACTTGCCGCCTGCGTCAGAGCCGCTTTCTGCGGCTTGCGCCCAAACGATAGGATTGACAGCCCGCCCGCTCATGAATTCCCAGACCATCGCCCTCGCCCCTTCAGACTTCGAAACCGTCAAGACCGCCGGCGCGTATATTCCGCTCACCCAGTTCGGCGTGATCGACGTCAAGGGCGAGGACGCCGCCTCGTTCCTGCACAACCAGGTCACGAACGATGTCCAGCATCTCGATGCGTCCACCGCGCGGCTCGCGGGCTATTGCTCGCCGAAGGGCCGCCTGCTCGGTTCCTTCCTGATGTGGCGCACGGCCGACGTGGTGCGCCTCTTGATCGCGCACGACGTGCAGGCCGCCGTGCAGAAGCGCCTGTCGATGTTCGTGCTGCGCTCGAAGGCGAAGCTCACCGACGCGACTTCCGAAGTGGCGGCGGTCGGCTTCGCGGGCGACGTGCGTGCGGCGCTCTCCGGCATCTTCGACGCATTGCCCGACGGCGTGCACGTGAAGGTCGAAGGGCCGCACGGCGCGCTGATCCGCGTGCCGGATGCGGCGCATCGTCCGCGCTTTCTGTGGGTCGGACCGAAAGCCGATGTCGAGGCGCACATCGCGAAGCTCGACGAAAAACTGAAGCGCGTGCCCGAGCAAATGTGGGACTGGCTCGATATTCACGCAGGCGAGCCGCGCATCACGCACGCGACGGTCGAGCAGTTCGTTCCGCAAATGGTGAATTTCGACGTGCTCGGCGCGGTGAACTTCAAGAAAGGCTGCTATCCGGGACAGGAGATCGTCGCGCGCAGCCAGTATCGCGGCACGATCAAGCGGCGCACGGCGCTCGCACACGTCGATACCGGCGCCGATTCCGTCCTGCCCGGCGCCGAGCTCTTTCATTCCGATGATCCCGGCCAGCCGTGCGGACTCGTCGTCAACGTGGCGCCCGGCGAGCACGGCGGCGTGGATTGCCTCGTCGAAATCAAGCTCGCCGCGCTCGAAAGCGGCTCGGTGCACGTCGGCGCAGCCGATGGCCCCGCGCTCGGCTTCGTGCCGCTGCCCTACGCTTTTCCCGCCGACGCCTGAGGTCGCGCGCGCATGTGTCTGATCGTCTTCGACTGGCAGCCCGCGGCTTCCGAGGAAAGCGGCCGCGCATTGCTGACGCTCTCGGCCAACCGCGACGAATTTCTGCGCCGTGACGCCGAGCCGATGCACTGGTGGAACGATGCGCCTGGCGTACTCGCGGGCCGCGATCTGGCGGGTGGCGGAACGTGGCTCGGTGTTTCGCGCGATGGCCGTTTCGCGGCGCTCACCAACTATCGCGCGCCGGGCGACATGAAGCCGAACGCGCCGACGCGCGGCACGCTCGTGAGCAATTTTCTCGCGGGCGAGCGCGAAGCGCCGCTCGATTATTTACAGAACGTGGCGCGGGAAGGTCATCGATATAACGGCTTCAACCTGCTGTGCGGAGACCTCACGCGGCGCGAGCTCGGCTGGTACGGCAATCGCGCCGATGCGCCACCCGCGTTGCTCGACGCAGGCGTGCATGGCTTGTCCAACAGTCTGTTGAACACGCCCTGGCCGAAGCTCGTCGCGCAACGCGAAGCGCTGTGCGATCTGATTCACGCCGATGAACGCCCGTCGCTCGATGTGCTCATCGACACATTGCGCGATCCGCGCATTGCGAACGACGAGCATCTTCCATCGACGGGCATTTCGATCGAGCGGGAGCGCGTGCTGTCGGCGGCGTTTATCGAAACGCCCGATTACGCGACGCGCAGCACGACGGCGTTGCGCGTGAAGCCGTTTGCGCGGGGACTATCGCTGGAAATCAAGGAACGTAGCGATGATGACGGTTCGCATCGCATCGTGCGGCCGGGGGAATTCGAGCGGGCGTTTGCGTTCGAGATCGAAGCCTAGGCGAATCACTCCAACGCCGCCCGCAACACCCTCACCGCTTCCGCATGCGCCCCGGCGACTTCCGGCACGAACCCGCCCATCTTGAAGAACTCGTGGATCATGCCTTCATACCGCACGAGCGTGACCGCCACGCCCGCCTTTTCGAGCGTGGCTGCAAACGCGATGTCCTCGTCATAGAGCGGATCGTGATCCGCCGCCGCGATCCACGCGGGCGCAACGCCTTTGAAATCCGGCACGCCGCCCGCCGCATCGAGCGGTGCGAAGCGCCAGTCGTCGCGGTCGCGATCGTCGCGCAGATATTGCGCAAAGAACCACTGGATCGTTTCGCCGGAAAGCAGATAGCCATCCGCGAGCCGCGCGTGCGACGCGCTCTTCTGCCACGCGCTCGTGCCCGGATAGATCAACAACTGCAGCCGCAGATCGATGCCCGCATCGCGCGCGAGCACCGCGCACACGATCGCGAGCGTGCCGCCCGCGCTATCTCCGCCGATCGCGAGTCGCGCCGGATCGATGCCGAGCGTCGGCGCTTCGCGAACGAGCCATTGCAGCGCGTCGAACGCATCGTTCACCGCGACGGGAAACTTGTGCTCGGGCGCGAGACGGTAATCGACCGATACGACCGCGCAGCCCGCGTCGTGCGCAAGCTTGCGGCATAGCGCGTCATGCGTCGATATGCTGCCGACCGTAAAGCCGCCGCCGTGCAGATACATGAGCGCCGCGACAGGCTCGGCCCAGCCCGGCTCGACCGGATGATAGATGCGCACGCCGATCGTTTCGCCATCGCGCACGGGAATGCGCAGGTCCTCGACGCTGAACATCGGCAGCGGCGCGATGTCGAGAATTTGCGCGCTCATCGCGTACGCGGCGCGCGCCTGTTGCGGCGTGAGCGTGTGATACGGCGGTCGATTCGCGCGCGCGACCATCTCCAGGATTTGCGCGATCTTCGGATTGAGCGGCATCGGCGAAGTGAATGTCAAAGGGGCACGATGATGCCACGAACCACGCCGTCAGCGCGGCCGTTTCAGCGACATCGGATCGGTCGGGTTGCGCAGTTGCGCGATGTCGTCGAGCCGCAGTTGCACCGACGCCATGATGTTCGGATGCGTGATGACATAGAAGCGCCCTTCGCGAACTGCATCGAACGTCAAAAGGGCGACGTCGCGCGCCGTGAGCTTGCCGCCTTCCACCGCCCGCGTGAGTTGCCGGGCCGCGAGCTTCTGCGACGCCGTGTAAGGCGCCTCGTTGGCGAGCGCCTCGGGCCGCGAACGTTCGGCGTCGGCAATGCCGGTCGGCACGAACGCGGGACACAGCAGCGACACGCCGATCAGCGACGCACCCGCGAGCCGCAAGTCGTGATGAAGCGTCTCGGTCAGCGCGACCACCGCGTGCTTCGATGCGTTGTAGACGCCCATCGCGGGCGCGGCGAGCAGGCCCGCCACCGACGCCGTGTTGACGATATGCGCCGGCTCGTTCTGTTCGAGCATGACCGGCACGAACGCGCGCAGTCCGTTCGCGACGCCCATCACGTTCACGCCGAAAACCCATTGCCAGTCGTTCGCGCTGTTCTCCCACACGAAGCCGCCCGCGCCGACGCCCGCGTTGTTGAAGAGCAGATGCGCGCCGCCGTACGTTTCGAGCGACGCGCGCGCGAGTGCTTCGACCTGAGCTGCGTCCGACACGTCCGTCGTGACGCCGATCGCGTCGCCGCCCTCCGCGCGCACCGCTTCGACGGTCGCGGCGAGCGCGGCGGTGTCGAGATCGGCGAGCACGAGCTTCATGCCGAGCGACGCGCCCAGCTTCGCGAACTCGCGCCCGAATCCGCTGCCCGCGCCGGTGATGACGGCGACCTTGCCTTCGAATCGATCCACGTGCGTTCCTTCGCGACTAGACGAGCTTCACGAGTTGCTTGCCGAAGTTCTTTCCGCGCAGGAGGCCGAGAAACGCCTCGGGCGCATTCTCCAGCCCTTGCGCGATGCTCTCGCGAAAATGCAGTTTCTTCGTCGCGACGCGCTCGGCGAGTTCCTTCAGCGCCTGCGGCCAGATATCCAGATGTTCGTAGACGATGAAGCCCTGGAGCTTGAGCCGCTGCGTCAGGATGAGTCGGGGCGCGTCCATCGGCAAAGGCTTGCCGTCGTAACCGGAGATCATTCCGCACACGGCGACGCGTCCGAACGCGTTCATGCGCGCGAGCACGGCATTGAGCGTTGCGCCGCCGACGTTCTCGAAGTAGCCATCGACGCCGTTGGGTGTCGCGGCCTTCAGATCCTCGTAGAGCTTGCCCGCCTTGTAATCGACGCAGGCATCGAAGCCGAGCGTCTCGACGACATAGCGGCACTTGTCCGGTCCGCCCGCGATGCCGACCGCGCGGCATCCGGCCGCTTTCGCCAGTTGCCCGACGACGCTGCCCACCGCGCCGCTCGCCGCCGACACGACGACCGTCTCGCCGGCTTTCGGCTCGATGATGCGATTGAGCCCGTACCACGCCGTGACGCCCGGCATGCCGACCGCGCCGAGATAAGCGGACAGCGGCACGCGCGACGCATCGACCTTGTTCAGGCCGCGGCCATCGGAGGTACCGAACTCCTGCCAGCCGAGCACGCCGACGACGCTATCGCCCACCGCGAACGCCGGGTTGCGCGACTCGCTCACGACGCCCACGGTGCCGCCGATCATCACTTGGTCGAGCGGCTGCGGCGCGGCGTACGATTTCGCGTCGTCCATGCGGCCGCGCATGTACGGATCGAGCGACAGATAGTGATTGCGCACGCGCACTTCGCCGTCTTGCAGCGGCGCGAGCGGCGTTTCGACCAGCTTGAAGTTCGACACCGACGCCTCGCCTTGCGGGCGCGACACGAGCAGGATCTGGCGGTTGATGTGTGTCTCAGCCATGCGGATTCTCCTTCGCGGATTGTTTGGATCAGGCGTCGCTCGGACCGGGCGTCGCCTTCGGATCGGAACGCATCTTCTGCCTGACGATGTCGCGCCCGACCGCGAGCCGCTTCATGTACTTGAACGTGCCGAGCGCCTTCGCGACGAAGTGGCCTTCGCTGTCGCGGATCTCGCCTTCGCAATAGGCCATCGTCGTCGAGCGATGCAGCACGCGGCCATAGCCGCGCAGTTCGCCGCGGCCCGGCTGCATGAAGTTGACTTTCATCTCGACGGTGACGACGCCTATTCCATCGCCCGCGACGCTGCGCGCGGCGAGCGCAAGCGCTGCGTCGAGGAGCGTCATCGTGACGCCGCCGTGCGCGATGCCCCACGTGTTCATGTGCGCTTCCTGAAGCGGCATACGCACTTCGCTCTCGCCGTCGGCGGCCTTGACGAGCTGCACGCCGAGCGCGTCGATGAACGGGCTTTCGATCGAAACGTTGCTCGAGGAATCAGAAGAAGACATCGCGCTCACACTTCGTAATCGACGCACTGCCGGTCTTCGCGGATCGCCGCGACGAAGTCCTTCAGCGCCTGATGCTTCGGATGAACCTGATAGGCTTCGAGCGCGGCGTGGTCGTCGAAGTCGGAGACCAGCACGACGTCGTACGTGCACGCGAAACCAGGCTGCGCGGTGCCGACTTCGAAATGTCCCTGCCCCTTGACGATGCTGCGGCAGGTCTCGAGCTTCGCCTTCAGCTTTTCGGCGTTCTCGGCGCGGCTCGCGCCCTCGGCGTTTTCCTTCAGCTTCCACATGACGATGTGACGTAGCACGGCGACTCCTGTTGTCGAACGAGAACTGAAGCGTAGCAAAAATCGCCGTGCGGCGAGAAACGCGCAACCGTCACACGATTTCGAACAGCCCCGCAGCCCCTTGGCCGCCGCCGATGCACATCGTGACCACGACGAACTTCGCGCCGCGCCGCTTGCCTTCGATGAGCGCATGGCCCGTCAGCCGCGCGCCCGAAACGCCATACGGATGCCCGACCGCGATCGCGCCGCCGTTCACGTTCAGGCGCTCATCGGGAATGCCCAGCGTGTCGCGGCAGTAGAGCACCTGCACGGCGAACGCTTCGTTCAGCTCCCACAAGCCGATATCGTCGACGGACAAGCCCGCGCGCTTCAAAAGCTTCGGCACGGCGAACACCGGACCGATGCCCATCTCGTCCGGCTCGCAGCCCGCGACCGCGAAGCCGCGGAAGATGCCGAGCGGCTGAAGTCCCTCTTTCTCGGCGAGCGTCGCGTTCATCACGACGCTCGCCGATGCGCCGTCGGAAAACTGGCTCGCGTTGCCCGCCGTGACGACCCCGCCGGGCAGCGCGGTCCGAATCTTCGATACGCCTTCGAGCGTCGTGTCGGCGCGGATGCCTTCGTCGGCGGCAAGCGTCACTTCCTTGGTGAACATGCGGCCCGTCGCCTTGTCGGCGATGCCGGCGAGCACGGTGATCGGCACGATTTCATCGTCGAACCTGCCCGCGGCCTGAGCCGCCGCCGCGCGCTGCTGCGAGCGCACGCCGTATTCGTCCTGCCGCGCCTTCGAGATCTCGTAGCGCTTCGCGACGGTCTCGGCGGTCTGCAGCATCGACCAGTAGATCTCCGGCTTGTTCTGGTTCAGCCAGCCATCGGTGAGCATGTGGCGGTTCATCTCGTTCTGCACGCACGAGATCGATTCGACGCCGCCCGCGACGTACACATCGCCCTCGCCCGCGATCACGCGTTGCGCGGCGAGCGCGATCGTCTGCAATCCCGACGAGCAGAACCGATTCACCGTCATGCCGGCCACGGAAACGGGCAAACCCGCGCGCAATGCGATCTGCCGCGCGATGTTCATGCCCGTCGCGCCTTCGGGATTCGCGCAGCCCATGATGACGTCCTCGACGCGCGCCGGATCGATGCCCGCGCGTTCGACGACGGCCTTCGTCACGTGCCCGCCGAGCGTCGCGCCGTGGGTCATGTTGAGCGCGCCGCGCCACGATTTGGCGAGCGCGGTGCGCGCCGTCGATACGATGACTGCATCAGTCATGTTGTCTCCCTTGCTTTAATTGAGTATGTCTGCTGAGTCCACGCGCCGCACGCCGGCGTCGCGCATGTCCTGCCACGCGCGTTCGAGCGAGCCGTCGAGATCGATCGCGCGGCACGCGTCCTCGATCACGGTAACGTCGAAGCCCGCCGTGCGCGCATCGAGCGCGGACCACGCGACGCAATAGTCGGTCGCGAGTCCCGCGAGCCAGACGTGCTTCGCGCCGACGTTGCGCAAATAGCCTTCGAGGCCGGTCGGTGTGACGCGATCCCCTTCGATGAACGCCGAGTAACTGTCGACCCGCTCGTGATGTCCCTTGCGGATCACGAGCCGCGCATGCGGCACATGCAGATCGCGATGCAGCGCCGCGCCCTCGGTGTCCTGCACGCAATGAACCGACCACAGCACCTGTTCGCCGTACGGCAGCGTCATCGTCTCGAACGGCTTTCGGCCCGCGTGATTCGCCGCGAACGACACATGCGAGCGCGGATGCCAGTCCTGCGTCAGCACGGCGTGCGAGAACGCGCGCGCAAGCCGGTTGACGATGGGCACGACTTCATCGCCGCACGCGACGGCAAGCGCCCCGCCCGGCATGAAGTCGTACTGCACATCCACGACGAGCAACACGTCTTCGACGGGTTTCATCTCAGTCATTGAAGCGTCCATTCGATTGCGCGAGCCGGGTCACGAGCGCGGCGGGCCGCCACGCTTCGCCGTTGGCCTGCTTCGCGTACTTGCGCATCGCGCGCTCCACGTTGTAGAGGCCGATGGTGTCCGCATAGAGCATCGGGCCGCCGCGCCAGAGCGGAAAGCCGTAGCCCGTCAGATAGACCATGTCGATATCCGACGCCTTGCTGGCGATGCCTTCCGCGAGAATCTTCGCGCCTTCGTTCACGAGCGCGAGCACGAGGCGCTCGACGATCTCTTCGTCGCCGATCTTGCGCCGTCCGACGCCGCGCTCGTTCGAATACGCGACGATCATGTCGTTGACGAGTTTCGACGGCGCCGCGTCGCGCCTGCCCGGCTGATAGTCGTACCAGCCCGCGCCGGTCTTCTGCCCGAAGCGGCCCGTCTCGCACAGGCGATCCGCGACGCGCGAATAGTGCAGATCAGGCTGCTCCCGATAGCGGCGCTTTCTGATCGCCCAGCCGATGTCGTTGCCCGCGAGATCGCTCATGCGGAACGGGCCCATCGCGAAGCCGAATTTTTCGATCGCGCGATCGATCTGCGCGGGCAGCGCACCCTCCTCCAGCATGAAAAGCGCTTGCCGGATGTACTGCTCGATCATCCGGTTGCCGATGAAGCCGTCGCACACGCCCGACACCACCGCCGTCTTCTTGATCTTCTTCGCGAGCTGCATGACGGTGGCGAGCACGTCCTTGTCCGTCTTCTCGCCGCGCACGACTTCGAGCAGCTTCATCACGTTCGCGGGGCTGAAGAAGTGCATGCCGATGACATCGCCGGGGCGCTTCGTGAACGCGGCGATCCGGTTCAGATCGAGCGTCGATGTGTTCGATGCGAGGATCGCGCCGGGCTTCGCGATTTCATCGAGCTGGCGGAACACCTGCTCCTTCACGCCCAGTTCCTCGAACACGGCTTCGATGATCAGGTCCGCGTTCGCCAGATCGGAGAACGACAGCGTCGGCTGAATCAGCGCCATACGCTCTTCGACCTTCTCCTGCGTGAGCTTGCCCTTTTTGACCTGGGCTTCATAGTTGCGTCGGATCGTGGCGAGCCCGCGATCGATCGCCTCCTGCTTCGTTTCGAGCAGCACGACAGGCAAGCCCGCGTTGAGGAAGTTCATCGCGATGCCGCCGCCCATCGTGCCCGCGCCGATCACGCCGATTTGCGCGATGGTCCTGACAGGCGTATTCGAGGGCACATCGGCGATTCTGGCGGCCGCGCGCTCGCCGAAAAACGCATGCCGCAGCGCGCGGCTCTCGGGTGTCTGCACGAGCGCGAGAAAACATTCGCGTTCGAATGCGAGGCCACGCTCGAAGCCTTCCTTCACGCCCTTTTCGACCGCGTCGATGCACTTGTGCGGCGCCGGGAATTGTTTCGCGACCGCCGCGACGCCGTTCCTTGCGAACTGGATGAAACCTTCGGCGTTCAGGTGCTCGATCTCGCGGTCGCGTACTTTCGGATGCGGACCGCCCCAATCCGCCGCCTTGCTCGCGAACGACAGCGCGCGGGTCAGTAGATCGCCTTCGACGAGTTCGTCGAAAAGCGCGGTCTGCGCGAGCGTTTCCGACGGCACCGGCGCACCCGACACGATCATGTTCAATGCCGTTTCCAGCCCGACCACGCGCGGCAGGCGCTGCGTGCCGCCCGCGCCGGGCAGCAGGCCGAGTTTCACTTCCGGCAGCGCGATCTGCGCGCCGGGCGCGGCGATGCGGTAGTGCGCGCCGAGCGCGAGTTCGAGACCGCCGCCCATCGCGACCGCGTGGATCGCCGCGGCCACCGGCTTCGCGCTCTCTTCCAGCGCCTTGATCACGGTCATGAGCGTGGGCTCTTGCGTGGCTTTCGGCGTATTGAATTCGGTGATGTCCGCGCCGCCCGAAAATGCCTTGCCCGCGCCGATGATGACGATGGCGCGCACGTCGTCGTCATCGTTGGCGCGTTCGATGCCTTCTACGATGCCCGCGCGCGTCGAATGACCGAGCCCGTTGACCGGCGGGTTATCGAGGGTAATGACCGCGATGCCGCCGCGGTTCGTGTAGTCCACTGCCATGAGTGTCTCCTGTCGACCGGATATCGGATTAATTGTGGGCGATGGGTGCAGAATACACAAAAAAGCACGACCGTTCAATTAATATGATTGCCTAGTGTCATGCAGACGCCGAATACGACGAAGCCCCGGCTCCGCGCGAGCGGACCGGGGCTTCGACGAGCGCGACTGCGCTAGACCGAGTTTTTCGTCGCGTCTCCACTGTATGCGACTTGATCGGCTCCCTTCAGCGCCCAGGACATCCGATGGGCTTCCGGGTGAGCAGCGACGAACTTGCCGAACTTATAGCCCATAGCTCCCACGTAAGATTTCACCGACGCGCCGCGCTATGGCGTCACGCTCATCGCCGTTGAGTGGATTGCGGTTGCATGCCCATTGTTTCTTCTTCGCGAAGTCTGGAAACTTCGGAGCCTCGCCCCATTTCCAGTCGTCACTGAGCGCGTTCCTGCTTCTGCCGAAAATGTGATGATGCACTTTCCGATGTTCCGTTACGTTCTTGGGTCCCGCAGGGTCTGCGCTGTCGTTCAGCGACCAATTTCCCGCTTCCCGCTAATTCACGCAGCCACCGTCGAGTTGCGGCAAGACTTGGAGCATCGCGCGGCCGGTCGCTGCGACAAGGCATGACCAATGATACAAATCGAGCGGGGCGAGTTCGCTTCGCTCCCAGACCGATTGAGACGGATAGACAATGAGATGGCCACCATCCGCGCGATCACAGAGCGTGGTGGTTGGACTCGTGACCCGGCCACCGTGAAACGAAAAAACGTCGATCGCCATTCTGTTCCTCGCAATAGATGAATCGCGCGCCCACCGTGGTTTTGCCGGCAATCCGGCGCGCGCTTGCCAACCGTGTTCAGCGAAGGAATTTCGCTTCGATATCGCCCATGTGCGCGTCGCCCTGAAGACTAATGATTTCCTGGACGGACGGTAACGTTTTATCGACTTCGCGAATTCCTTCCTCTCGCCGTATCTTTGCAAAGACGGTTTGCATTGCTCCCACGGCTGCACGGATCGCATGATTTCCGTAGATGACGATACCGACCTTGCGAAGTGCCTTGATGTCTGATTCAGTCAGTTCAGGATATGCAGTCGGAACAAGTACCAGTGGCACGCGGCCGTTCCACGCATTAATGAAGGCGAGTACTTCGTCGGGTGTCTTCTGCTTCGAGTGGATCAGGATTGCATCGGCGCCGGCTTCTTCATATGCGGCGGCGCGGCGCAGCGCTTCGTCCTGCCCTTGGCCCGCGATCAGCGCTTCGGTGCGCGCAATGATCACGAAGTCAGGATCATGTCGTCCCGCCACAGCGGCTGCGACCTTTCCCTGAAACTCCTCGATGCGGACGAGTTCTTGCCGCCCTTCCGCACGCAAACTCGTATCCTTGGGAAATGTCTTGTCCTCCATCACGATCGCCGACGCCCCGGCCGCTTCGTATTGAGGTACGACGTATCGGACATTGACGGCATTGCCGAAACCGGTATCGATGTCGGCAATAAGAGGAATCGAGGTAACCGAAGCGATGGCGCGCATCATCTCCAGATGTGTGCCGAACGAAAGAATGTTCGCATCGGGGACCGCATAGCTCGCGGCAAGCTCGAAGCCGCTACCCCATATACCATCGAAACCAGCCTGCTCGGCCAGCTTGGCAGACAATGGATTATGTGCCGCCATCGCCGTGAAAAGCCTGCCTTGGTTAAGTGTCTCACGCAGAAATTCATTCTTTGTCATTTAGGTATCCTATTTTAACTTCAAGGTTGTCGGGAGCTTTTTGACGGCGTGACTTAACGCAGCGCGGAACAGGCTCGGGCGATGCGGCTCATTGCTTCGCGCAACTCGGCGTCGGACGCAGCATACGAGATGCGGAAGTGGCCCGGCAGTTCAAAGGCCGTGCCGGGTACAACTGCAACGCCTGCTGTCCGAAGGATGTACATCGCAAGATCGATATCGGTCGCGATCAGATTTGCAGATTCATCACGGGTGCCGAGCAGACCGACACAACCAGGAAAAGCGTAGAAGGCGCCGGGCGGAAGATCGCATGTCAGGCCTTTGATCCCACGCAAAGTATCGACGACATTGTCGCGGCGCTTGCGAAACTGTTCGACAAAACGGTCTAGGAAGTCCATCGGGCCATCCAGCGCGGCAATCGATGCCGCCTGACTGATCGAACTCGTATGAGACGTGGATTGCGACTGAACGAGATTCATCGCCTTGATGAGCTCGGCGGGTCCTGCTCCAAACCCTACCCGCCAGCCAGTCATCGCGTATGCCTTGGACACTCCGTTGATCGTCAGCGTGCGAGAAGCCAGTTCGGGGGTCACGGCGGCCGGCGTGGCGAAGGCCGAATCGTCGTAACGGATTTTTTCGTAGATGTCGTCGGCCATCACCCAAACGTTCGGATGTCGCAGAAGCACCTCTCCTAACGCGGAGAGTTCTTCGGTGCTATAGACTGCACCGCTTGGATTCGACGGGGAATTCAGCATCAGCCATTTCGTGCGCGGCGTGATCGACTCTTCGAGTTGCGCTGGCGTGATTTTGAAGCCGCTGGCGGCGCCACAGCGGACAATGATTGGACGACCCCCGGCAAGCAAGACCATCTCCGGGTAGGACACCCACGCGGGCGTCGGAATAACGACCTCGTCCCCGGGATTGATCGTGGCCTGAAGCGCGTTATACAGCAATTGCTTGGCGCCGCACCCTACCTGGATCTGCTCCGGTCGATAGTCGAGCCCGTTGTCGCGCTGGAATTTGCGTACTACCGCTTCGCGAAGTTCGAGCGTACCGGCGACGTCCGTATAACGCGATTCATTGCGATCGATCGCAAGTTTGGCAGCCTCGCGAACGTGCTCTGGCGTCGGGAAATCCGGTTCGCCCTGACTGAGCGCGATTACGTCCGCGCCTTCGCGTTTCAACTGATTCGCAAGGCGGGTCATTTCCTTCGTGGCGGAAGGTTTGGCGCCGAGGACCCGATTTGCCAGAAGTGTCGTTTCGATTGCGGTCATTCGATCGTTCCTATTTTGAGGCGAAGTTTCCATTTGGCCACCGCAAGCGGCACAAAGATGGAGAGCAGAAGCAAGAGGCTGTATGCGCAGGCGAGCGCCAGACGGTCACTGTCGACCTGCTGGAAGATTTCGATTGGCATCGTGCTCATACCGCCGAAATACAGCACGATCGTCGCCGACAGTTCGGACAATGTCGTGACCCACATCAGAACGGCGGCAGCCGCGACCGATGGGCCAATGACAGGCAGGACGACTTTGAAAAAGCTCTTGATCGGGCTAACCCCAAGACTCATCGACGCTTCCTCGATCGAGTCCTTCAGGTTATGAAGTGGGCCGATTGCAGCGCGCACGCTCGTCGGCACTTTTCGCAAGAAGTAGGCGAGCGCCATGATGACCCAGCTTCCAGTCAGGACAAGCCAGCCGCTCCCAAAGGTATTCGTCAAGGCGATCCCCATAACCGTACCGGCGACGGTCAGAGGAAGCGTGACGAGGACGTCCAGCGTATGCGAGAGCGCCGAACGTCGCTTCACGATCAGATAGGCGGCGGCAATTGAGAAGCATGTGCCGGCGACGGTGGCGATCGTTGCAAGGAATAGCGAGTGATAGAGCGGCTCTGGCGCTTGAAACAAAACATGCGTCAAGTTGTCCAGCGTGAAGCTGCCATACCTCAGTACTGGACCGATCGACGGCGTGAACGCAGTCACAACGACAACGAGCGCAGGTAGCAGCGACATGACGACTACCAGCGACACACTGGACGTCGCTGCCACGGCGTGCCAACCCGATATCCTGGAGGATGCCGGTGTCCGCCCGGATTCCATTTGAAACTGTCGTCGCTCGACTACGATCTTTTGAAACAGCAGAGCGCCGGCTCCCAACGACACTAGCAACGACGCCATCGTGGTCTGCATCTGCGCACTGCCGCCCATTTCGCTGACAAACTCGTTGTATGCCTTCACTGCGAGAACGGGCGTCCGCGCGCCGATGATGGCCGGAACACCGAAGCTGCCGATGACGTGCGTAAAGACAATCATTGCACCGGCGAATACCGACGGAAGCAGCATCGGCAAGGTGACACCCGACAGCACTCGGCTCATCGGCCGACCAAGGCTAAGCGCAGCTTCTTCCAGATTGCGATCCATCGACTTCAGTCCGACGAAGACCGCTACAAACGCATAGACGTAGTTGTTAAGGGTCATCACAAATACGAGACCCCACCACGAATACAATGACGGCACCTGGAGTCCTGTCGGCGTGAGCAGCATATTCACCACCCCTTGCTTGCCCAGGATCAATACCCAGGCGGCGGCCACCACGACATCGGGCACCACGAGCGTGATGAATGGCAGCGCACAAACCAGTCCCGCCAGAGGGAATGCGCAACGCGCAACAACGATTGCAAGTCCTCCGCCGACCAGCATCGAAGAGACGGTTACGGCACCCCCTAGGATCAGTGTGTTGAATAGCGCTTCGCGATACCCACGCTCAGAAAAAAAACGCACATAACCGCTGAAGTCAGCAGCGCCAGTAGAGTCGATCAGAGACTTGCCGAGCATCGTGCCTAACGGCCATAGCAAAAACGCGCACAACAAGGCAATTGAGAGAACGGCTAGCGCGAGCCATACGGGATCGCGCCGGAGGCTGCCTAACATAGCGTTCCCTCCACGATATGCGAAGAGTGCGGCACTCTCAACACAACAGGTTCTCCCCTCGATCGAAGCCGCGTACCCTGTGAAGCGGAGGCATCGACGCGGATCGGTCCGATACTCGTCTGGACGGAGTACCCAACCGTGTGACCTCGATATTCGACCTGAACGATTGATCCCGCTATTTCCCCGTCCTTTACGGGCGAAGCGTCAGCGATGGAAATATCCGCTCCACGGACCGCCAGTGAAGCGCCGTCTGGAACATGCGCATCGCTTCTTGTGAGCAGAATGCCTGCTGGCGTTTCCATCCGTCGCAGACCATCGCTGCGGGAGGCCAACTCCTGAATGATCGGGATAACGTTGGCGCCGCCCACAAAGTCGGCCGCGAATGCGGTGCGAGGGCGTGTGTAGATTCCCAGTGGTGATCCGATCTGCACGATCTCGCCGCGATTCATGACAGCGATCTGATCCGACACGGCGAGCGCTTCCTCCTGGTCGTGAGTCACGAACACTGTCGTTATCCCCGCTTCGATCTGCAAGGTGCGAATCATCGAACGCAGTTCAACGCGCAGTTTTACGTCGAGCGCTGACAGTGGTTCGTCGAGCAGCAATACTTTTGGTTCGATGACAAGAGCGCGAGCCATCGCCACCCGTTGCCGTTGGCCACCGGACAGTGCGGCCGGAGCGCGATCGAGAAAGGCGCCAAGTCCAACGCGCTCGAGCATCGAAGCCGATCGCTCAAACGCCTCCTGCCTCGCCATTCCGCGGGCCAGCAGCCCGTATGAGACATTCGCCATCACCGACCGATCCGGGAAAAGTGCGTAGTCCTGAAACACGATGCCCACGCCCCGTCGGTGGACCGGAATTGACGTGACGTTCTCGTTGCCGAAAAGAACACGTCCACGGTCGGGCCGCACGAATCCGGCAAGCATTCGCAGCAAGGTAGTCTTGCCGCAGCCCGACGGGCCGAGCAGCGTAAAAAACTGGCCGCTTGGAATGACCAGGTCGAGTGAACGAAACAGCGTCTGTCGTCCGTAGCTCTGATCGATTTTTTCGAATGAAACCTGCATATCGGTTCCTCGCTCGCCCGTTACTTCGAGGCCACAATCTGGCGCCACTGCGAGAGGAATTCTGCGCGCGCTGCTTCCATCTGACTGGCGTCGAGCGCGATAACCTTGATATTGTCGAGCGCCGGAAGCGCGGACATCTTGCTCACGTCGATATCGATGCGCAGCGGCCGCCGGAACGCACTTTTGAAGATCTCTGTCTGAACCGGCTTCGACGCGAGGAAATCGAAAAGTTTTCGAGCTTCCGATGGGTGTTTTCCACCGCGGATGAGCGCCATGCCTTCCGGTGAAAGGAAAGTGCCTTCAGCGGGATAGACCAGTTTCACGCTGTCGAGTTGACCGGCAACATACTGGTACGCGGCGTATTCCATAGTCACCGCTATAGCAAACTCTCCATTGGCGACACCTTGGTACGCGGCTGATGTCGTGCCGACGATGACTGCGTTGCGAATGATCTGCGCGTATACGCCAGGCGAAACCAACTTGCTCAGCCCATAAAGGGCGACATAAGAGGCGCTGCTGAATTGCGGATCGGGGATAACAATTTTCCCTTTCCATTTTGGGTCTGCAAGGTCGTTCCAGCCTTTCGGTGCTTGCCCGCCCGGCGCCTGGCGAAGATTGGCCATGAGCACAGACACGTGCGTATTGGTTCCAAGCCAGAGACCTTGCTTGCTTCGATACTGCGCTGGAACCGCGCTCTCCTCTGGGGAGTTATAGGGCTGAAACTGATCCTGAAAAGCGCTGATCGTCGAGATTCCTCCCGACCAGAAGATATCGCCAAGCGGGTTAGCCGCTTCGGCTTTGATCCGCTGCATCAGCGCTCCTGTCCCGGCACGGACAACCGAAACTTTGATGGCGGGATTCTGCTTTTCAAATTGCTCGACAACCTTAGCGACTGTTTCAACGTCGTTAGATGAATACAGCACGACATCAGCTGCCTGTGCCGGATGTTGCAACAAAGGCCCTATCATGATTGAAATGCATGCTAATTGAACCCGCTTCAACATTGTTATCCCCTTGGCACGATGGCGTGGTGCAGCTTTAAAACCTGGTTACGATGGAAAAAAGATATCATCGTAAAAATGACGGTTATATGATCCACTCCTGCTAGCATGAGTTTTTGTTATGGTGCCGAAATCGACGCTGCCCTTGACTGCGATACGTGTTTTCGTAACGGTCGGCAGGCATGGGAATTTCACGCGCGCGGCGGAAGCGTTGGGCATCACGCAGAGTGCTGTCAGTCGTCACATTGCAACGCTTGAGGCGCTGGTGAGATGTTCGCTGTTCGAGCGTCGGGGCCCCCAGTTGACGCTGACACCCTCAGGGGCTCAGTTTCACGACGCGGTTAAAGATGCGGTCTCGACGATTGAACTCGCTACCTTGCAGCTCATGCAGGGTCAGCAGGAGCATGACCGAATCACCGTAAGAACGTCTATGCCAAGCTTTGCAATGACGGTTGTGATTCCCGCGTTGGGCGCTTTCACGATCAGTCATCCCGTGCAGATCGACCTTGTCACGTCTCTCTCGCCGCCACAGCCACGCGAGCAGTTCGACGTCTTGATAACGAGAGATCTCAGCCTTCCGGACACGGAGAGTTGGGAACTCATCCAGGAAGAACTCGTTTGCGTTTGTTCGCCGTCCATGCACTCAGCGCATCGTTCAAAGGCGCTGTATCGATGGCCGCTGATAGCATCGCGCTCGCGACCGGACACCATTGCCGTCTGGGCATTGGCCAAGAGCATCCCGGTCGAATCGCTCCAGGTCCATGCTGTGTACGATCACCTGTTTCTCGCCGTGGCTGCTGCAATCGGTGGCAACGGCCTTCTGATCGTGCCGCGTATTGTCGTGCAGGACCATTTGCAGACAGGGACACTGATTTTGGCCGATCAGGAAATAGTGGCGTCGGGGGCCATGTACGTTGCGTACGTCAATCCCCGTAGCCGACATGTGCAGATGGCACGGGTATTTTGTCGGTGGCTGAAAGGGATGTTGCGAGAGCGCAGTCAGAGCGCCTGATTGGCGCCCTTACCGCGCATTCACCCGAATTCAGCGAAGCTTCAAAACGTACCGACGTGACCTAGGCGGACGCCGGCAGCACGTGATCGCGATACTGCTCGCGCAGACGCAACTTCTGCAGCTTGCCGGTCGCGGTGTGCGGCAAAGACTCGGCGAACACGACATCGTCCGGAATCCACCACTTCACGACCTTGCCCTCGAAATGCGCGAGCAGTTCCTCGCGCGTGACGGTGGCGTCAGGCTTGAGCACCGCCACGATCAACGGCCGCTCCGTCCACTTCGGATGCGAACACGCGATGCACGCGGCCTCCGCCACCTGCGGATGCGACACCGCGATATTTTCCAGTTCGATCGAGCTGATCCATTCGCCGCCGGACTTGATGACGTCCTTGCTGCGATCGGTGATCTGCATGAAGCCGTCCGGATCGATGGTCGCGACATCGCCCGTCGGGAACCAGCCGTCGACGAGCGGCGAGTCGTCGCGACGGAAATAGCGGTCGATGACCCACGGCCCGCGCACGTACAGATCGCCGAAGGACTTTCCGTCCCAAGGCAGCTCGGCACCGTCGTCGCCGACGACTTTCATATCGACGCCGAAGAGCGTGTGCCCCTGCTTCTCCAGCGAGCGGCGCTGCTCTTCGAGCGGACGCTGCTTCTGCCTGAAGTTCAGCCGGGCCAACGTGCCGAGCGGCGACATCTCCGTCATGCCCCATGCGTGGATCACCTGCACGCCGTACTCTTCCTCGAAGATGCGCAGCATCGCGGGCGGACACGCGGAGCCGCCGATCACCGTGCGCTTCAACGTCGAGAAACGCACGTTCTGCTGCTTCATATAGGTGAGCAAGGCCATCCAGACAGTCGGCACGCCCGCCGAATACGTGACGCCTTCCGCCTCCATCAGCTCGTAGAGCGATTTGCCGTCGAGGTCTTTACCGGGGAACACGAGTTTCGCGCCGACGAGCGGCCCCGCGTGCGGAATGCCCCACGCGTTGACATGGAACATGGGCACGACAGGCAGAATCGCATCGCTCGACGACGCGCCCATCGCATCGGGCAGCGACGCTCCGTACGCGTGCAGGACCGTCGATCGATGCGAGTACAGCGCGCCCTTCGGATTGCCGGTCGTGCCCGACGTGTAGCAGAGAAACGAGGCCTGGCGCTCGTCGAGCATCGGCCATTCGTAGTCGCCGTCATGCTCGCCGATGAGGCTCTCGTAGCTCATCACCGGCACGCTCATGTCCGACAGATGCTCGCCGATGCACGCGGCATCGCCGAGCGCGATCCAGCCTTTCACGTTCGGACACTGCGGCGCGATGAGTTCGACGAGCGGGCCGAAGGTCATGTCGAAGCAGACATAGGAATCGTCGGCGTGATCGATGATGAACGCGATCTGGTCGGGAAAGAGACGCGGATTGATCGTGTGGCAAACGGCGCCCATGCCGCTCACGCCGTAATAGCACTCCAGATGTCTGTAGCCGTTCCATGCAAGCGTGCCGATGCGCTCGCCCTGCTCGACGCCGAGCGCGCTCAGCGCCTGCGCAAGCTGCTTCGCGCGCTTCTCGCAATCGCGGTACGTGTAGCGGTGGATGTCGCCTTCGATGCGGCGCGACACGATCTCGTTATCGCCGAAGTGGCGCGAGGCATGGGACAGCAGGGACGACGCGAGCAGCGGTACTTCCATCATCTGGCCGTAGAGCGGCGACGTCATAGGCGGGGTCCTCGAATCTGTCGGATGCTGATCGGATGGCCGGGCCACGCTCCTGCAGGCCCGCGGGCGCGGAATTACAATATCGTTTAACTCAGAGGCGCTCAATATGTCGTTTTCCCCAAGCAATGCCGTACGCGCGACGCGCGACGAGACGCCCGCCGACGCGCGTTCCTTGAGCGAAATCGCCGGCGCGATCCGCGTCGGCGAGCCCGGTTCGTTCGCCGCGCTCGGCAGCGCTTTTCTCACGCGTCTTCCCGCCGCGCCAGTGCCCGATCCGTATCTCGTCGGGCTTTCGCGCGAGATGGCCGAAACGCTCGGTTTCGATCCGCAAGTCGCCACCGGCGCCGAAAAAGATGCATTCGCCGCGTACTTCGCCGGCAATCCGACACGCGACTGGGCGAGCGATTCGCTGCCCTATGCGGCCGTGTATTCGGGGCATCAATTCGGCGTGTGGGCGGGTCAACTGGGCGATGGCCGTGCGCTCACGCTCGGCGAAGTTGGACACGATGGCGCGCGCCTCGAAGTGCAACTGAAGGGCGCGGGACGCACGCCCTACTCGCGCATGGGCGACGGCCGCGCGGTGCTGCGTTCGTCGATCCGCGAGTTTCTGTGCTCGGAAGCGATGCACCATCTCGGCATTCCGACGACGCGCGCGCTCGCCGTCATCGGCTCGGATCTGCCGGTGCGCCGCGAGACCATTGAAACGGCGGCGATCGTCACGCGCGTATCGCCGAGCTTCGTGCGGTTCGGCCACTTCGAGCACTTCTATGCGAACGACCGCATCGACGATCTGCGAACGCTCGCCGATCACGTGATCGACCGCTTTTATCCGCACTGCCGCGACGCCGACGATCCCTATCTCGCGCTGCTCGACGAAGCCGTGCGCTCCACCGCCGATCTGATGGCGCAGTGGCAAGGCGTGGGCTTCTGCCACGGCGTGATGAACACCGACAACATGTCGATTCTCGGCCTCACGATCGACTACGGTCCGTTCGGCTTCATGGACGCCTTCAACGCGCATCACGTCTGCAATCACTCGGATACGCAGGGGCGCTATTCCTATGGCCGCCAGCCGCAGGTCGGATACTGGAACCTCTTCTGTCTCGCGCAGGCGCTCGTGCCGCTCTTTGGCGGGAATCTGCCGGAGGAAGGACGCGCCGAGCGCGTGGTCGAAGAGGCGCAGAAGGTGATGGAGCGATACAAGGATCGTTTCGGGCCCGCGCTCGTCGCGACGATGCGCGCGAAGCTCGGCCTCGAAATCGAGCGCGACGGCGACGACAAGCTCGCCAACGGTCTCTTCGAAATCATGCATGCGAATCGCGCGGACTTCACGCTCACGTTCCGGAACTTGTCGAAGCTCTCGAAATCCGACGCGAGCCAGGATGCACCGGTTCGCGATCTGTTCCTCGACCGCGCCGCCTTCGATGCGTGGGCCGTGCAGTATCGCGAGCGCCTGGCGCACGAGCCGCGCGACGACGCCGCGCGCGCCACGGCGATGAATCGCGTGAATCCGAAGTACGTGCTGCGCAATCATCTGGCCGAACAGGCAATCCGCCGGGCGGCCGAGAAGGACTTTTCGGAAGTGGAGCGCCTCCTGGACGTGCTGCGCCATCCGTATGACGAACAGCCGCAATACGAGGCTTATGCCGGCCTGCCGCCCAACTGGGCGAGCGACCTCGAAGTCAGTTGTTCTTCGTAGGATCGCCCTCATATACAAGGCCTTCCCGGCCAGACCAAAGGAACGAGAGATGAGCAGAGAAGACACCCCGACGAACTATCCGCTGCAGAAAGACGACGCCACCTATCGCCGTGAACTGGACGACATGCAGTATCAGGTCACGCGCCACGCCGTGACCGAGCGCCCGTTCACGGGCAAATACTGGGATCACGACGAGCGCGGCGTCTACGATTGCGTGTGCTGCGGCACGCCGCTTTTCGAATCCGCCACGAAATTCGATGCCGGTTGCGGCTGGCCCAGTTACTTCAAGCCGATCAACGGCGAAGTGATCCAGGAGAAAACCGACCGCACGCACGGCATGCTGCGCATCGAAGTGCTGTGCAAGAACTGCGGCGCGCATCTCGGCCATGTATTCGAGGACGGCCCCGCGCCGACCGGCCTGCGGTATTGCATCAACTCGGCTGCGCTACAATTCGAACCCAAGTAAGCGCGAGCCCGGCACCCTCGCTCGGGGAGCGACCGTGCCACGCCGTACCGACGCCCGCTCCGTTCGAGCGGGCGTTCTTCCCTCGCGCGCCTCGCATCCATCCGATGCCCATCACGTCCGGACGCCAATGAAATTTCTGTTCGATCTGTTTCCGATCATTCTCTTTTTCGTCGCTTTCAAGGTCTGGGGCATCTATACCGCGACGGCGGTTGCGATCGCGGCGACGCTCGTGCAGATCGCCTGGGTCGCGTTCCGTCATCGCAAGGTCGATCCGATGCTGTGGGTGAGCCTCGGCGTCGTCGTCGTGTTTGGCGGCGCGACGCTCGTGCTGCACAACGACACCTTCATCAAATGGAAGCCGACGGCGCTCTACTGGCTGTTCGCGTTCGCGCTGATCGTCGCGCAGATCGGCTTCAGAAAAAATCTGATCGAAGCGATGATGGGCAAGCAGATCGTGCTGCCGCATCGCGTGTGGGGACAATTGAATGTCGCGTGGGCCGTGTTCTTCGCGCTGCTCGGCATCGTGAATCTCTTCGTCGCGTATAACTACACGACGGATCAGTGGGTCAACTTCAAGCTCTTCGGTGCGACGGGCTGTCTCGTCCTGTTCATCGTCGCGCAGAGTTTCTGGCTCGCGAAACACATGAAGGAGGACGGACAATGAACGCATCGTTCGATTTCATGAGCGCGTCGGCGGCGGACAAGATCGCGCATCTCGAAGCGCGCCTGAACGAGACGCTGCAACCGCAATCGGTGCATATCGACGACGACAGCGCGGCGCACGCGGGCCATGCGGGTGCGGCGGCCGGCAGCCACTACACGGTGACGATCGTCGCGGCGTGCTTCGCCGGCAAGGCGCGCGTGGCGCGGCATCGGCTGGTGTATGATGCGCTGGCCGAGGAAATGCGGCGCGGCGTGCACGCGCTCGCGATCCGGGCTTACACGCCGCAGGAGTTCGCAGAACAATTCGAATAGACGCGCGCGCGCTTCATCACAAAGCTTTGCCTCTTAAATTCGCCTTTGAAGGCGTCTGTTTGCTCAGTTAGGAACCTCCGATGACTTTGAAAAAAACCCGCGTCTGGGTGTTGCTGGCTGCGTTCGCGGCTGCGCCCGCCTTTGCGCAAAACGTCGCCGTCGTCAATGGCACGCCGATTCCCACGTCGCGCGCCGATGCGCTCGTGAAGCAGCTCGTCGCACAGGGTCAGCAGGACTCGCCGCAACTTCAGCAGGCCGTGCGCGAAGAACTCATCAACCGCGAAATCCTGATGCAGGAAGCCGCGCGTGAAGGCATCGCGACGCGTCCCGACGTGAAGGCGCAGGTCGCCGTGGCGCAGCAGACCGTCGTGCTGCGCGCGCTGATCGAAGACTTCGTGAAGAAGAACACGCCGACCGACGCCGAGATCAAGGCGCGCTATGACCAGCTCGTCAAGCAGAACGGTGGCGGCAAGGAACTGCATTTGCATCACATTCTCGTCGCGGACGAAGCGCAGGCGAAGGATCTGATCGCGAAGATCAAGGCCGGCGCGAGCTTCGAAGATCTCGCCAAGCAATATTCGAAAGACCCGGGATCGGGCAAGAACGGCGGCGATCTGGACTGGTCGTCGCCTTCGGCTTATGTGCCGGAATTCGGCGCCGCCGCGGAGAAGCTGAAGAAGGGCGAAGTCACGCCGGAGCCGGTGAAGACGCAGTTCGGCTGGCACGTGATCCGCCTGGACGATTCGCGTGAAATCGCCCCGCCGCCGCTCGATCAGGTCAAGACGCAGATCGCGCAGCAGATTCAGCAGGAAAAGCTGCAGGCATTCGAAGAAGGTCTGCGAAGCAAGGCGGTGATCAAGTAAGCGTGCTTGCCTGATCGTCCCGTTCGCGCATCCGCGATCCATGACAAAGCCGCCCTCGGGCGGCTTTGTTGTTTCTGACGCAAATTCTGACGCGAAGCGCGATCAGCCGAGGAAGCGTCGCGCGTTCTGGAACACGCGCAGCCACGGGCTGCCGTCGGTGGTCCAGTCGTCGGGCGTCCAGCTCATCTGCACGTTGCGATGCACGCGCTCCATGTGCGGCATCAGCACGGTGAAGCGGCCATCGGGCGTCGTCACGGACGTGATGCCCTGCGGCGAGCCGTTCGGGTTGAACGGATACTGCTCCGTCGCATTGCCGCGATGATCGACGTAGCGCATCGCGACGAGCGCCTGCGCCTGATCGCCCTGCTGCGAGAAGTCGGCGAAACCTTCGCCGTGCGCGACCGCCACCGGAATGCGCGAGCCTTCCATGCCGGCGAAGAAGATCGACGGCGAGCTCTGCACCTCGACGAGCGAGAAGCGCGCCTCGAACTGCTCCGACTTGTTGCGCGTGAACTTCGGCCAGTTTTCCGCGCCGGGAATGATCGACGCGAGACTCGACATCATCTGGCAGCCGTTGCAGATGCCGAGCGCGAAGGTGTCGGCGCGGCCGAAGAACGCGGCGAACATGTCGGCGAGACGCTGATTGAAGCGGATCGTCTTTGCCCAGCCCTCGCCCGCGCCCAGCACGTCACCGTACGAGAAGCCGCCGCACGCGACTGCGCCCGCGAAATCGGCGAGCGTCGCGCGGCCTTCGAGCAGGTCGCTCATGTGGACGTCGTGCGCATCGAAGCCGGCGCGATCGAACGCGTAGGCCGTTTCGAGATGCGAGTTCACGCCCTGCTCGCGCAGAATCGCGACACGCGGACGTTTTCCCGTCGCGATGAACGGAGCGGCGACGTCTTCGGCCGGATCGAAGCTCAGCACGGGTGAAATGCCGGGGTCGGCGGCATCGAGCAGCGCGTCGTATTCGGCATCCGCGCAGGCCGGGTTGTCGCGCAGACGCGCGATGCGCCAGCTCACCTCGCTCCACGCGCGATGCAGCTCGGCGCGCGGCGCATCGAAAATCTTCTTCGCGTCGCGATAGATCTCGATCGCGCCGTTTTCGTTCGGCTTGCCGATCACATGCGAGCACGCCGACAGGCCATGCTCGCGCAGCGCGCCGAGCACCGCGTCGCGGTCCGATGCGCGCACCTGCACCACCGCGCCGAGCTCTTCCGAGAACAGCGCGCGGATCGTGCGGTCGTCGCGGCGGCCGCTCGTCTGCTTCGCCCAGTCCTTCGCGTCGCCGTAGTCGGATTCGTGTTCGGCGTCGAGCGTCAGCATGTCGACGTTCAGCGACACGCCCACGTGACCCGCGAACGCCATTTCGCAGACCGTCGCCCACAGACCGCCGTCGGAGCGGTCGTGGTAGGCGAGCAGCCTGCCATCGGCGTTGAGCGCCTGGATCGCGGCGAAGAAGCGCTTGAGGTCTTCGGGATCGTCGACGTCGGGAACGGCATCGCCGACTTGCTGCGTCACCTGCGCGAGGATGCTGCCGCCCATGCGGTTGCGGCCGCGGCCCAGATCGATCGCGATCAGCACCGTGCCGGCGTCGTTGACGAGCTGCGGCGTCAGATGACGGCGCACGTCTTCCACGGGCGCGAACGCCGAGATGATCAGCGACACCGGCGACACCACTTCGCGCGCGCCGCCGCGTGCGTCCTGCCACTTGGTGCGCATCGACAGCGAATCCTTGCCGACCGGAATGCTGATGCCGAGCGCCGGGCACAGCTCCATGCCGATCGCCTTCACCGTCTCGTAGAGCGCGGCGTCTTCACCGGCGCTGCCGCACGCGGCCATCCAGTTCGCCGACAACTTCAGCTTGTTCAGCGATTCGATCGGCGCCGACGCGATGTTCGTCACCGCTTCGCCCACCGCCATGCGGCCCGATGCGGGCGCGTCGATGACGGCGAGCGGCGTGCGCTCGGCCATCGTCATTGCTTCGCCGCGAAAGCCCGCGTAGTCCATCGTCGTGACCGCGCAATCGGCGACGGGCACCTGCCACGGCCCGACGAACTGGTCGCGCGCGGTCGTGCCGCCCACCGAGCGGTCGCCGATGGTGATGAGGAACGACTTGCTCGCGACCGTCGGATGCTTCAGCACATCGACCGCGACCGCCGACAGCGGCAGGCCGGTCACATCGACCGGCGTGAACTGCGTGCTCTCGCGCTTCACGTCGCGATGCATCTTGGGCGGCTTGCCGAGCAGCACGTCCATGGGCATATCGACGGGTTCCTGGCCTTCGTTCGCGTCGTCGATCAGCTTCAACTGGCGCTCTTCCGTCGCCACGCCGACGACTGCCACCGGGCAGCGTTCGCGCTCGCAGATGGCCTGGAACGCGGGCAGATCGGCGGGTGAAATCGCGAGGACGTAACGCTCCTGCGCCTCGTTCGACCAGATTTCGCGCGGCGAAAGACCGCTTTCCTCGAGCTGCACCTTGCGCAGATCGAAACGCGCGCCCTTGCCCGCGCCATCGACGAGTTCCGGGAATGCATTCGAAATGCCGCCCGCGCCGACGTCGTGAATCGACAGGATCGGATTGCCGTCGCCCATCTGCCAGCAGGTGTTGATGACTTCCTGCGCGCGGCGCTGGATTTCCGGATTGCCGCGCTGGACCGAGTCGAAGTCGAGCTCGGCGGTGTTCGCGCCGGTCGCCATCGACGACGCCGCGCCGCCGCCCATGCCGATGCGCATGCCCGGCCCGCCGATCTGGATCAGCAGCGTGCCGGCCGGCAGATCGTTCTTGTGCGTGTGCTGATCCGAAATATTGCCGATGCCGCCCGCGATCATGATCGGCTTGTGATAGCCGCGCACGCGGCCCGCGACGTTCTGCTCGTAGGTGCGGAAGTAGCCGCCGAGGTTCGGGCGGCCGAATTCGTTGTTGAAGGCCGCGGCGCCGATCGGCCCGTCGATCATGATCTGCAACGGCGACGCGATGCGGTCGGGCCGGCCGTACGGCGCGTGCTGGTCGGCCGGATTGCGCGATGCGAGCGGCACGGCGGCATCGCGATCGTTTTCCCATTTTTCGCGCGCATCGGGGAAATCGAGATTCGACACCGTGAAGCCCGCGAGACCGGCCTTCGGCCGCGCGCCGCGGCCCGTCGCGCCTTCGTCGCGGATTTCGCCGCCGGAGCCCGTCGCCGCGCCCGCGAACGGGGAAATCGCGGTCGGATGGTTGTGCGTCTCGACCTTCATCAGCGTGTGGGTCATTTCCACATGACGCTGATACTGCTCGTCGCGGCCGCGCGGGAACCAGCGTTCCGCGATGCCGCCCTGCATGATCGCCGAGTTGTCTGAATACGCGACGATCGTGCCTTCGTGATTCAGCTTTTCAGTGTTGCGGATCATCTGGAACAGCGACATGTCCTGCTTCTCGCCGTCGATGGTCCATTCGCCGTTGAAGATCTTGTGGCGGCAGTGTTCGCTGTTGGCCTGCGCGAACATCATCAGTTCGACGTCGGTGGGATTGCGCTTCAGATCTTCGAACGCGCTCACCAGATAGTCGATCTCGTCGTCCGCGAGCGCGAGCCCGAGTTCGATATTCGCGGCTTCCAGCGCCTTGCGGCCCGCGCCGATGATATCGACCGTCTGCAAGGGCTTGGCGGGCAGTTCATCGAAGAGATGCAGCGCCTGATCGCGCGATGCCGCGACGCTTTCCGTCATGCGGTCGTGCAACGCATCCGCGACGGCCGCGCGCGCTTCGTCCGACAGCGCCTTCTTGCCGCCGAGAAAGCCGCTTTTCATGATGACCGAGTACTCGACGCCGCGCTCGATGCGCCGCACCTTCTCGAGCCCGCAGTGATGCGCGATGTCGGTCGCCTTGCTCGCCCAAGGCGAAACCGTGCCGAAGCGCGGCACGACCATGAAAGTTTCGACGTGGCCGCGTTCCTTCGATGCGTCGAACGGCGCGCCGTAATGCATCAGCGCGTCGATGCGGCTGGTGTCATCGTCGGTGAGCGGCTCGGACGCGTTGACGAAATGCAGATACTGGCCGCGCACGCCGACGATATTCGCGTCGATGCGGGCGAGCGTTTCGAGAAGGCGGGTCTGACGAAAATCGGAGAGGGCCGAAGCGCCGGGGAAACACGAGAAGTGGGCCATTGTGACGGTGCGTCGATGACGTCTGTGTGCCGCTCGCGCGACGCTCGCATTTTTGCGAATCCAGAAAATTCGCAAATTCGGACTCGAGCGCGCAAAACGGCGTGAGGCGAAAGGAAGACCGCGATTATAACCCGGAAGCGTCTCGAAATCGGCCGGGGCGGTCCGGGCGAACGGCGCACGGCGGCGGCCCGGCGATGCCGAATGCATCGAATGCTCATCTCGAAATCACCGGGACTTGCCCGGCCGCGCTCAGCGCAGCGCGCCGCGCGGCCCACGACCGCGCGGCTTGCCGTCCCTCGCAAACGATTTTGGCGCTATCATGGCGCGCTTTCTTCGGGTCCGGCGTAAAGTCGCGCCGCCGGTTCCGTCGTTTTACCGTCAAGGCGCGCGGCTTCGGGCGCTTCCGCCCGCGCGTCACGCCGCGCAGCACTGCAATCTCGCGCCTTCGGGCACAAAAAAAGTCATGGATGTCATCGTCATCGGCGGAGGAATCGCCGGCATCGCCACCGCTTATCAGTTGCATGCGGCCGGGCATCGCGTCTGCGTGATCGAGCGCCACGCGACCGTCGCGCAAGGCGCGACCTACGGCCAGGGCGGCCCGCTTCTGCCCTCGCCGCTCGATGTCTGGTTCGGCCCGACCTTCATGGCATCGAGCCGCTCGAAGCAAAGCGGCATGGTGGTCAAGACCGGCTTCGATTCGGCCGCGCGCGATTTCATCAAGCAACTCGCGACGCTGCGCGATCCCGATGCGTTCGCGGCGCAATACGCGCATCTGCAGCCGCTCGTCGAGTTGTCGCGAGGCGTGCTGGCGGACATCGAAAGCCGTCTGGAACTTGATTTTGAGCAACGCCGCGGCATGCTGCACGTATTCCGGCAGCCGCGCGAACTCGAAGACGCGCAGCCGGCCATCGATCTGCTCAAGGGCTGCGGCGTGCCGTACCGGCTCCTGACGCCCGAGGAATGCGTCGCCGTCGAGCCTTCCGTGCCGGACTATCCCGAATTTGCGGGCGGCGTGCTGCTGCCCGAGGAACGCACGGCGAACTGCCCGCTCTTCACGAAGCAACTGAAGCAGGTGCTCGAAGACGACGGCGTGCAGTTCCGCATGCATCGGAGCGTCGCGTCGGTCCGGCTGGACGGCGCGCGCGCCGCGGTCGAACTCGGCGATCCGAACGAGGGCAGGAAGCGCAGCGCCGACGTCGAGCTGATCACCGCGGATGCGATCGTCGTCGCGGCGGGCACCGGAACGCCGGGGCTCGTCGGCGGAATGAAATCGGCGTCCTCGCTCTTTCCGCTGCGTGTGCACACGCTGACCGCGCCCGTCGCGTATGAGGAGCGCGTGCCGCATCTCACGGTCGTCGATACGGTCAAGCGCATCACCATGACGCGCGTGAACCAGCGGCTGCGCGTGGGCGGCGCGGGCGTGTTCCAGAGCGCGTCGAAGGCCGACAAGCCGCTCGACGCCACGCTGTCCCGGCGCGCGCTCGATTTGCTCGGCCAGGGCACGCACGACTGGATTCCGGGCGCCGCGCGAGTCTCCGCCGCGCGCGCGTGGGACGGTCTGCGGCTGATCACCGCCGACGGGCTGCCGATCGTCGGCGCGGCCCGCCATCCGCGGCTTTTCGTGAGCGCGGCGCACGGCCCGGCGGGCTGGGGCCTCGCGTGCGGGTCTGCTAAAGTGATCGCGGACCTCGTCTCCGGCGTCACGCCCGATTTGCCCGCCAGCACGCTTGCCGCGCTGAGCATCGAACGCTTCTAGCGACCTCGCGGCGCGCGCCGCCGCGACGGGCACGATTGCTGCGAAAACGCCGGGTTTCCGATCGCCCTTCCCGCCGCCGCCATGACCGCTGCCCGCTCGCCCTACTTCAGCCCCAAAGACGATCCGCTCGCGCTGCTGACGCTCACCGAGCTGCGCACGCTCGAAGCGCGCGCAGCCGCGGCGCTGCCGCCCCACACGCTGATGGCGCGCGCGGGTGCGGCCGCCGCGCAATGCCTCATCGATGTGATCGAGCACGATCCCGATTCCCGCGCACGGCCGGTATGGCTCGTGGCCGGTCCCGGCAATAACGGCGGCGACGCGCTCGTGATGGCCGAGCGGCTGCATCGAGCGGGGATTGCCGTGCGCGTGTGCATGCCGGTCGAAGTCAAGCCTGACGACGCGCGCTGGGCGCTCGAATCGGCGCGCGCGGCGGGCGTGCCGATCGACGGCCAGCCGCCCGCATCGTTCGACGGCTTCGGCTGGCTCGTCGACGGCATGTTCGGCATCGGTCTCACGCGCGCGCTCGAAGGCGTGTTCGCCGATATCGCCGCGCGCATGACGCGCCGTTGCGCTGCTTCCGGCCGCGTGCTCGCGCTCGACGTCCCGAGCGGCCTGAACAGCGACACCGGCGCGCCCGTGAACGGCGGCGAAGCCGTGCGCGTGACCGACACCATCACGTTCATCGGCGCGAAACCGGGTCATTTCACGTCGCAGGGCCGCGATCTGACGGGTCGGCTTTTCGTTTCGACGCTGGAGATCGAATCGAGCGCCGCGCCCTCGATCGTGCTCAACGCGCCCGCGCTCTTCGGCCCGTGCATGCCGCCGCGCGACAACGCGACCAACAAGGGCACGTTCGGCTCGCTCGCGGTGATCGGCGGCGATACCGGCATGTGCGGCGCGCCGCTTCTCGCCGCGCGCATGGCGCTGTACGGTGGCGCGGGAAAAGTGCACGTCGCGTTTCTGGGCGACGGCTTTCCGCCTTACGATCCGCCTCATCCCGAACTGATGCTGCATCGCGCCGACGGCTTCGCGCTCGACAGGATGGACGCGCTGGCGATCGGCTGCGGCATGGGCACGAGCGAGCGCGCGAAAAACGTGCTCGCGGACGTGCTGAAGCTCGACGTCCCGAAACTCCTCGACGCCGACGCGCTCAATCTCGTCGCGAAAGACGAGGCGCTCGCGTCCGCCGTCGCGACGCGGGGCGCTCAGGGCGATCCGTGCATCCTGACGCCGCATCCGCTCGAAGCGGCGCGCCTCCTGCAAACCGACGCGAAAACCGTTCAGGCCGACCGCATCGCCGCCGCGCGCCAGCTCGCCGCGCGCTATGCGGCGATCGCGGTGCTCAAGGGCTCGGGCACGGTGATCGCGTCGCCCGATGGCCGCGTCTCGGTGAACCCGACCGGCAACGCCGGCCTCGCGACAGGCGGCACCGGCGACGTGCTTGGCGGATTGATCGGAGCATTGCTCGCGCAGAAGCTGCCGGCTTACGAAGCCGCGCTCGCGGGCGTCTATCTGCATGGGCTCGCCGCGCAGACACTCACCGACGACGGCATCGGCCCGGCCGGACTGACCGCGGGCGAACTCGCCCCCGTCGTGCGCAGTCTCATCAACCGCCGCTTTTACGCGGAGCACGCGCGAAGCTGACGGTTTTCGGACGCTCGCCTGCAAAGCCATCGTGACGCTTTGCAAGCATCCGGTCATGCATCGTCGCTATACTCTTTTTTGATTCGGGCAACCGCGGCCGCTCACTCGTGTTTCAGTCGCGTTCACCAGACACGACACGCACAGGCAAGCCGAGCCGCAATCGCACGAACGTATTCCTCTGTCACTCTCAGACTAACGGACCGCTCATGACCCAAAACTCGATGCTCAATTCGCTTCCTGCCTGGTCGGCGCTCCAGTCGCATTACGATGCCATCTCCGGCGAGCGCCTGCGCGACTGGTTCGCGCCCGAGCACGACACCGCGCCGACGCGCGCCGAGCGCCTGACCTTCGAAGGCGGCGGCCTCGCAATCGACTTCTCCAAGAACCGCGTCAAGGACGAAACGCTCAAGCTGCTCGTCGAGGTCGCGCAGCAAGCCAAGGTCACCGAACGCCGCGACGCGATGTTCCGTGGCGATATCGTCAACATCACCGAGCATCGCGCGGTGCTGCATACCGCGCTGCGCGCCCAGTCGCCCGACGCGCCCTTCTACGAGCAGGTGCAGAAGGAAAAGGCCAAGATGGCCGCCTTCTCCGACCGCGTGCGCGACGGCTCGTGGAAAGGCTATAGCGGCAAGCGCATCCGTCACGTGGTGAACATCGGGATCGGCGGCTCGGATCTCGGCCCGAAGATGGTCGTGCACGCGCTGCATCATCTCGCGTCGAAGGATCTCGACACGCACTTCGTATCGAATGTCGATGGCGCCGATCTCTGGAGCGTGCTCCAGCAAGTCGATGCCGAAGAGACGCTCGCGATCGTCGTCTCCAAGACCTTCACGACGCTCGAAACGATGACCAACGCGCATTCGATGCGCGACTGGTTCCTGAAGTCCGGCTGTCCCGAAGATCAGCTGTCGAAGCACTTCGTCGGCGTCTCGGCGAATCCGGCCGAAGTGGTCAAGTTCGGTATCGCGAAAGAAAACGTGTTCGAGATGTGGGACTGGGTCGGCGGCCGTTACTCGCTGTGGTCGGCCGTGGGTCTCTCGATCATGCTCTCCGTCGGTCCGCAGAATTTCGACGCGCTCCTGCAAGGCGCGGCCGCGATGGACGAGCACTTCCGCACCGCGCCGCTCGACAAGAACCTGCCCGTGCTGATGGGCATGATCGGCATCTGGTATCGCAACTTCTTCGGCTCGCAGAGCGATCTGATCGCGCCGTATTCGCAGGCGCTGCACTATCTGCCGTCGTATCTCCAGCAACTGGAGATGGAAAGCAACGGCAAGTCCGCGCGGCTCGACGGCAAGATGGTCGATTATCCGACCGCCGCCGTGATCTGGGGCGAGCCGGGCACGAACGGCCAGCACGCATTCTTCCAGATGCTGCATCAGGGCCCGACGCTGATCCCGATCGACTTCATCGCCGTGATGACGCCGGAGCATCCGCTTGTCGATCATCACGCGAAGCTGCTCGCCAACTGCTTTGCGCAGAGCGAGGCGCTGATGCTCGGCCGCACGCTGGAGGAAGCGAAGAAGGTGGCCGGTCCGGGCAAGGAAGAACTCGCGACGCATCTGAGCTTCCCCGGCAACCGCCCGACCACGACCATCATGCTCGATGCGCTCACGCCGCAGTCGCTCGGCGCGCTCATCGCGCTGTACGAACACAAGGTGCTCGTGCAAGGCACGGTGTGGGACGTCAACTCGTTCGATCAGTGGGGCGTGGAGCTCGGCAAGATTCTCGGCAAGGTCGTCGAGGCCGATATCACCGCCGCGAACGTCGATGCGGCCAAGCATGATTCGTCGACCTCGGCGCTGATCGCGCGTGCGCGCAGTGCGTTGAAGCGCTGACGCCCGGCGTTGTCGTCGATGGCCCGCGACGCTTTTGCGTTGCGGGCCTTTTTACACGCCGAGACCGTTGACGAGACGCCCCGCTTCGATCGTCACCGTGGCATCGCAACGTTCCGCGAGTTCCTGATCATGCGTGACGAGCACGAGCGTCGCGCCGTTGCGGCGATTCATCTCGAACATCAGATCGATGATCGCGTAGCCCGTGGCGGCATCGAGGCTGCCGGTGGGTTCGTCGGCGAAGAGCACGGCGGGATGCGTGACGAACGCGCGCGCGAGCGCGACACGCTGCTGCTCGCCGCCGGACAGCACCTTGGGATAATGTCCTGTGCGTTGCGCCAGTCCGACCTGATCGAGCAGCGAACGCGCGCGCGCGGCGATCTCGCTGTGCGGCGTCTGGGCGCGCAACTCGAGCGGCAGCATCACGTTTTCGAGCGCGGTCAGATGCGGCATCAACTGGAACGACTGGAACACGAAGCCGACGGCGCCGCTTCTGAGCGCGGCGCGCTCGTCTTCGTTCAAGGTGGACAACTCCTTGCCGAGCAGACGAACCGAGCCCTCGCTCGCGCTGTCCAAACCGGCGAGCAGGCCGAGCAATGTCGACTTGCCCGAGCCCGATGCGCCGACGATCGCGACGCTGCTGCCCTTCGCGATCGACAGATCGATGTGATCGAGAATCGTGAGCTCGCCCGTTGCGTCCTTCACTCGCTTGCTTAATCCCCGTACTTCGATGACCGGCTCGATATTGTTTTGCATGGACACCTTGAAAATAAACTTGCGCGGCTTCGCTTCCGCGATCGCGATGATGACGGCATGTTGTGCGACCGCGCACGCCGCAGATGCGCAGGCGGCATCGCAGCCGAAGCCCGCAATCGTCGTGCTGGGCGATAGTCTGTCGGCCGAATACGGTTTGCCACGCGACACCGGCTGGGTCAATCTGCTGCGCGACAAGCTGGCGAAGGAGCGTTTCGATTATAGCGTCGCCAATTCGAGCATCAGCGGCGACACCACGAGCGGCGGGCGCGCGCGCCTGACCGCGGTGCTTTCGCGCATCAAGCCCGCGGTCGTGATCGTCGAGCTCGGCGCGAACGACGCGCTGCGTGGCGTACCGCTCCCGACGACGGAGACGAATCTGCGCAGCATCGTCGATGCATCGCAGGCCGCGCATGCGAAGGTTTTACTCATCGGCATGTACGTTCCGCCCAATTACGGCCCCGACTACACGCAAAAGTTCCACGCGGTCTATGAGCGTATCGCGAAGGACAAGAACGTGCCGCTCGTGCCGTTTCTGCTTGCGGGTATCGCTGACAAGCCCGCCATGTTCCAGGCCGACCAGATTCATCCGACGGTGCAGGCCCAGCCTTTGCTATTGGATAACGTCTGGCCAACCTTGAAACCCTTGCTGGGCGCCAGTGCGTCGCACTAACGAAGACGCCGGACGCGCGACAGCTTTAGCAATCCAACGCGGAGCACGGCCAAGATTCAGATCTCTGAGACTTTCGCGTAACTCTTATAACCCCGCTCGTTTCGTGAGCGACTCTACAAGGAGGTCACGTGAAATTTATCCCTCTTCTCGCCCTGACCGTTGCGATCTCGGCCTGCGCCGCTCAGCCGCCTGCCGGCGTGCAGCAGGTCGGCACGAGCCAGAAGGCGCCGAAGGTCGTCGCGCAATGCGTCGCCCAGAAGTGGGCCGACGCGTCGCAGCAGCAAGTCGTGTCGCAGGACACGCTGGCGAACGATCAGGCCGTCGACGTGTACGTTCCCGGCCAGCAACCGCCGAGCGGCGCTGCGGCTGTCGTTCGACCCGCATGGTCGGGTTCGGGCACGTGGGTCGGTTTCCGCGCCTCGGGCGCTGCCGGCAGCCAGGCCACCGGCGATATCCAGGCTTGCCTGTAAGCGAGTCTCTGACGCCTGCCTGCTTGACGGTGGCGTAGCCCAAGCAAAAGCCCCGCATCCTTTCGGTAGCGGGGCTTTTTTAACGACGCCAGCGTCGATCAGTTCGACGACGACGGCGGCGGCGCCTGGCTAAGCTTGACCTTCGAGCGCGCCTTCAACGCGTTGATGTACGCCTCCATGTCGGCTTGCGCATAGACCTGCGCGACCTGCTGCTGCGCCCCCGCGAGACGATCGGCGGCAACCGGCGTGGCCTTCTCGATGCCGTTCACGCGATAGATCGCATAACCGTCCGCGCCGAGATCCACACCGACATAAGCCGGCAGCTTCGATGCATCCACCTTGAAGATCGCGCTCAGCGCAGCGGGCGGCAAGCCTTGCGCGTCGTTACGCGAAACCGTGACGGGCGACGTGAAACCATCGGCCGACTTCGACTTCTGCAGATTCGCAAGCTTCGCTTCGCCTTCTTTCTTCGCCATCGCAGCGGCCATTTCCGCGATCACCTTCTTGCGCACGTCGTCCTTCACGGCGTCGAACGCCGGAACCGACGAAGCCTTGTAGTCGGTCACGCGCGCGGCGATCAGCGTGTTGTTGCCGACGTCGATGGCCTGCGTGTTGTTGCGGTCCTTCACCGCGTCCGGCGCGAAGACGGCCGCGAGGAACTTCGGATTGTTGAGCGGATTGTCCTGCGGCAACTGCGGATTCGGCTTCGGGCCGACCGTCGCGGTCTGGATCGTCAGCTTGTATTTGTCCGCGGCGGGTTGCAGCGTTTTCGCCTTCTCGTAGACGAGATCGGTGAAGCCTTGCGCGTTTTCGGCGAAGCCCTTCGTGCCTTGCTGGGCCGCATAGTCCTTGGCGAGCGAATCTTTCACTTCATCGAACGGCTTCGTGATGGACGGCTTCACATCGGTCGCCTGGATGATGTGATATCCGAAGTCCGACTCGACGATATTGCTCACCTCGCCCTTCTTCAGGCCGAACGCGGCGTCGTCGAAAGCCTTGCCGCCCGCGATCTGGCCGCGCGCGAAGTAGCCGAGATCGCCGCCCTTGCTCGCCGAACCGGGATCGTCCGAGTTCTTCTGCGCGATCTGCGCGAACTGGTCGGGATGCGCCTTGACTTGCGCGAGCAGTTCTTCGGCTTTCTGCTTCGCCTTCGCCTTGTCCGCCGCGCTCGCGTCCTTCGGCGCGTTCACGAGAATGTGGCTCGCGCGCACTTCCGCTTCCGTGCGATAGCGCTGGATGTTGTCGTCGTAATATTTCTTGAGCTCGGCGTCGCTCGGCTTCGATGCCGCCGCGACCGTCGATGGCGACAGCAGCAGATACTGGATCGTGGCCGTCTCCGGCGTCGCGAAGTCGTTGCGATGCGCGTCGTAGTACGCATTGAGCTGCGCGTCGGTGGGCTGGATCTTCGCGGTGTAGTCGGCCGCACGCAGCGACAGACCCTGCACCGAGCGCTTCTGCTCGGCAAGCTCCGTCAGACTCTGCGCAAGCGCTTTCGATGTGAACGACGTCGTCTGGATGCTGCCCGGAATCTGCTCGGTCGCGATCGTGTAGCGCATGCGCTCGTCGTACTGCGCGGGTGTCATGCCCTGCATTGCGAGCAGTTGCTTGTAGCGATCGAGGTCGATGCTGCCGTCGGGTTTCTTCAGCGACGAGATCACCGGATCGGAAAGCAGCGCGCGGCGCACGGCGTCATCCGACGCGGTCAGATGCAGGCGCTGCGTTTCGTCGGCCATCGCGCGTTGCTGCACGAGGCTGTCGACCATCGCGGCGCGTGCCTCGGGCGTGTCGAACATCTTGGCGTCGAACTGCGCGCCGAGCATCGAGCGGGCGCGGTCCACTTGCTGACGGAAGGCGCTGTCGAACTCCGCGCGCGTGATCTTGTGGCCATTCACGCTGGCGACGTAGGAGCTTTCGTCGAAATAGTTGCTGAAGCCCTGGATCCCGACCATGCCCAGACCGGGCACGATGATCAGGATCAGCAGAGCCATCATCAGGCGCTGGTGATTACGGAAAAAGTCGAGCATGCGTGCGCTGCGTGGTTATAACAAAACGCTCGATATTACAACAGTGGACGGGGAAAAGGCGAAAGGCAGATGGGATTTGCGTTCTCAAGAGCGAAATAGTCGCGCCGACTTTCCGTAGTGAAAGGTCTCACGCTCCGGAAATACCTTGTGTGCAGCGGATCAGCGGTACACAGACGCGTGCTTCTTTGCGCAATCGTTAGCATTCTTAACGACGCGGAATCACGCGCAAAAAACAGAAAAGTCCCGCAAGCGATACAGCTTGCGGGACTTTCATGTTCGATTCTGGCGGAGCGGACGGGACTCGAACCCGCGACCCCCGGCGTGACAGGCCGGTATTCTAACCAACTGAACTACCGCTCCTGGGTAGCGCGCAATGAACTGAGACCTGGTGGGTGCTGAGAGGCTCGAACTCCCGACCTACGCCTTGTAAGGGCGCCGCTCTACCAACTGAGCTAAGCACCCGGTCCGCAAATTCATTCGGTTTGCGCTGCGCTGAATTCATGCGCTTCGTTTGAGAAGCGCCGTATCCAGCGAGTCCGCTAGTTTAGCGCATCCTTCAGCGCTTTGCCAGGGCGAAATTTCGGGACCTTCGCGGCTTCGATCTTGATCGCATCGCCCGTGCGCGGATTGCGGCCCGTGCGCGCGGTGCGCTTGCCCACGGCGAACGTCCCGAAGCCGACGAGCGTCACAGTGCCGCCCTTCTTCAGCGTCGCGCTCACGCCGCCGATCACCGCTTCGAGCGCGCGGCCGGCTGCGGCCTTGGAGATATCGGCTTGCTGCGCGATATGGTCGATTAATTCCGTCTTGTTCATGGTGATCCCCGAATCAGTATTGGCACGTTGTAATCGATCTGGTCCAGCATCGATGCGAATGGCATCTCGATATGATGGATGCGGCGCTCATTTAACTTAGCCGAAAGAAGCGTGTCAACGGGGGTTGAGCCTTACTCGGCGCGGGTTTGAAGCGTTTTAGAAGACCTCTTCGAAAAGCGTTTCGCAAAAAGAAAAACCCGCAGGCAAACGCCCGCGGGTTTTAGCTTCGATCACGCAACACGGCGATGAAACCGTGTCGCGAGAAGCGCTCAGTGCTTCACAAACTCGCCCGATGCAGGCGCGTCCTTTTGCTCGGCCGTGACCGGCGTTGCCTTCGCTTCTTCCTCGGGCAACGACTCCGGCGCGCGTTCGAGCGCCAGTTCCAGCACGCGATCGATCCAGCGAACCGGCACGATCTCGATGGCGTTCTTCACGTTGTCGGGAATCTCGGCCAGATCCTTGGTGTTCTCCTCGGGGATCAGCACGAGCTTGATGCCGCCGCGATGCGCTGCCAGCAGCTTCTCCTTCAATCCGCCGATCGGCAGCACTTCGCCGCGCAGCGTGATTTCGCCCGTCATCGCAACATCCGCGCGAACCGGAATGCCCGTCAGCACCGACACCAGCGCCGTGGTCATCGCGATACCGGCGGACGGACCGTCCTTCGGCGTCGCGCCTTCCGGCACGTGGATGTGAATGTCCTTCTTCTCGAAGGACTCGTCCGTGATGCCGAGACGACGCGAACGCGAACGCACCACCGAGCGCGCCGCTTCGACGGATTCCTTCATCACGTCGCCGAGCGAACCCGTGCGGATCACACCGCCCTTGCCGGGCATCACCGCCGCTTCGATCGTCAGCAGATCGCCGCCGACTTCCGTCCACGCAAGACCCGTGACCTGACCGATCTGGTTGTCCTTCGCGGCCAGACCGAAGTCATACTTGCGCACGCCGAGGAAGGTGTCGAGGTTGGAGCCATCGACCTTCACGGCGCCTTCGGCCTTCTTCAGCAGCAACATCTTCACGACCTTGCGGCAGATCTTCGATACTTCGCGCTCGAGCGAACGCACGCCCGCTTCACGCGTGTAGTAACGAATGATGTCGCGGATGGCTTGCTCGGTGACATCGATCTCGCCGTCCTTCAAGCCGTTGTTGCGCTTCTGCTTCGGCAACAGGTAACGCGTCGCGATGCTGACCTTCTCGTCTTCCGTGTAACCCGACAGACGGATGACTTCCATCCGGTCGAGCAGCGGCGGCGGAATGTTCAGCGAGTTCGACGTTGCCACGAACATCACGTCCGACAGGTCGAAGTCCACTTCGATGTAGTGGTCCGCGAACGTGTGGTTCTGTTCCGGGTCGAGCACTTCGAGCAGCGCGGAAGCCGGATCGCCGCGGAAATCCATGCCCATCTTGTCAACTTCGTCGAGCAGGAAAAGCGGATTGCGCACGCCGACCTTCGTCAGGCTCTGCAGGATCTTGCCGGGCATCGAACCGATATACGTGCGACGGTGACCGCGAATCTCGGACTCGTCATGCACGCCGCCCAGCGCCATGCGCACGAACTTGCGGTTCGTCGCACGGGCGATGGATTGCCCAAGCGAAGTCTTGCCGACGCCCGGAGGCCCGACGAGGCACAGGATCGGCGCCTTCACCTTCTCGACGCGTTGCTGAACCGCGAGGTACTCGAGAATGCGTTCCTTCACCTTCTCGAGACCGAAGTGGTCTTCGTCCAGCACACGCTCGGCGTTCGTGAGGTCATTGTTGACCTTGCTCTTCTTGCGCCACGGCAAACCGATCAGCGTGTCGATGTAGTTGCGCACGACGGTCGCTTCCGCGGACATCGGCGACATGAGCTTCAGCTTCTTGAGCTCGGCATCGGCCTTTTTCTTGGCTTCCTTCGGCATGCGCGCGGCGGTGATGCGTTTCTCGAGTTCTTCGAGATCCGCGCCCTCTTCGCCTTCGCCCAGTTCCTTCTGAATGGCCTTGACCTGTTCGTTCAGGTAGTACTCGCGCTGGCTCTTCTCCATCTGACGCTTCACGCGGCCACGAATGCGCTTCTCGACCTGAAGGATGTCGATTTCGGCTTCGAGCTGCGCGAGCAAATGCTCCAGACGCTCGATCACAGGGAACATCTCGAGGATGTGCTGCTTCTGATCGAGCTTGAGCGGCAAATGCGCGGCGATGGTGTCGGCAAGACGACCCGCTTCGTCGATACCCGACAGCGACGTCAGGATCTCCGGCGGAATCTTCTTGTTGAGCTTCACGTACTGATCGAACTGGGAAACGATCGCGCGGCGCAGCGCTTCGGTTTCAGCGCTGTCGGCGTGATCGGGCTCGAGCGGCATCACGTCGCACGAGAATTGCGTTTCCTGCTCTTCGATCGAGAGCGTCTTGGCGCGTTGCAAACCTTCGACGAGCACTTTCACGGTGCCATCGGGCAGCTTCAGCATTTGCAGGATGTTGGCGACACATCCCACTTCGTACATGTCCTTTTCGGTCGGTTCATCTTTCGCCGCCGTCTTCTGGGCGACGAGCATGATGTGCTTGCCGCCTTCCATCGCGGCTTCGAGGGCCTTGATCGACTTAGGCCGCCCGACGAAGAGCGGAATCACCATATGCGGGAAAACGACTACGTCGCGCAGCGGGAGCAGCGGCAGCGTAATGCGTTCCTGCGGGAGGAGTTGGGTTCCTGACATTTCATTTCCCCATTAATGGAATCAGTTCAGTCGTAAGTAAGGCCGTTCAGAGCTATTGCAAGCCTTTATCGGAAGGGAAAAGTCGTTAGTCAAAGATCGCGTCAGTAACGTCCACAAGATAAACCGAAAAAAATAAAAGGCCGTTCACGTCGCCATGAACGGCCTTTCGCCGACACACAGCCTGCTTCAGTTCGATCCTGCTACTTTCGGTGCGTCTTCGTAGATGAGCAGCGGCTTGCCGTCGCCGTCGATCGTGTTGTCGTCGACGATCACCTTCGAAACGCCCTTCATGGTCGGCAGTTCGTACATCACGTCGAGCAACGCCTGTTCCAGAATCGAACGCAGGCCGCGCGCGCCGGTCTTGCGGCGAATCGCCTTCTGCGCGATGGCCTGCAACGCCGCCGGGCGGATTTCCAGTTCCACGCGTTCCATCGCGAAGAGCTTGTGATACTGCTTCACCAGCGCGTTCTTCGGTTCGATGAGAATCTTCACGAGCGCGGCTTCATCGAGCTTGCCGAGCGTCGCCACCACGGGCAGACGGCCGATCAGTTCAGGAATCAGACCGAACTTGATCAGATCTTCCGGCTCGACTTCGCGCAGCACTTCGCCTGCGTCGCGATCCTGCTTGCTCTTCACGCTCGCGCCGAAACCGATACCAGTCTTCTCGGTGCGGTCCGTGATGACCTTTTCCAGCCCATCGAACGCGCCGCCGCAGATGAACAGGATGTTGGTCGTATCGACCTGGATGAAATCCTGGTTCGGGTGCTTGCGTCCGCCTTGCGGCGGCACCGACGCCATCGTGCCTTCGACCAGCTTGAGCAATGCCTGCTGCACGCCCTCGCCCGACACGTCGCGCGTGATGGACGGGTTGTCCGACTTGCGGCTGATCTTGTCGATTTCGTCGATGTAAACGATTCCGCGCTGCGCCTTGTCGACTTCGTAGTTGCAGTTCTGCAGCAGCTTCTGAATGATGTTCTCGACGTCCTCGCCGACATAGCCGGCTTCGGTCAGCGTCGTTGCATCCGCGATCACGAACGGCACGTTCAGCATGCGGGCGAGCGTCTGCGCGAGCAGCGTCTTGCCCGAGCCGGTCGGCCCGATCAGAAGAATGTTGCTCTTCGACAGCTCGATCTCGTCTTTCTTGTCGAGATGCTTGAGCCGCTTGTAATGGTTGTACACGGCCACGGCGAGAATTTTCTTCGCGCGTTCCTGGCCGATGACGTACTGGTTGAGGATATCGCTGATTTCCTGCGGGCTCGGCAGGTCGGACCTCGTCAGCCCAGCCTCCTCCGCCGCGCCGGCTGCCTCGTCGCGAATGATCTCGTTGCACAGATCGATACATTCGTCGCAGATGAACACCGACGGCCCAGCGATGAGCTTCTTCACCTCATGCTGGCTTTTTCCGCAGAACGAGCAATACAGCAGCTTTTCGCTGCTGGAACCTTTTTTGTCCGCCATAAATGTGTAAGCCTCCGGACACTCTTGTTACATGATACGCGCTTCGATTCGACGACGCAGATTCGCACCCGCGAGGTCGAAAGAAGCGCGTTTTTGGCGTTGCGCCGCACGCGCGACTTCGCACTCCTGGCCGGCTTTTCGTCTCCGAGGGCCGGCGCGGCGCCGCTCCGGACGCCTTCAGGGACGCTTGTGAAGCACCTGGTCGACGAGGCCGTAAGCTTGCGCATCGTCGCCCGACATGAAGTTGTCGCGATCAGTGTCGCGCGCGATGCGCTCGACCGGCTGACCCGTGTGATGCGACAGCAACTGATTCAAACGTTCCTTCAGGTACAGGATTTCCCGCGCCTGGATCTCGATGTCCGATGCCTGACCGCGCGCGCCGCCGAGCGGCTGGTGAATCATCACGCGCGCGTTCGGCAGCGCGACGCGCTTGCCCTTCGCGCCCGCCGCCAGCAGGAACGCGCCCATGCTCGCGGCGAGACCCATGCACAGCGTGGAGACATCGGGCTTCACGAACTGCATGGTGTCGTAAATCGCCATGCCGGCCGAAACCGAGCCGCCAGGGCTGTTGATGTACAGGCTGATGTCCTTGTCCGGGTTCTCGCTTTCGAGGAACAGCAACTGGGCGACGACGAGGTTCGCCGACTGGTCGTTCACCTCGCCGACGAGAAACACCACGCGCTCCTTCAGGAGGCGCGAATAAATGTCATAGGCCCGCTCGCCGCGGCCGCTCGTTTCCACGACCATCGGAACGAGGCCGAGCGCCTGGGCTTCGAAGTCCCGCGATGCGTGGGACGCCAACGTGTCGAGCAATTCAGCGCGAAAGGTCATGCAATTTCCTTGTTCGGAATAGGGATACTGAACGACAAAGGAACATCCAATAGAACGGCATGCAAACGCCCAAACTTTAATGCAAAAAAGGCGTGCGAGCCGTCAGTCCGACGACTCCGCACGCCCCTTGCCTAACGCGTCAGGCTTGCGCCGTTGCGCTGGCCAGTTCCTCGAAGCTGACTTCCTTGTCGGTCACCTTGGCCTTGCCCAGGACGAAATCGACGACGTTGCTTTCCACGACGTACGCTTCCATCTCGGCGAGGCGCTGCTGGTTCGAATAATACCAGCGGACGACTTCCTTCGGGTCTTCGTAGCTCTTGGCGAATTCGTCCACTTCAGCACGGATCTGTTCCGGCTTCGCCTGGAGTTCGTTGGCCTTCACCAGCTCGGCCAGCACGAGGCCCAGCTTCACGCGGCGCTCGGCCTGCTCGGCGAACATTTCGGCCGGGATCGGCGCGTCGGCGGCGTTCGGCACGCCGCGCTGCTGCAGGTCCTGGCGCGCCATTTCGACGAGACGCTGCTGATCCTGCTCGATCAGCGCCTTCGGCACGTCCAGCTCGGAGATTTTCAGGAGCGCGTCCATGACCTGGTTCTTCACGATCTGCTGCGTGCGGCGCTTCGCTTCACGCTCCAGGTTGTCCTTGATCTCGGTGCGCATCTTCGTGAGATCGCCGTCTTCGATGCCGAGCGACTTCGCGAAGTCCGCGTTGATTTCCGGCAGATGCGGCCACTCGATCTTCTTGACCGTGATCGTGAACTGCGCCGTTTTGCCCGCGACGTCCTTGCCGTGGTAGTCCTCGGGGAACTTGAGGTCGAAATCGCGCGATTCGCCGACCTTCAGGCCCGTCGCGGCTTGCTCGAATTCGGGCAGCATGCGGCCTTCGCCCAGCACGAACGCGAAGTCTTCCGCGCTGCCGCCTTCGAACGCGACGCCGTCGATCTTGCCGACGAAGTCGAGCGTCACGCGGTCGCCGTCGGCCGCTGCCGTGCTCTCGCCGCCGTCGCCATGCTCGCCGGCTTCACCGCGGGCGTGGAAGTGCACGCGCTGCTTGCGCAGGATGTCCAGCGTGCGATCGACTTCAGCTTCGGAGATGGTCGTGACCGTGCGTTCGATTTCAGCGTTCGCCACATCGCCGAGTTGCACTTCCGGATAGACCTCGAAGGTCGCGTCGAACGCGTAGGCGTCGGCTGCGACTTCCGACTTCGGCGCGAAGCTCGGCTGGCCCGCGACGCGCAGATTTTCGGCGCGCGTGACGTCGAAGAATTCCTTGCCGACCTTGTCGCTCAGCACTTCCGCCTCGACCTGGCCGCCGTACTGCTGCGTCACCATCTTGAGCGGCACCTTGCCCGGGCGGAAGCCCGGCATGCGCACGTTCTTGGCCAACTGGCGGATGCGCGAATCCACTTCCTTCTGCACGGTGTCTTTCGGCAGGGAAATCGTCACGCGGCGTTCGAGCTTGCCGAGGTTCTCAACTACGTTAGCCATGGCTGAAATCGTCCTAGAGTAAATCGTAAATTCGGTGTTCGGTTCTTCCGCGGTTCTTAAGGCGCGGGTCCGGATGCGGGCTCTGCGGGAGCCGGCCGAAATCGACGCCTGGCGCCGAAAGACGCGTAAAAAACGCATCTCGCGGCGTGCCGGAACGTCGCCCGACACGGTGTCAGTCAACAGAGCCAAGTATTTTAGCAAACAATTCCGCGCGGTCCGTCCGACGAATTCGTCAAGACGCCGTTTCAGCCGAATTTGCCCGGAAAAGCGCCCGTTTGATGGGCGAATTTCGGCGTAAATCCGCGTTTTTCGGACGCGCTCCCACGCGCACAATTCCCGTTATCGGCGCGCCGCTATTTTGCGGCGCGCGCCGCGCTGATAAGCTTGCCGGCGCATGATTCAAGCGACGAAGCCGTCCGGCGCGCAATCCATTGCCGCATGGCATGAAGCGCATGCAACAAGTGCATAGATAAGGCATCGCCGCGGCTTTTCAATCGTTCCTTCACACCAGAACATTCGAGACACCATGCCTAACGCCACGTCTGCTGCTCCTGTAGTTGTCATCGCTCCCGATTCCTTCAAGGGCTCGCTCTCCGCGGAAGGCGTCGCGAACGCCATCGCGGAAGGCATCAGGCGCGCACGGCCGGACGCCGACATCCGCATCCGCCCGATGGCCGACGGCGGCGAAGGCACGCTCGACGCGATGCTCTCGGCGGGCGGCGAGCGCCGCATGCTCAACGTGCGCGGCGCGGCCGCCGCGCGTCGCGATGCCGCGACTGGCCTGCTCGACGATGGCGGCGCGATCATCGAAACGGCGGAAGTCGTCGGCATCACGGATCCGGATGGCATGGCCGTGCCGGTCACCGAGCGCAGCACGCTCGGCATGGGCGAGGCGATTCGCGCGCTGCTCGATTCCGGCGCGCGCACGTTCTACGTCGCGCTCGGCGGCAGCAGCACCAACGACGGCGGCGCGGGCCTGCTCGTCGGACTCGGGCTCAAACTTTTCGATGCGGCCGGCAAGGAACTCGCACCGGTGCCGTCGGCGCTGGCGCAGATCGCGCGCATCGACGCATCGGGACTCGATCCGCGTGTGAAGGATGCAAAGTTCGTCGGCATGTCGGATGTCGACAATCCGCTCACCGGCGATCACGGCGCGACCGCGATCTTCGGTCCGCAAAAAGGTGTGACGCCCGAACAAGTGGCGACGATCGACGCCGCCCTCACCCATTTCGCCGATCTTCTCGAACCCGCGATGGGCGTCGCGAAGCGCAACGAACCCGGCGCGGGCGCGGCGGGCGGACTCGGCTTCGCGCTGCACATGCTCGGCGCGCGCTTCGAGACGGGCGCGGAAGTGGTCGCGCGCGAAATCGGCCTCGATGCCGCGCTCGAAGGCGCGAACTGGCTGATCACGGGCGAAGGCCGTTCGGATGTCCAGACGCTGCACGGCAAGGCGCCCTTCATCGCCTGCAAGCACGCGCGCGATTCGGGCGTGCCGGCGTCGCTGCTGTCGGGCGCGGTCGATTCGGCCGCGCTGCCGCGGCTCTCCGAGTTCTTCAGCGGCTGCTTTTCGCCCGCGCCGGGCCCGATCACGCTCGATACGGCGATCCGCGACGCCGCGCGCCTGCTCGCTAACGAAGCCGAGCAACTCACGCGGCTCCGGTTCGGTTCGATCTGAGCGTCGGGCTCGGCAACCGCTAGACGACCGCGCGCTTCGCGCCGAACGCGAACCGGTCGAGGCACCAGACGGCGAGCATCGTCGCGCCCATCAGCGGGAAAACCACGCCCAGCAAGGTCAGGCCGCCGCGCCACGCGCGCATCGGCGGCCGCTTGATGGGACGCGCCGGCGCGCCGAGCTCACGCGCGGGCCGGCGCTTCCACCACATGATGAAGCCCGTCACGGCCAGCGTCGCGAGCCCGAGCGAGATCGCGGAGCAGACGATCTGGTTCGCGAGTCCGAAGTAGCGCCCCATGTGCAGCGACGTGCCATACGAAATCCATTGCGCGACGCGTCCGTAGCTCGCGTAATCGATATCGGACAGCACGCGGCCGCTGTACTGATCGATGTGAAGCGTGCGTTCGGCGCGCGGATCGGCCGGGAAGTACGAAACCGTGTAGACGCCCGTCGGCTTGTCGGGCAGCGCGATGCCGTAGTCGTCGGCGATTCCGTTTTTCGTGGCGAGCGCGACCACGTCGTCGATCGACACGCGCGCGGCCGGCGAAGAAGCGTTCGCGCTATCGGGCACGGTCGTCGCACCGACGGCCCACGGCGTCTGATGCAGCGGGAGGTCGTCCATCTTCATGTGCATGCCGTGCATCGCGTGCTCATCCGCGTTCTTCGATGCGGCGCCGGGCGCGGCCGAATGCACATGCGCTTCGCCCCAAGCGCCCTTCGGATAGCCGAGCGACGCCGATGTCGCGAGCGCCTTGAACTCCTTGCCCCACGATCCCGACCACGGCAGCCCCGAGAGCACGAAGAACAGCGCGCCGATGGCGAGCCAGATGCCGCCCACCGCATGCAGATCGCGCCACCACGCGCGTCCTTGCAACGACAGACGCGGCAGCCACACGCCACCCTGTCGCGCGTTCGACCGGCTCGGCCACCACAGCGCGATGCCCGTGCCGATCATCACGAGAGTCCAGCAACCGGCCAGTTCCATCACGAGTTCGCCGGTCTTGCCGAGCATCAGCCCGCGATGCAGATTGCGCACCTGCTTCATCAATCGATGTTCGACGGACAGCGTGCCGAGCACCGCGCCGTCATAGGGATTCACATACACGCTTTCGCTCTCGCCCGAAGGCAGGCGAAAGACGAACTCGGCGCTGCGCGTGCGATCGGTTTCGATTTGCGCGAGCGTCGGCACGGCGCCGGGCGGCTCGTTCGCGGCGGCCTTCGCGAGCAGGACATCGCGGGGAAGCTGCGGTCCGTGCGTATCCGCGACGACCATCTGGTCGCGATACAGAAGCGGCTCGATCTGCGGCTGGAAGCAATAGATCGTGCCGGTGATCGCGAGCACGATGAGCAGCGGCATTACGAAGAGCGCCGCATAGAAATGCCAGCGCCAGAGCGTGCGACGGTGCGCCGCGACCTCCGCGTTCAGGTTGGGTGCAAGCATGGCGATTCTCGTTGAATGTTTGTGTTTTCAGACTGGGCGTGCGCGCGGCATGCGGACAGAACACGCAATGCTGGCGAGAACGCCGACGCCCTCGCTGGATGAGCGAGACGGCCGGACGAAGGACGATGTCAGGAAAGAACGGGAGGCGCGCGCGGGCTCGCGGCGTTGAAGGATTTCGAGGCGACCGGGTCGGCGCTCGCGAACGTCGGGGCACGTACGACGCGCTCGATCGATGCCACGTCATGCGCGGCGCTCGTCGCGACGGGCAGATCGTGTGCGAGCAATCCGCAGTACGAACAGGCGTCGAAATGATTCGCGGAGTCGTGATGACCCGCGTGCGCATCCGGTGCTGACACATCGACCGTGCACAGGATCGCTTGCGGATCGGTCGTGGCGGCGTCGCGTGCTGCGAGCGTCTGGCTGATGACCGGCGCGACGATCGCGAGCCACATGGCGGCGATGCCGAGCCATGCGACGAAGCGATTGCGCGCGTTGCGAGTCATGAAAGTAAGCCTGAGTGTCGAGACGGATGAATGAACGGGATTGTAGGCAGCCGCTCACGAAGCGGCAATCCTGGAGCGTGTATGTCCGGGATCGGCGCTCATGCGCGCGCCTTGCAAGCCGATTCACCGAGCGAAAAGCATCGACGCATTTTCGCAGACATCGACGGACGGATCGGTTAGAATTTCGGGCTTGGCACAGTGGACCGGTGCCGGACACGGCGGCATCGCCGGGCGCGAATCGTCACCGAATCAGCCCAGAGCCTGCCGTGCTGCGAGGATGGCGAAATTGGTAGACGCACCAGGTTTAGGTCCTGACGCCCGCAAGGGTGTGGGGGTTCGAGTCCCCCTCCTCGCACCACAACGAAACCCCTTTCATCGGCAAAGGGGTTTTTCGTTTTGGGGCTCTGCTTTCACCGGCTAGATGCCGATGTCGCCCAGCTCGATCGTCATCGCCTCGCCTTTCGCCTGCGAGCGACCCGCGAAGTCGATGCCCGCGCTCCATCACCCGCCTGAACTCGCGTCGGCGAAGCCGCGCCCCGCCGGATAAAATGAGCGCCCATGCGTCGGTCCGCCGCGTGGCGAAACCGCAAGACGACACCCCACGACGCCTCCCCTTCGAACTCCCATAAGCCCCGTTCGTGAATTTCGACGACTATTGCCAGCAAAAGGCCGCCCCCGAAGGCTCCGGCACGTACTACGCGCTGCGCCGCGCGCCGGCCGCGAGCCAGCCGCTTCTGACCGCGCTCTTCGCGCTCTACCGCGAACTCGAAGAGACCGTGAAGGAAACCAGCGATCCGACCATCGGCCGCACGAAGCACGCGTGGTGGCAGAGCGAGCTTGGCCGGCTCGATGGCGGCGAGCCGACGCACCCGGTCACCAAGGCATTGCAGGCGCATGAAGGCGATGCAGCATGGCGCGCGCCGCTCGCCACGGTCGTCGATGGTTTCGGCATGGATCTGGATCAGGCGCGCTATCTCGACTGGCCCGGTCTCAAACGGTATCTCGATCAGACAGGCGGGGCGTTCGCGACGGCGCTTGCGCGGGCCAGCGCGCGCGATCCGGTTCAGGCCGCCGCGTGGGCCGCTCCGCTGGGATCGGCGTTGCTGCTCGCGGAGCGTGTCCAGGAGATCGGCGGCGATGCGCGCAATGGCCGCATCTATATTCCTATCGACGAGTTGCAGCGCTTCAACGTGACCGCCGCGGATGTCATCAATCGAAAGTACAGCGATGCCTTCACGGATCTCATGCGCTTTCAGACCGGACGCGCCCGGCAAGCGCTCGACAATGCGCTGGCTGCCATCCCAGCCTCGGAACGCGCGACGCAACGCGTGCTGCGCGCGCAGGCCGCGCTATCGCTTGCGCTCTTCGACGAGATCGAACGTGAAAACTTTCAGGTGCTGCATCAACGCATCGCGCTCACGCCGATCCGCAAGCTGTGGATCACATGGCGCACGCGTTAGACGCGAACAATCGGTAGCGGCTCGAAACGCGCGCCGAGGATCGAGGCGGAATCGCCCTGTGAGCATGCGTCGAGGACCGTCGCATACAGCCGTCTGAAGTCGATGCCGACGGGCAAGCCGCCGTCCGCGTCGAGCCGATCGAGCCGGGGCGGCGTGCCGAATAGTCCGCCGCGCACACGTCCACCCATCATGAAATGCGCCGAAGCCGCGCCGTGCTCCGTGCCGCACGCGGCATTTTCGCGCGCGGCGCGCCCGAATTCCGAACGCGTCATCACAAGCGTGCGGTTCCACGTTCCCGACGCGATCGACGACGCGCGCAGCGACGCGAGTCCTTCAGCCAGTTGTGCAAGACATGCCGCATGCCGGCGCGCCTGATTCTCGTGCGTATCGAAGCCGTAAAGCGCGAGGCGGATCACGTTCACGCGATGAGACGCGGGGCGCGCGATGGCATCGCTTGCGGCCTTGAACGTCTTCACCTCGGTGACGACATTCACGCGATCGAGCCAGCCATCGGCACGATATTCATCGGCATGCGATGCGGTATCCCAGATCTGGCGCGAGCGGTAATGCGAGCGGTTGGGCGCGTCGTAACCGACGCCCTGCACGATCGCGAGATCGTTCGCGCGCCACACGCTCATCAACGGCGACAGCGACGGATGCAAGGCCGTGCGTTCATCGAGCGTCAATGCCCGGTCTTTCGATATGGCGAGATTCGGCCTCAACGCGCGATAGCGAGGATCGGCGACTGGAATGACGGTGTTCAGCCCATCGTTGCCGCCGTCGAGATCGACGAGCACGAGCGAGCGAATAGAAGACGAAGCATCGGAATGTGCGATAGCGCACGCTTCTTCCAAGCTGCCCGCACATCCTGCGAACGCGCCGGCAATCGAGAGGAATTGACGTCGGTTCATCGCGGGTCGCGCTGCTTACCGCTTATAGAGATCGCGCACCGCTTCTTCGATGTGCTGCCGCAGGAGACGGCGCTCGTCGGCGGTCATCACTGTGTGGCGCGGCGGGCGCGCGGGCGGTGTCTGATCGACCTGCTGGATGGGTTGCATCGCCAGCCCTTTCGGGTCGCGATCCTGGCTCGAAGGAGTCGAGCCTTTACCCGCGCTATTCACGCTACTCACGCGCTGCTGCGCGCGAATCATGCGGCCGTCGAAGCGATTTGGCGAAGTGGAGATGCCGCGATCGAAGCCCGTGGACTGCGCATAGGCGTGGGGTGTGCTCAGTACTGCGTAGAGCGCACTGGCAAGAAGTGTCTTTCTGAAGATGCGCTCGGAGCGCACAGGTCCGCGCTGCCGCGCTCCCTTCATGTTGTTCCCTTCGTTGCTCGACAACCGGACAGCCTCATTCTTTTCGCGCACGTCATACAAGGGCTTGGTCGGGCCGCATGACGCGCTGGTCTAATGGAGTATCTACCGAATGGCGGGCTTAGGTAAAGGAGTGTACGCAGCAAACCCTTAGGCCGTGCCACAGCCTCCGTAAATTTTGTAACGAACTGTTACACTCGCTTTTGTTACAAACTCGGCGTTTGATCAAACGCGCTAAGATGCCTCCATGGAAACCAAGAACCCTTCAAAAATTCTCGTCGTCGACGACGATCCGCGCCTGCGCGATCTGCTGCGGCGCTATCTCGGTGAACAGGGCTTCAACGTGTACGTCGCCGAAAACGCGCCGTCGATGAACAAGCTCTGGGTGCGCGAGCGCTTCGATCTGCTCGTGCTCGATCTGATGCTTCCCGGCGAAGACGGGCTTTCCATCTGCCGGCGTCTGCGCGGCAGCAACGATCGCACGCCGATCATCATGCTCACCGCGAAGGGCGAAGACGTCGATCGCATCGTCGGGTTGGAAATGGGCGCGGACGACTATCTGCCGAAACCGTTCAATCCGCGCGAGCTCGTCGCACGCATTCACGCGGTGCTGCGTCGTCAGACGCCGTCCGAATTGCCGGGCGCGCCGTCCGAAACCACCGAAGTGTTCGAGTTCGGCGAGTTCGCGCTGAACCTCGCGACGCGCACGCTCACGAAGAACGGCCAGGAAATTCCGCTGACGACCGGCGAGTTTTCGGTGCTGAAGGTGTTCGCGCGTCATCCGCGTCAGCCGCTCTCGCGCGAGAAGCTGATGGAACTCGCGCGCGGACGTGAATACGAAGTGTTCGATCGAAGCCTCGACGTGCAGATCTCGCGTCTGCGCAAGCTGATCGAGCCCGACCCCAGCAGCCCGCGTTTCATTCAGACCGTATGGGGCCTCGGCTACGTCTTCATTCCCGACGGCGCAGCCTGATCGATATTTGAGCGAGTTTCGTCACGCTTTCTCCCCTTTACCGAGCTGAACCCGACAGACCCATGCGCATCGACAGGCGGCTACTGGCGCTCGCGTTCGGCGGCCTGTTCTGGCGAACCTTCGCGCTGATCGCGCTGCTCATCGCCGTCAGTCTGACGGCGTGGTTCCAGAGCTTTCGCGTGATCGAACGCGAACCGCGCGCGCAGCGCGTGGCGCTTCAGCTCGTCGCCGTGGTCAAGCTCACGCGCACCGCCCTGCTCTATTCCGATCCCGATCTGCGCCGCGCGCTGCTTCAGGATCTGGAGAGCAACGAGGGCGTGCGCGTGTATCCGCGCGAGACCACCGACAAATACAAGCTGCAGCCGGACGAATCGCTCAACCGGCTGATCGAGCGCGACGTGCGCGGCCGGCTCGGCAACGAGACGATCATCGCGCAATCGGTGAACGACATTCCCGGTGTCTGGATCAGCTTCAAGATCGATGACGACGACTACTGGGTCGCGCTCGATCGCGATCAGCTCGACACCGTCACCGGCCTGCAATGGGCCGGCTGGGGCGTGTTCGCGCTCGCGCTGTCGCTGTTCGGCGCGGCCTTCATCACGAGTCTCGTGAACCGGCCGTTCGCGCGCCTCGCGCTCGCGGCGCGCAAGGTCGGCTCGGGGCAGTCGCCTGAGCCTTTGCCCGAGCGCGGCATGGGCGTGGCGGCGGAAACGAACCGAAGCTTCAACCAGATGGTGCAGGATCTCGAACAGCTCGAAGCGGATCGCGCGCTGATGCTCGCGGGCATCTCGCACGATCTGCGCACGCCGCTCGCGCGCCTGCGTCTGGAAACGGAAATGAGCCCGTCGGACGAAGCGACCAAGCTCGCGATGATCGACGACATCGAGCAGATGGACATGATCATCGGCCGCTTCCTCGATTACGCGCGGCCGATGCAGCGCATGCCCGAAGCGGTGGATCTCTCGATGATCGCAAGCGAGCTCGCCGCGCGCTTTCAGGCCGACGACGGCGTCGTGATGCATACCGATCTCGCGCAAGGCGCGGTCATCGAAGGCGATCCGACCGATGCGCGCCGCGTGGTCGGCAATCTGCTGGAAAACGCGCGCAAGTACGGACGCAGCGAACAGGACGACATCGCGCGCATCACGCTGCAGACGCGCGTCGCGCACGGCAAGGTCGAACTCTCCGTGATGGACGAAGGCCGCGGCATTCCCGACGATCAGGTCGCGCTCATCACGCGCCCGTTCTATCGCGTCGATACGGCGCGCACGCAGGCGAACGGCACGGGTCTCGGCATGGCCATCGTTCAGCGCCTCGTCACGCGTCAGCGCGGCACGCTGCGGCTGCGCAACCGCACGCCGCTTCCCGGCTTCGAAGTGACGATCGATTTCCCGCCCGTGAAAGGCGGCGCGCGCTTCGAAGGTTAGACGCCGCTTATCGGCCGAACCGGTAGCCAGAAACCACCGAGCCGATCATTTAATTAGAGTTAAGATGAACCGGGTTAACGCGTAGCACGCCTTGGCATGAAAGTGTCACGCGTGCGTTATGGCGATCCAGTAATTTGGTCGAGCTTGTCCTTTCAACGATTTCACAGGAGTTACTGCATGAAGACCGTTGGCGATAAAGTCGAAGCATTTACCGTTACCGCTGCGAAGCCGGGTTTCAACCATCACGAAGAGAACGGCCAGTCCGCTTTCGAGGAAATCACCGAGCAGTCGTTTCCGGGCAAGTGGAAGATCATTTACTTTTATCCGAAGGACTTCACGTTCGTGTGCCCGACGGAAATCGTCGAGTTCGCGAAGCTGGCGAAAGATTTCGAGGATCGCGACGCGGTTCTGCTCGGCGGCAGCGTCGATAACGAGTTCGTCAAGCTCGCATGGCGCCGGGAGCACAGGGATCTGAACAAGCTGAACCACTACGCGTTCGGCGACGTGAAGGGCGAGCTGATCGACCAGCTCGGCGTGCGCGACAAGGAAGCCGGCGTGGCGTTGCGCGCGACCTTCATCGTCGATCCGGACAACGTCATTCAGCACGTGTCCGTCAACAATCTGAACGTGGGCCGCAGCCCGGAAGAAGTCCTGCGTATTCTCGACGGCTTGCAGACGGACGAACTGTGCCCGTGCAACCGCGCTGTCGGCGGCTCGACGCTGTAAGCGTTTCCTGATGCCGCGAAGCCCGCCTTCGGCCGAGCGTATCCGGCCGCGGCGGGCTTTTTAACGCCATCGAACTGGAGAGAACAATGGAATTCCTGTCTGCGATCAAGGAACTCGTGCCCGACTACGCGAAGGACATTCGCCTGAACGTCGATGGCACGATTGCCCGCTCATCGCTCGAAGGCAATGATGCGGTCGGCGTCGCGCTAGCCGCCGCGTATGCCGCGAAGGCGACGAAGCTCACCGGCATCATCCGTAACGCGGGCGTGCTGTCGCCGGAAGAGACCAACGCCGCGCTGACCGCCGCCGCGCTGATGGGCATGAACAACGTCTGGTATCCGTACCTCGAGATGGCCGACAACGCCGATCTCAAAACGCAGCCCGCCGGCCTGCGCATGAATGCCTATGCGTCGCACGGCGGCGTCGACAAGCGGCGCTTCGAGATGTACGCGCTCGCGGCGTCGATCATCGGCAAGTGCCACTTCTGCGTGAAATCGCACTACGCGAATCTCGTGGCCGAAGGCATGTCGACGACGCAATTGCGCGACGTCGGACGCATCGCGGCAGTGATCAATGCCGTCGCGCTGACGATCGAAGCGGAAGGAAAGTAAGGCTTCGAAGACGCCACGCTCCGGCAGCGTGGCGTCGCCTTATCCGTCGATGGATGTACGGCGCAGCAGCACCGCAGCCTGCGCTTCGATGCCTTCCTTGCGGCCGAGATAGCCCAGCTTTTCGTTGGTCTTGGCCTTCACGTTCACGCGGTCGATGGCGAGATCGAGATCGGCGGCGATATTCGCGCGCATCGCATCGATATGGGGCGCGAGTTTCGGCGCCTGCGCGATGATCGTGCTGTCGACGTTCGCGATGGCGAATCCCGCTTCCGACACGCGCTTGAACGCCTCGCGCAGCAGCACTCGGCTGTCGGCGCCGGCGAATTCCGTCGCCGTGTCCGGAAAATGCCGGCCGATATCGCCGAGCGACGCCGCGCCGAAGAGCGCATCGGTGATCGCGTGCAGGAGCACGTCGGCGTCGGAGTGGCCGAGCAGGCCGCGTTCGTAGGGAATCGTCACGCCGCCGATGATGAGCGGGCGGCCCTCGACGAGCTGGTGGACGTCGTACCCTTGTCCGATTCTGAAATCCATCGATTCAAACCTTCGTTGAGTGTGAGTCAGGCGTTCGCGGAGAGGACCGCGCCCGCGAGCGCGAAATCTTCCGGATAGGTCACCTTGAAGTTGCGCAAGCTGCCCTGAACTAGTTTCGGCGAGTGCCCGAGCCATTCGACGGCGCTCGCTTCGTCCGTCAGATCGTGGCCGTCGTGACGCGCACGCTCGATCGCTTCGCGCAGCATGCCGAGCCGGAACATTTGCGGCGTCTGCGCCTGCCAGAGCCCGTCGCGCGATTCCGTGCGTGCGATGCGCGTCTCGCTTTCGCCTGCAACGGCAGGCACATCGGGCATGTTCGGTGCGACGCGCTTGAGCGTATCCGCGAGCGGCAGTGCGAGAATGCCGCCGACCGTATCATCGCGCAGTTCCGCGACAAGTTTGCGAATCAGCTCCGGCGTGATGCCGGGCCGCGCGGCGTCGTGCACGAGCACCCAGTCGTCCTCGCGCGCGCCGAATTTCGCGAGCGCGAGCAGCCCGTTGTACACCGACGCCTGCCGCGAGGCGCCGCCGCAGCGCTCGACCGCGAAGCGCAGTCCGGCGAAGCGGCGGGCGTCGAAGTGATGGTCGTCCGGTGCGAGCACGACGAGTGTCTGCGAGAATTCGGAGCACGCGTCGAACGCCGCAAGCGAGTACGCGAGCATCGGACGGCCCGCGACAGTCTGGTATTGCTTCGGCATCGGCGCACCGGAACGGCTGCCGGTTCCGGCGCAGGGAATCAGTGAAAACAGGCGCGAAGTCACGGGCGAATAATGTGGGCAAGTCAAAGTTGAAGCCCGGATTTTATAATAGGTCTTTCGCGATCACGTCCCGCGCGCGGTAGTCGACTCTCCGAACCCGCGTTTGCCGGACGGCTCCATGCACACTCTATGCCTTCCAAAGCCGTCAACGCGCAGTCCAGTTCTCCCATCGCGCTCGTGAAGCCGGGCCAGCGCTTCGTCTTCGACGGGGCCTCCGGCTCCGCCGATGCGCTCGCCATCGCGCGCTATCACACCGCGTATCGCGAGAGCGTGCCGCTCCTGACGGTCCTGACCGCGGGCGCCGTCGATGCGCAGCGCCTCGCCGCCGAAATCCCCTTCTTCGCACCGGACGCGCGCGTGCGGCTTCTGCCGGACTGGGAAACGCTGCCGTACGACACGTTCTCGCCGCACCAGGATCTCGTGTCCGAGCGTCTCGCCACGCTGCACGACCTCGGCGAAGGCCGTTGCGACATTCTGATCGTGCCCGCGACGACGGCGCTTTACCGCATGCCGCCCGCCTCGTTTCTCGCGGCCTACACGTTCTCGTTCACGCAGGGCGAGCGCCTGAACGAGGCCAAGCTCAAGGCGCAATTGACGCTCGCGGGCTACGAGCACGTAAGCCAGGTCGTGCGGCCGGGCGAATACTGCGTGCGCGGCTCGCTCATCGACCTGTATCCGATGGGCTCGGCGCTGCCCTATCGCATCGACCTCTTCGACGATCAGGTGGACTCCATCCGCGCATTCGATCCCGACACGCAGCGCAGCCTCTACCCCGTGCGCGACGTGCGTCTGCTGCCGGGCCGCGAGTTTCCGTTCGACGAAGCCGCGCGCACCGCTTTCCGCAGCCGCTGGCGCGAAGTCTTCGAGGGCGATCCGAGCCGCTCGCAGATTTACAAGGACATCGGCATCGGCGTGCCGTCGGCGGGCATCGAATATTATCTACCGCTCTTTTTCGACGAAACCGCCACGCTCTTCCACTATCTGCCGGAAGGCTCCCAGCTCGCGTTCGTCGGCGACATGGATGCGGCGATCAAGCGCTTCACGAACGACACGAAGCAGCGCTTCGACTTTCTCTCGCACGACCGCGAGCGTCCCTTGCTCGAACCGCGCCGGCTCTTTCTGAGCGACGACGATTTCTTCACGTTCGCGAAGCCCTTCGCCCAGCTGAAATTCCCGAGCACGCCGGAAGGCGGCTGGGCGGTACCGCTGCCGGGACTCGCGCTCGACCGTCACGCCGACGAACCTTTGCTCGCGCTGCGCCATTATCTGGAGCAGACGGAGAACCGCGTGATGCTCGTCGCGGAATCGGCGGGACGGCGTGAAACGATGCAGCAACTGCTCGCGGACAACGGCCTGCGCGGCGAGTTGCGCGACACATTCCAGGAATGGCTCACGAGCGATGCCAGATTCACGCTCGGCATCGCGCCGCTGGCGAACGGCTTCGCGCTGCCTGCGGAGAAGCTGTCGATCATCACCGAGACGGAGCTTTACGGGCCGCTCGCGCGCCGCGCCGGACGACGTCGCCAGGAGCAGGCGAGCAATGTCGATTCGATGGTCCGCGATCTCGCCGAGCTGAAGATCGGCGACCCCGTCGTTCATGCGCAGCACGGCATCGGCCGCTACATGGGCCTCGTATCGATGGATCTGGGCGAAGGCGAAACCGAATTCCTGCATCTCGAGTACCAGAACGAATCGAAGCTGTATGTGCCGGTCGCGCAGTTGCATGTGATCTCGCGCTACAGCGGCGCGGACCCGGAAAGCGCGCCTTTGCACACGCTCGGTTCCGGCCAGTGGGAAAAGGCCAAGCGCAAGGCTGCGCAGCAAATCCGCGATACGGCGGCGGAACTCCTCAATCTCTACGCGCGCCGCGCCGCGCGCGAGGGCTACGCGTTCAAGCTCGAACCGCGCGATTACGTGAAGTTCGCGGAAAGCTTCGGCTTCGAGGAAACGCCCGATCAGGCGGCGGCGATCGCGGCGGTGATCGGCGACATGACGAGCGGCAAGCCGATGGACCGCCTCGTATGTGGCGACGTCGGCTTCGGCAAGACTGAAGTCGCGCTGCGCGCCGCGTTCATCGCGGTGATGGCGGGCAAGCAGGTCGCGATTCTTTCGCCCACTACGCTGCTCGCCGAACAGCACACGCAGACCTTCACCGACCGCTTCGCCGACTGGCCCGTGCGGATCGCGGAGTTGTCGCGCTTCAAGACCGGCAAGGAAGTATCGACGGCCGTGCAGCAGATCAATGACGGCTCGGTCGATATCGTCATCGGCACGCACAAGCTCTTGTCGGGCGATGTGAAGTTCAAGCGGCTCGGGCTTGTGATCATCGACGAGGAACACCGCTTCGGCGTGCGGCAGAAGGAAGCGTTGAAGGCGTTGCGCGCGGAAGTCGACGTGCTCACGCTCACCGCGACGCCGATTCCGCGTACGCTCGGCATGGCGCTCGAAGGCCTGCGCGATTTCTCCGTGATCGCGACCGCGCCGCAGAAGCGACTCGCGATCAAGACCTTCGTGCGGCGCGAGGAAGACGGCGTGATCCGCGAGGCGATGCTGCGCGAACTCAAGCGCGGCGGCCAGGTGTACTTCCTGCACAACGAGGTCGAGACGATCGAGAATCGCCGCACGATGCTCGAGGCGTTGGTGCCGGAAGCGCGTATCGCGGTGGCGCACGGACAGATGCACGAACGCGAGCTCGAGCGCGTGATGCGCGATTTCGTCGGGCAGCGCGCGAACGTGCTGTTGTGCACGACGATCATCGAAACGGGCATCGACGTGCCGAGCGCGAACACGATCCTCATGCATCGCTCGGACAAGTTCGGTCTCGCGCAGCTGCATCAGTTGCGCGGGCGCGTGGGGCGCTCGCATCACCAGGCGTATGCGTATCTGCTGGTGCACGATCCGCAGTCGCTGACCAAGCAGGCGCAGCGCCGGCTCGAAGCGATCCAGCAAATGGAGGAGCTCGGCTCGGGCTTCTATCTCGCGATGCACGACCTCGAAATCCGCGGCACGGGCGAAGTGCTCGGCGACAAGCAATCGGGCGAGATTCACGAGATCGGCTTCCAGCTTTACACGGACATGCTGAACGACGCGGTGCGCGCTTTGAAGGAAGGTCGAGAGCCGGATCTGAACGCGCCGCTTGCCGCGACGACCGAGATCAACCTGCACGCGCCCGCGATCCTGCCGGCCGATTATTGCGGCGATGTACAGGAGCGTTTGTCGCTGTACAAGCGGCTTGCGAACTGTGAATCGAGCGATGCTATCGACGGCATTCTGGAAGAGCTTGTCGACCGTTTCGGCAAGCTGCCGCCGCAGGCGCATGCGCTCGTCGAGACGCATCGGTTGCGGCTGGCTGCGAAGCCGCTGGGCATCTCGAAGATCGATGCGGCCGAGCAGTCGATCTCGTTGCAGTTCATTCCGAATCCGCCGGTTGATGGGATGAAGATTATTGAGATGGTTCAGAAGCATAAGCACATCAAGCTCGCGGGGCAGGACAAGTTGCGCATCGAGGCGCGGAGTCCTGATCTTGCTGTGCGGATTTCTACGGTTAAGGAGACGCTGCGGGCGTTGGGTGCGCCGGTGAGGCAGGCTGTTGCTGTGCGGTGAGGTTTGTTGCTTTGTTGTCGTGGAATCCTGTTTTCGTGGTGGTTTATTAGCACTGCCCCTCCCCGGGGCGGGGGTCACTTTCTTTGCTGCTGCAAAGAAAGTAAC
>NZ_JAQQDB010000044.1:0-65705 GCF_046030135.1 Caballeronia jiangsuensis
GGGGCGCCCGGCGCGGGGCGCGGCGCTGAACGTGCCGGCGGTGCGCACGCTCGTGATGGTCACGCCGCATCGGTTCGCGAAGACGCTGGTCGCGCTCGGCATTCCCTTGTCGCAGGCGGGCGATTACTACGGCTTCAGCCTCGCGCTCGGCAGCGCCGACGTCACGCTGGCGACGCTCGCCAACGCCTATCGCGCGCTCGCGAACGGCGGGATCGCGCGCCCCTTCTTCGATCTCGCCGACCATCGGCCGACGAACGCCGAGAGGCGCGTCTTCAGCGCGGAAGCGAGCTTCATCGTCACCGACATCCTCGCCGACAACAACGCGCGCACGCGCACCTTCGGCTTCGACAGCGTGCTCGCGACACGCAGCTTCAGCGCGGTCAAGACCGGCACCAGCAAGGACATGCGCGACAACTGGGCGGTCGGTTTCACATCGCGATACACCGTGGGCGTGTGGGTCGGCAATGCGGACGGCGCACCGATGTGGGACGTGTCCGGCGTGACGGGCGCGGCGCCGGCATGGAACGCCATCGTCAACTATCTGAACCGGCGATCGGATAGCCGCCCGCCGCAAGCGCCGCCGGGCGTCGTGACGACGCGTGTCACGTATCAGAACGATATCGAGCCCGCGCGCAGCGAATGGTTCGTGCGCGGCACACAGATGAGCGCCATCGGCCTCACGGCGAATGCGTCGCAGAATGCGCGCGGTGGAAATGCGGACGCACAGGCCGCACGCATCGGCGCGCCCACGGACGGCACGATCTTCGCGCTCGACCCGGACATTCCGCCCGCGCGGCAGCGCGTATGGTTCGAGCGCGCGGACAGCGGCGCGCGCCTCGCGTGGCGGCTCGATGGCAAGCCCTACGGCCACGACGCCCGCGCGGCGTGGCTGCCCTGGCCGGGCCGTCACGTGCTCGAACTGGTCGATGCCAAAGGCGCGATCGTCGATAAGGTCGGCTTCGAGGTTCGCGGCGCGTTCGCGAAAACGGCGGCGGGCGCGTCGAAGTGATGCGCGACGCGAACGTCGGCAGAAACGGCGCGTCATCCATCCGGCGTATCGCAACGTTAAAGATTGTGCGGAAGCGCAGTGCGCGCGGCGGGGGTCGTGCACAATGCGATCCGTTTTCGTTCGGAACAGGTTTTTGCCCTATCCTTAACGGCATCTTCCCAATCGGCCCGAACTTATCGATTCATCCTTTCTCTTTAGCCCGGAGTGCCGTCATGCTGAAAAAGCTGCTGATGCTGTGCTTAGCGTTCATGCTGTCGATGGGAGCGGCCTTCGCCGCGGTCGATGTCAATACCGCGGATCAAGCCGCGCTGGAAGCGGTGAAGGGTCTGGGTCCGGTGAAGTCGAAGGCGATCGTCGACGAGCGCACGAAGAACGGCCCGTTCAAGGACGCCGACGATCTCGCGACCCGCGTCAAGGGGCTCGGCACCAAGTCGGTGGCGAATCTGGAGCAGAACGGCCTGACGATCGGCGGTTCGTCGCTGCCGCCCACGGGCAAGACGTCGAAGCCCGCGACCTCATCGACGCAAGGCGGCAGCGCCGCGCCGAACTCCACGGTGAAGTCATCGACGGCTGCCACCGCCGCGACGTCGCCAGCGGCCACCACGGCGCAGACGCCGGCCACGGCACCCGCTGCTCCGGCATCGGGCACGAAGGCGTCGAAGAAATCGAAGAAGGAAAGCGCGGCAGCAGCGACGACGAGCGCATCGGGCACGATGGCCGCGAGCGACGCGAAGCCCGCCAAATCGAAGCGCAGCAAGAAAGATAAGGCCGCCAGCGCCGCGGCCGCCAGTCAGTAATTCTTCGGGGAACCTTGTCGAAGGGAAATTGCCTTCGTTTGACCATCCTTGAACGGCCGCTCGCGGCCGATGCCCGCGCCGCCACGCCCGGTTCCGAGCCGGACGCGGCGGCGCGGGCGAACCCACCCCCGCAACCTCTCGTAGTGAGACTGCCATGAGCCTAATCGATATCCTCGCCTCCTCCCTCGGCAATTCGTCGCAACAACCAGGCGGCCAGCAGGGCCAGTCCGGCCAAGCCGCGCTGATCGCGGCGGCGCTCGCGTTCGTCAACAGCCAGCCGGGCGGCATCATGGGCCTGATCCAGCGCTTCCAGCAACACGGCGCGGGCGATGTCGTCCAGTCGTGGATCGGCACCGGCGAGAACAAGCCCATCAGCCCCGACACGCTCACCAACGTGCTGGGTCAGGACAACGTCGGCGCGCTCGCGCAAAAAGCCGGCGTCTCGGGCGATCAACTCTCGGGCATGCTGGCCACGGTGCTGCCGCATATCGTCGATCGCGCGACGCCCAATGGCGAAGTGCCGCCCGAAGGCCAGCTCGATCTGACCGGCGTGCTCGGCTCGCTCGGCGGACTCGCAGGCCTCTTCGGCAAGAGCGAAGAGCCGAAGCAGGGCTAAGCGCGCTGTTTCGCTTCGCATCGAAAGAAAGCCCCGCAGGCATCGCGCCGCGCGGGGCTTCTGCTTTTCGGATCGCGTTTCGAGCGAACGAAAAAAAGGGCAACGAATCGCTTCGTTGCCCTTTTGTATGAACGGCCGTCCCGCATCCGGGACGACCCGAGCGCGCCTCAGTGCACGACGCGATCGAACACGAACTTCCCTTCTCGCACATCGACCGGAATGACGTCCTTCGGTCCGAAACGCCCCGCGAGGATGAGCTTCGCGACCGGATTCTCGATCTCCTGCTGAATCGCGCGCTTCAACGGCCGCGCGCCGAACGACGGGTCGTAGCCGACCTTGCCGATCTGCTCCAGCGCCGTATCCGACACCTCCAGTTGCATATCGAGCTTCGCGAGACGCTCCTGCAGACGCTGCAACTGAATCTTCGCGATCGACTCGATGTTCGTGCGATCGAGCGCATGGAACACGACGACATCGTCGATACGGTTCAGGAACTCCGGCCGGAAGTGCAGCTTCACTTCTTCCCAGACGGCATCCTTCACTCTCTCCTGCGGCTCGCCGACCATGCCCTGAATGACTTGCGAACCGAGATTCGACGTCATCACGATCACCGTGTTCTTGAAATCGACGGTGCGGCCCTGGCCATCGGTCATGCGGCCATCGTCGAGCACTTGCAAGAGCACGTTGAACACGTCCGGGTGCGCCTTTTCGATTTCGTCGAGCAGAATCACGCTGTAAGGCTTGCGGCGCACGGCTTCGGTCAGATAACCGCCTTCTTCATACCCGACATATCCCGGCGGCGCGCCGATCAGACGCGCGACGCTGTGCTTCTCCATGAACTCGCTCATGTCGATGCGGATGAGATGATCCTCCGAATCGAACAGGAAGGAAGCGAGCGCCTTGCACAGTTCGGTCTTGCCGACGCCCGTCGGACCCAGGAACAGGAACGAGCCGTACGGACGGTTCGGATCGGACAGACCCGCACGCGAGCGGCGAATCGCGTCCGCCACCGCGCCGATCGCCTCGTCCTGGCCAATGACGCGCTCATGCAGCTTGATCTCGATCTGCAGAAGCTTCTCGCGCTCGCCCTGCATCATCCGCGATACGGGGATGCCGGTGGAACGCGACACCACTTCCGCGATTTCCTCGGCGCCGACCTGCGTGCGCAAAAGACGCGGACGCGTCGGATTGTTCTGCTCCTGCGATTCGGCCTGCGTCACCTGCTTCAGGCGCGCTTCGAGTTCGGGCAGCTTGCCGTACTGCAATTCGGCGACCTTCTCGAGCTTGCCTTCGCGCTGCAAACGCGTGATGTCCGCACGCACCTTCTCGATTTCTTCCTTCAATTGCGCGCTGCCCTGAACGGCCGCTTTTTCGGCAGTCCAGATTTCTTCGAGATCGGAATACTCGCGGTTCAGCCGGTCGATTTCCTCTTCGATCAGTTGCAGACGCTTCTGCGACGCTTCGTCCTTCTCCTTCTTCACGGCTTCGCGTTCGATCTTCAGCTGGATGAGACGGCGGTCCAGCTTGTCCATCTCTTCGGGCTTCGAATCGATTTCCATCTTGATGCGCGACGCGGCTTCATCGATCAGATCGATGGCCTTGTCCGGCAAAAAGCGGTCCGTGATATAGCGATGCGACAGTTCAGCGGCCGCGACGATCGCCGGATCCGTGATCTCGACGCCGTGGTGCAGCTCGTACTTTTCCTGCAAGCCGCGCAGGATCGCGATGGTCGCTTCGACCGACGGTTCATCGACGAGCACTTTCTGGAAACGCCGCTCCAGCGCCGCGTCCTTCTCGATGTACTTGCGGTACTCGTCGAGCGTGGTCGCGCCGATGCAGTGCAGCTCGCCGCGCGAGAGCGCCGGCTTCAGCATGTTGCCCGCGTCCATCGCGCCTTCGGCCTTGCCCGCGCCGACCATCGTGTGAATTTCATCGATGAAGACGATCGTCTGGCCTTCGTCCTTCGCGATGTCGTGCAGCACCGCCTTCAGACGTTCTTCGAACTCGCCGCGATACTTCGCGCCCGCGAGCAGCGCCGCCATGTCGAGCGACAGCACGCGCTTGCCCTTGAGCGTTTCCGGCACTTCGCCGTTGACGATGCGCTGCGCCAGCCCTTCGACGATCGCCGTCTTGCCGACGCCCGGCTCGCCGATCAGCACCGGATTGTTCTTCGTGCGGCGTTGCAGGATCTGGATCGAGCGGCGGATTTCGTCGTCGCGGCCGATCACGGGATCGAGCTTGCCCGCGCGCGCGCGCTCGGTCAGATCGACGGTGTATTTCTTGAGCGCCTCGCGCTGGCTTTCGGCGTCCTGGCTATTGACCTGCGCGCCGCCGCGCACGGCGTTGATCGCCGCTTCGAGCGCTTTCCTCGACAGGCCGTGCTGCTTCGCGAGACGTCCCGCTTCGCCGCGGTCGTCCGCGACGGCGATCAGGAACATTTCGCTCGCGATGTACGTGTCGTTGAGCTTCTGCGCTTCCTTGTCGGCGGCGTTCAGCAGGCCCGCGAGTTCGCGGCTCACCTGCACATTGCCGTCCGTGCCCTGCACTTGCGGCAAACGGTTGATCGCGTCGTTCAGCGATGTCTGCAGCGCCTGGACCTGCACGCCCGCGTGCGACAGCAACGAGCGCGCGGAGCCGTCCTGCTGCGCGATGAGCGCCGCAAGCAGGTGCACCGGTTCGATGTACTGGTTATCACGCCCGACCGCCAGGCTCTGCGCGTCGGAAAGCGCTTCCTGGAATTTGGTGGTGAGTTTGTCGATTCTCATTTTTTGAAAGCTCCAATTCTGAATACGACCAAAATGAGGCGCTTTTTGTCACTTTCAAGCACGCTTTGGCTCAAAAAGTGCACTTTTTTGCTCTTCGACAATGACGGCGTCGACGGACTCCAAGCTCAGGATTGACTGCGGCATTCCGGTTTTGTTCAGCGCGCGATGCGTCCCGGCGCGTCAGGACGATGCGCGCACCGGCACGAATGCGCCCGCCGGAACCGGCGCGATGCTGACGATGCCGAGCAGCCGCGCGAGTTCGTTCGCCGGATGCGCGAGTTCGCCGACCGTATGCTTGTCGAGTTCGGCGAGAAAGGCGTCGCGCGCAGCCGCGAGCACGCCGCGCAGACGGCAGCTCGGCTGAATCACGCAGCGCTGGCGCGTTGCATCGCCCTGATCCGCGAAGCAACCGACGATCGCGAAATCATTTTCGGTCTTGCGCACGACGTCGCCGATCGTGAGATCGCGCGATCGCGATGCGATCCGCAGGCCGCCATTTCGGCCGCGCACGGTTTCGACCCAGCCGAGCTCGCCGAGCTGCTGGACGATCTTCATCAAGTGATTCTTCGAGATGCCGTACGCATCCGAAATTTCCTGAATCGTCGAAAGGCCCGAAGGTCGAACGGAGAGATAAAGCAGAACACGCAGCGAATAATCGGTGTAATCGGTGAGTCGCATGATTTCGCGCGTATAGAGTTGGATGCAAAGGCGCATCGGTGATTTGACGGAACGCGCGTCTCGTCAAAAAATCCGCGCAAGGACAGGGAGCGATGTTTAAATCGACGCTGCATGAAACGCAAACGAACGTCCATGCGTTTCGGACAACCGAGGGCGCCTGAGCACGGAAGCACCATTTTGCGTCATCTTGATATCCTCCGTCAGCAAAATATCCGATCAACTCTTTCATTGTTTCGCAGATCGACGATGACCACCGAACACCCCGCCACCGACACGCCACGTGAGCGCGAACCCAGCGAAGCCAACGTCCGCGCGCTGGTCGAAGCCTTTTATCGCCGCGTCGACGACGATCCGCTGCTCGGACCGATCTTTTCGCGCGCGCTCACGGGGCGCTGGGACGAGCATCTCGCCAAGATGACGACGTTCTGGTCGAGCCTCGTGCTCGGCTCGAAGCAATATCGGGGAAACGTTCAGGAAGCGCATCGTCCGATCGACGATATCGAGCCGCGCCACTTCGCGCGCTGGCTGTCGCTGTTTCTGAATACGGTCGAGTCGCGCTACGAGCCGGCGGCCGCCGTGCAGTTCATGGAACCGGCGCTACGGATCGCGCAGAGCCTGCAACTCAGCAAGTTCGGCTGGGAATATCAGATTCCCGTCGAGCAGCAGGAACTGCTCGCGGCGCTCAAGCGCCAGCGCACGGGTGACGCGCCCGAACCGCGCTTTCCCGAGCGTCCGGACGCGGAGCCGTTTCCGGCGAAGTTCATCGGCAGATCGGCCGACGACAAGTAACGCGGATCAGGACGGATCGTTTTTCCAGCGCGCGAGCGCCGCATCGTCGGAGTCGCGCGCGTCGACCCAGCGCTCGCCCGCCTCGGTTTTTTCCTTCTTCCAGAACGGCGCTTGCGTCTTGAGATAGTCCATCACGAAGGCGCACGATTCGAACGCGTCCGCGCGATGCATCGCCGTCGTCGCGACGAGCACGATCTGGTCGAGCGGCTTCAATTTCCCCACGCGATGCACGATCAGCACGTCCGAGCCGCGCCAGCGCTCGCGCGCCTGATCGGCGATCGCTTCGAGCGATTTTTCCGTCATGCCGGGGTAATGCTCCAGCTCCATGGTTTCGACGGCGCTGCCTTCGTTCAGATCGCGCACCGTGCCGACGAAGCACGCGACCGCGCCGACCTTCGGATTGTCGGCGCGCAACGCGGCCACTTCCGCGCTGATGTCGAAATCGGCTTCCTGCACGCGGACTTTGGAACGCGTCGACATGTCAGCCACCCGTGACCGGCGGGAAAAACGCGACTTCGCAGCCTTCGGTGATGCGCTGGCCCGGATTCGTCATCACGTGATTGCACGCCATGCGCAACGCGCGGCCTTCGGCGAGCGCCTCTTCCCACACACCGCCGCGCATGCGCAGCCAGGCGCGCACATCGCCGACATTGACTACCGTGTCCGGCACGCTGACCGTCTCGTTCGCGACGCCCAGCGCCTCGCGCACGCTCGCGAAAAACCTCAGTTCGACTTTCATATCAGTTCTGAAAATGGGATGAAGCGCACGATCTCGCCGGCGCTGATCGCATGATTCGGCGGATTGTCGATGAGACCGTCGCCCCAGACGGTCGATGTCAGCACGGCCGAACTCTGGTTGCCGAAAAGATCGAGCCCGCCCGACTCGTTCACGCGCGCGCGCAGGAATTCATTGCGGCGATCGCCTTTTTTCTGGCTGAAGTCGGCGCGCATCGAATGGACGCGCGGCGTGACGTTCGTCACGCCCGCGAGACGCAACAGGAACGGGCGCACGAACAGCAAAAACGTGCAGAAACTCGACACCGGATTGCCCGGCAAGCCGATGAAAAACGCCTCGCTTCCTTCGTCGCCGCGCCGCACCGCGCCGAAGGCGAGCGGCTTGCCCGGTTTCATCGCGATCTGCCACATCGAAATGCGTCCTTCGGCCTCCACCGCCGGCTTCACATGATCCTCCTCACCCACCGACACGCCGCCGCACGTCAGGATGAGATCGTGGTCGGTGGCGGCGCGCCGCAGCGTTTCGCGCGTCGCATCCAGCCGGTCCGGCACGATGCCCAGATCCGTCACCTCGCAGCCGAGCTTCGCGAGCAGCGACCGCAGCGTGAAGCGGTTCGAGTTATAGATCGCGCCGGGTTCGAGCGGCTCGCCGGGCATGCGCAGTTCGTCGCCGGTGAAGAAGATCGCGACGCGCACCCGGCGCACGACATCGAGATCAGCGCAACCGACCGACGCCGCCAGCCCGAGCGCCTGCGGCGTGAGGCGCGTGCCCGCGGGCAGAATCACCGAATCGCGCCGGATATCCGCGCCTTGCCGCGTGATCCACTCGCTTGCCGCGGGCGTCTGCGCGAACGCGACGCGCCCGTCGTCCGTTGCGTGCGCCATTTCCTGCATGACCACGGTATCCGCGCCGGGCGGAACCGTCGCGCCGGTGAAGATGCGCGCGGCCGTGCCCGCCGCGAGCGGCCCGGCCGCGTGGCCCGCCGGAATGCGCTGTGACACCGGCAACGCGACGGGCGCGCCTTCGCTCGCGCCGGCGAGATCGGCGGCGCGGACAGCGTAACCGTCCATCGAGCTGGTGTGCATCGGCGGGACGTCGAGCGGCGAGTTCACGTCGGCGGCGAGCACGCGATTCAGCGCGTCGAGCGTGCCGACGCGCTCGCGGCCGTCCACCTGACGCGCGGCGTCGAGCAGACGGCCGAGCGCCTCGGCGGTGGCGAGCATCGGAGGACGGCTGGAAGCGGCTGGCGTGGTTGACATGGAGTTCATCGTGAAAAGGGACACTGCAATTCCGGTCAACTATTGTAGCGAGAAGGCAGGCGTCGCACTGTCGGCTCCGGGCAAACCGGTCATGCGGCGCGACTGATGCCGCAAACCATGTGCGTGCCTCAAAGCCGCAGCGGCACGGTGATACACTCGCAGGCACACTTCCCACGTCCATTTCCATGAAATTCTGCTCCGTCTGCGGCCACGAAGTCGGTCTCGCCATTCCGCCTGGCGACAACCGCGAGCGCTTTGTCTGCAACAATTGCGGCACGGTTCATTACCAGAATCCGCGCAATGTCGTGGGCACCGTGCCGGTGTGGGACGACAAGGTGCTGCTGTGCCGCCGCGCGATCGAGCCACGCTACGGCTACTGGACGCTGCCCGCCGGCTTCATGGAAATGCAGGAGACGACGAGCGAAGGCGCCGCGCGCGAAACGCTCGAGGAAGCGGGCGCGCGCGTCGAGATCCAGAGCCTCTTCACGCTGCTCAACGTGCCGCACGTGCATCAGGTGCATCTCTTCTATCTCGCGCGGCTGCTCGATATCGAAGTCGATCCCGGCGAGGAAAGCCTGGAAGTGAAGCTCTTCGAGGAAAGCGAGATTCCGTGGGACGAGATCGCGTTTCCGACGGTCGGCCAGACGCTGCGCTTTTTCTTCGCCGACCGCGCCGCCGGCAACTTCACGCTGCATACGGGCGACATTTTCCGCACGCTGCGCGACGGCTGATCGCACGCTCGCCGACATCACAGAACGCCGCCCACCCGAGAACATGGTTCCCTGGCTCGCCGACGACGATCCCTTCCCGCCCGTCGAGCGCGCGCTCGATGCGGCGAGCGGCGCGCCGGGCCTGCTCGCGGCGAGCGCGGATCTTTTGCCCTCACGGCTCATCGACGCCTATGGGCGCGGTATCTTCCCGTGGTATTCGGATGGTCAGCCCGTGCTGTGGTGGAGTCCCGATCCGCGCATGGTGCTCTTTCCGGCCGAGTTCAAGGTGTCGGATTCCCTGCGCAAGACCCTGAAGCGCGTCGTGCGCGATCCAATCTGGGAAGTTCGCGTCGACGACGATTTTTCCGCCGTGATGCGCGCCTGCGCGGACACGCCGCGCGACGGCCAGCGCGGCACCTGGATCACCTCGGACATCGTGGATGCGTACACCACCTTGCATCGCGCGGGCAACGCCCACAGCGTCGAGACGTGGTACGACGGCGTGCGCGTGGGCGGACTTTACGGCGTGTCGTTCGGGCGCATGTTCTTCGGCGAATCGATGTTTGCGCACAGAACCGATGCGTCGAAAATCGCGCTCGCAGCGCTCGTCGGACACTTGCGCCGCAATCAAATTGAGATGATAGACTGCCAGCAGAACACGTCGCATCTGGCGTCGCTGGGCGGCCGCGAGATCGCGCGCCGCGCGTTCGTCGCGCATCTCCGGCGGGCCACGGCGGAACCGGCGATCGGCTGGCGCTTCGACAAATCCGTCCTGCTCGACGTGCTGGCGCGCTGAACGCTTCGCGCGACGCCCGAGCGACAAACGTAATGCAGCCGCCATGCGCGCGCCCCAAAGAGGATTGCGCGCGCCGGTCGGCAACGACGAGACGACGCCTGCGAGAGCCGCCAACGTGACACATCCGAACGAGCTGCCGCTGTCACCGCTTTCCGCGCTGCAATTCTATGCAACAGCGCCCTATCCTTGCAGTTATCTGGAAGGGCGCGTCGCGCGCTCGCAGGTCGCCACGCCGAGCCATCTGATCAACTCCGACGTCTATACCGAACTCGTCAAGGCCGGCTTCCGGCGCTCGGGCGTGTTCACCTATCGTCCGTATTGCGACGGCTGCCGCGCCTGCGTGCCGGTGCGCGTGCCGGTCGCGCGCTTCGTGCCGAACCGCACGCAGCGTCGCGTGTGGAAGCAGCACGGCGATCTCGTGGCGAGCGTCGCGCCGCTGCATTACGACGAAGAACACTACGCGCTCTACATGCGCTATCAGTCGGCGCGGCATGCGGGCGGCGGCATGGACCGCGACAGCCGCGACCAGTACGAGCAGTTCCTGCTGCAGAGCCGGATCAATTCGCGTCTCGTCGAGTTCCGCGAGCCCGTCGATCCGGCGCATCCGGATACGCCCGGCGTGCTGCGCATGATCAGCATGATCGACATCCTCGGCGACGGGTTGTCGTCGGTCTATACGTTCTTCGAGCCGGACATGCCGAAGACGAGCTTCGGCACCTTCAACATTCTCTGGCAGATCGAGCAGGCGAAGAGCCTCGACCTGCCGCACGTCTATCTGGGCTACTGGATTCGCGAAAGCGAGAAGATGGCCTACAAGGCGAATTTCCGGCCGCTGGAAGGCCTGATCGACGGACACTGGACGCTGCTCGATCCCGCGAACACGCAGTCCGCCGGCGCGCTGCCGATGCCCGGGCGCATCCACGGTCCGGGCCAGCCGAAATAGCCGCCCGAGCACTTCCGGCAGAGCCCGACCGGCCCGCCGTCCAAAGCCGCTAAAATAGCGGTCTTAAAAAAATCCGCCGTCGCCGGCTTTCATTTCGTGTTCAGTTCCCTCTATCCGATCGCGCGCTCGCATCTTTTCAAGATGGACGCGGAAGACGCTCATCACCTGACGCTGCGCATGCTGGGCGCCGCCGGCCGCACCGGACTCGCAGGCATGCTCGCCAAGCGCGGCCCCGATTCGCCCCGCACCGTCATGGGCATCACGTTCCGCAACCCGGTCGGCCTCGCGGCGGGCCTCGACAAGGACGGCGCGTGCATCGACGGGCTCGCCGCGCTCGGCTTCGGCTTCATCGAGGTGGGCACCGTGACGCCGCGCGCACAGCCGGGCAACCCGCGTCCGCGCATCTTCCGTCTGCCGGACGCGAACGCGCTCATCAACCGGATGGGTTTCAACAACGGCGGCGTCGATCAGTTCGTCGCCAACGTGAAGGCGGCGCACTATCGCGGCGTGCTGGGCCTGAACATCGGCAAGAACGCCGATACGCCGATCGAGCGCGCCGCCGAGGACTATCTCTACTGTCTCGAACGCGTCTATCCGTTCGCGAGCTATGTGACGATCAACATTTCGTCGCCGAACACGAAGAATCTGCGGCAGTTGCAGGGCGCGGGCGAACTCGATTCGCTGCTGGGCGCGCTGAAGGAGAAGCAGACGCGGCTGTCCGACCTGCACGGCAAGCTCGTGCCGCTCGCGCTCAAGATCGCGCCCGACCTCGACGACGAGCAGATCAAGTCGATCGCGGGCACGTTGCTGGCGCACAAGATCGACGGCGTGATCGCCACGAACACAACGTTGTCGCGCGCCGCCGTGACCGGCATGAAGCACGGCGACGAAGCCGGCGGGCTATCGGGACGCCCGGTGTTCGATGCGTCGAACGAGGTGATCCGCAAGCTGCGCGCGGAAGTCGGGACCGACGTGCCGATCATCGGCGTAGGCGGGATTTTCTCGGGCGAGGATGCGCGCGCGAAGCTCGCGGCGGGCGCGTCGCTCGTGCAGATTTATACGGGGCTGATTTATCGCGGCCCGGCGCTCGTACGCGAATGCGTCGAAGCGCTCGCGTGATGCCGTTGATCGCGCATATAGACATGAACAAACGATATGACGCGGCGATTGCATTCTTACTATGATCGCCGCATCTGATAAAGACGCTGTGCCCATCAAGAGGAAAACAACACAATGAAACTGTCCACGCTCAAGAAGCTCGTCGCCGCCAGCCTGATCGGCGCGGCATTCACGGCCGTCACGACGGCAGCCCACGCCGACGACCTGCTCGATCAGGTCAAACAGCGCGGCACGCTGCGCGTCGGCCTGGAAGGCACCTTCCCGCCGTTCAATTCGAAAGCGCCGAACGGCGAGCTGGTCGGCTTCGATGTCGATATCGCCAAGGCCGTCGCCGCGAAGCTCGGCGTGAAGCCCGAATTCGTCACGACCGAATGGAGCGGCATCATCGCGGGCCTGCAGGCAGGCAAGTTCGATGTCATCGTGAACCAGGTCGGCATCACCGATGCGCGCAAGCAGACGCTCGACTTCTCGCCGGCGTACACGTATTCGAACGCGCAACTGATCCAGCGTTCGGACGACAAGCGCGAGTTCAAGACGCTCGACGAGCTGAAGGGCAAGAAGCTCGGCGTCGGTCTCGGCACGAACTACATGGACATGGCGAAGTCGGTGCCGGGCATCGACGTGAAGACGTATCCGGGCGCGCCCGAGTATCTGCGTGACCTCGCCGCCGGCCGTCTCGATGCCGCGCTCAATGACCGCCTGATGCTCGCGTATCTGCTGAAGAATTCGCAACTGCCGCTGCGCACGGGCGCGAATGTCGGTGCGGGCAACCCCTCGGGCATTCCGTTCAAGAAGGGCAATCCGAAGTTCGCGAAGGCCATCGACGACGCGATGAACCAGCTCGAAGCCGATGGCACGTTCACGAAGATCTCGGACAAGTGGTTCGGCATCGACGTGACGAAGCCGGCAAAGTAAGTCAGCATTGTTCTGCTGGCCGGGGCGGCATCGGATGACGGTGCCGCCCTTCGTTTTTTCGCTGCCGGTTTATGATGTGCGCTTTGCGCGCGCCGATCGATCCAATTCGCGCGCCGGCTCCTCACCGCATTCCCGTTCATGTCCACGACTTCCCTGCTCGTTCAATCGGCGCCCGTGCTGGCGCAAGGCGCGCTACTGACGATCAAGTTCGCGCTCTACTCGATGTTCTTCGGCCTCATCGCGGCCGTCGTCCTGGCGTTGATGGGCATCAGCCAGAATCGCGCGCTCGTCGCGATCGGGCGCTTGTACGTGAGCGTGATGCGCGGCACGCCGCTGCTCGTGCAGATTTTCGTCATCTACTATGGCCTGCCGAGCCTCGGCATCTCACTCGAACCGACGCCCGCCGGCGTGATCGCGCTGTCGGCGAATGTCGCGGCGTATCTGTCGGAAAGCATGCGCGGCGCGATTCTCGGCATCCACGCCGGCCAGTGGCTCGCGGCCTATAGCCTCGGGTTGTCGCGCACGCAGACGCTGCGCTACGTGATCGGGCCGCAGGCGCTGCGCATCGCGGTGCCGAGCCTGTCGAACAGTCTCATCAGTCTGATCAAGGACACGTCGCTCGTGTCGGTCATCACCGTGACCGAACTGTTGCGAAGCGCGCAGGAAGTGATCGCGGCGACCTATCAGCCGCTGCCGCTCTATCTCGCGGCGGCGTTCGTCTACTGGATCTTGTGCAGCGTGCTCGAATTCGTGCAGCGGATTTTCGAGCGGCGTCTCGCGCTGCCCGGGCGACATTAAGGAAAAGCCGCTGAAAAGCGGCTTTTTCGTATCAGTCGGTCTCGAAGGGAAAGCGCAGATTCAGATCGCGCCGTGCCGCGTCGATGATCGCGATCATGCGCATCGACATCGCGTGCGGCATCACCGGGCTTTCCGTCTGTCCCGCGCGCAGCAGCTCGCAAAAATGCGCGGTTTCGTAGTTGAGGCCGCCGCCCGTGAAAGGCTCGTCGAGTTCGACCTTGCGTCCGTCCGTGTAAGCGATGGTCGCGCGCGCCGGATTCCACCAGTTTTCGTGGATGGTCACCGTGCCGAGCGTGCCGCCGATGAGCGCATCGCCGCGGCCTTGCAGATCGAGTCCGCAGAACAATTGCGCGATGCCGCGTTCGTGGCGCACATTCAGGCTCGCGAACACATCGACGCCGGTCGCGCCGAGGCGGCCGATAGTCTGCACGTCGAGCGCTTCGCCGAGCCAGTCGACCGCGAGAAACGCCTCGTAGATGCCGATGTCGAGCAGCGCGCCGCCGCCCGCTTCGAGCGTGAACGACGGATGATCGAGCGGCACGTTCGCCATCGAGCATCCCGCGCGCACGAGCCCGATCTCGCCGATCGGATCGCGCTCCAGATGCTCGCGCAGACGGCGATATAGCGGATAGAACGGCGGCTTCATCGCTTCCATGAACAGCAGCTTCGCCTCGCGCGCCGCGTCGATCATGCGCTGCAAATCGCGCGCGTTGACGGCCGCGGGCTTTTCGCACAGCACGGATTTGCCCGCCGCGAAGGCGCGCAACGCGTATTCCGGGTGACTGTCCTGCAAGGTCGCGATGTAGAGCGCGTCGACATGGCTGAGCATCGCGTCGAAATCGGCGAATGCGCGGGCATCGAATGCATCGGCGAGCGCACGCGCCGTTTCCTCGCGGCGCGACCAGACGGCCGCGAGCCGCGCGCCTTCCACATGCGTGAGACTGTCGGCGAAGCGCCGCGCGATGCGTCCCGCGCCGACGATGCCCCAGCGTATCGTTGCTGCGTCGATGTTCGTATCGGTCAATCCTTCCTCCATGCGCCAGGTTCGTGGTGCGACGCATTGTGCCTGATTGCATCGCATGACGACTTCGCACGGCGCGCGCAGACGGCAAAAAGCCGGGACATGTCCCGGCTCCATGCTTGCGGCTCATCCATCATCGACCGACGTGCTACGAACGCGTTACACCCCCGCGGATGCATTCACGTTCGGCGCGGCGGGCTGGCTGTTCACCCGTTCTAGCGAGAACGCGCGGCCCACTTCTTCCGCCGCCAGATCGACGAGCGCGCGCGTCGCGGATTCGGCCGCGGCGGAATCCTTCGCCTCGATCGCCTCGACGACGCTTTTTTGCGCCGCGAGCGTCGCCTCGCGCACGGATTCGATGCCGTCGACGATCGGATTGACCGTCACCAGCGCGCCGCGCACGATCGCCGTCATCTGGCGAAAGAACTGGTTGCCGCTCGCCGCCACGATGCGCGTGTGCAGAACTTCGTCGGCCGCCTGATATTCCGGCTCGCCGACCTGCAAACGCGAGAGCGTGTCGAACGCGTCGCGGATTCCGGCGATTTCGTCCGGTGTCGCCCGCGCCGCCGCCAATGCGGCCGCGCGCGGCTCGATCAGCATGCGGAATTCGATTACATCGCGCAAAAATGTCTGATCCGGCTTGGCGCGAAATCTCCAGCTCACAACATCCTCGTCGATGAGACGCCAGTCGCTCATCGGACGAATCCGCGTGCCCGTTTTCGGCCGCACGTCCAGCATGTGCCGCGCGAGCAGCATCGAGAGCGCCTCGCGCATGACGGTGCGGCTCACGTCGAACTCCTTCGAGAGGATGTCCTGCGGTGGCAGTATCGCGCCATATTTTTGCTCGACGATGCCGGAAACCAGTCCGTCCATGACCTTCGCCACCAGCGATCGCTCTTTGTTGTCATCCATCTCGCTTCTCCCCTTCTCGCCTGTTCCGTAGCCGTATGTATGAGCGCATCGCTTTCGCTTTCCCCGGGCTGCGAAAGGCACGACGAGTTCCCGACAGGTCCATTCGTCGTGCTAGATACGTTGCGTCTTCGTTGCTTCGAATGCCAGTTGGGAAATTCCTGACAGGGTAATCCCTCTGACCTCGATATCGATATTTCGTTTTTTTCTTTCTTCTGCTTTCGCGTGTATCTGCTGCGCTCGCGCCGCGCGCGCGCAGTCATTCATCAGGGAAACTGAAGAATGGCGGCGTCGCAGCGCGGCAAGTGCGTTTTTTGCAGTCCTTGATCTCCTCGGACCGATCATGCACTCATTTGAGCAAGCATCTCGTAGGCGTTCTGTGCGAACGCGAACGGAAGGCCGATGGGAAAGTCCTTTTGTATGATCGGAAGGTTTGGGCGAAAGTACCGTGGCGCGGTGCGAGCGCGGTGATTTGTCAGCGCTATGCTTAAATCGCGCCATCTGTCGTACGGGGCCTTCGCGCATCGAGCGCGAGCTGCCGGCGGCTCATCGATTCGCGCTCCTTGAGCGTCTGCTGGTAGACCGCCATGTACTCGCTGCAGACTCTTTCGACCGAAAGCGGCTGCAGGTTTTGCCGCGCACGCGCCGCAAGCTGGCCGCGTGCCTGCCGGTCGAGCAGCAGCCAGCGCAGCTTCGCCGCCGCCTGTTCGATGTCGCCCGCGGTCACGAGCACGCCCGCCGCGCCGTCGTCGAGCATTTCGGGAATGCCTCCCACGCGTGTCGCGACGATCGCGCAGCCGGCCTCGCGCGCCTCCGCGATCACGAGCGGCCCCGGATCCTCGCGCGACAGGAGCGCGAAGATATCCGCGCTCGCCAGATAGGGCCGCGCATCGGCGACGAAGCCGGTGAAGTGCGTGGCCTCCGCGATGCCGAGTTCGGCCGCGAGCGCTTCCATCGAAGCGCGCTCGGGACCATCCCCGACGAGATACAGATGCGGCTCGGACATGAACTCCCGCTCGCTCGCGGACTGCTCGCGCACGAGCGCGAACGCGTGCAGGAGATCGGCGATGCCCTTCCTGCGATACATGCCCGCCACGCAGACGATGTTCGGATGCTTCAGGCGCACCGGCTTCGCGGCGGGCCTGCATACGAGCCGCGGTGCGCCCACCGCGCCGTTGAGCACGATCGACATGCGCGCGGGATCGATACCGCGCGCCTGCAAATCCATCGCGACCGCGCGGCTCACGGCCACCATGCGATCGCCCGCGCGCACGAGCGATGCGCTTTTCTGCAGTTCGTGATGCACCGTCGTCACGAGCGCGAAGCGGCGGCGCATGCTGCCGAAACGCGAAATGAGCGCGCCCGTCATCATGTGCGCATGGACGATCTCGGGATCGAAGCGATCGATGAGACGATTGAAGCCCGCGATCATCGACGGCACGCGCCAGGGCTGCCGCGATTGCTGTAGCGGCACATGCGTGATGCCGTGACGGCGCAACAGCGGCTCGAAGCCACCGCCCGACGATGCGACCACGACGTCCTGACCCATGCTCGCCTGCATGCAGGCGAGATCGACCATCATGTTGACGGTGCCGTTGCCGATCGTCTGCGCGTGATTGGCGAGATGGACTATTCGCATGAGATAGGCTGTTTGTACGCTCGCCGGTATTGGCCGGCGGCGTCGATCTTATTGTTTCGAGGACACGCTTCGAGACGGCCTGCGCCACCTCGATCGATGTTATTGCGTTGTTCTTGCCTCGATGCCCGGACGGTCCACGCCTTGTGATGACTGATGCGTTGGCTTCTGTCGCCGCGCGCGCGGGTTGCGGCGCACGCGGCACGTCGCTGGTGGCGCTTAGAGCAACTCGTACGTGGTGGCGTGCTCGCTCGGCGCGAACAGCGTCTTGCTCGTGCCGGCCATCTCGCGCGGCTGTCGGCTCTTTCTCGTCAGACCGATGAAGGGCATGCCGTGCTCGAGAAACGGACCTTCGGTCTTGCGAAAGCCGAACGCCTCATAAAAGCCTCGCAGGCTCACGGGCGCCGTCAGGCGCACGCCGCGGCCCGGCCAGCGCTCGGCGGTCACCGCGAGCACGCGTTCGATGAGCGCGTGCGCGGTGCCATCGCCGCGGCGCAGCGGGCTCGTCAAGATCTTGTCCACCACGACCTCGGGATCGTCGGCATCGCCTTCGTGAATGCGCGCATAGGCGAGGACAGGCATCGAACGGCTCATGTCTTCGGCCGCGAATACGTGCGTGCCGGTTTCATCGCGGCCATCCGGATCGAGATGGACATGCGACTGTTCGACGACGAACACCGCACTGCGCGCGCGCAAAATCAAATAAAGCTCACGCGCAGTGAGTTGTTCGAAATCCAGCGTTTTCCAGTTCATCGATTATCTCCATGCTTTACCGGTAATTACCGGCGTTGCGACGATTAAACGTTACGTGCCAACCCGCCTGAAATCGGTGCGCCATCGCACCGACCCAGGCCTCGCGCGCCTTTCAAATAGGCCCGACCACACGCAAAAAGGCGTCCCGGGGAAAAAGACGCCTGCCCGACGAACGAAACGACCGCGCGACAGCCCGCTGAAACGGGCCGTCGCGCGCGTCGGCACGCGTCGATAGCGCTCGCGTAATACGGCACCTTCATGGGAAAATCACAATGCATACCGCCATCGAACGCGACAGAGACGCACAACGAAAAGGACACTCGCTCACCCGCGCGCGCGGTATCGAACGCCGGCCTTGCCGGCCCGAGGTCACGGCATGAGCGCGTTCCATACGAGCGGTGTGACGGATTCAGGCGCGAGTCGTTCCCGCGTCGTGTCGCTCGATCCCTTGCGCATGCGTGCGCGACGCCATCATGCGCATGCGCTGCATCGCGGCGAGCGCATCTGGCGCGAAGCCGTCGCGCCCGCCGATCTATGGATAGAAATCCTGCACGGCAACGGCCTCGAACCGCGCGCCGCGCTGGCCTTCACGGTTGCTCAGGACTTCGAAGCCGATCAGTTCACGCTCGGCAAGCTGCCGCCGGACGACATCGAAAAGCTTTACGGCCTGCAAGTGCAGGAGCTATCCGTGTTCGATTCGCTCGAAGAACGCGCGCTCGTGCAGACACGCCGCTCGAACATCGTGCTCGTCGAAGTGGATGCGTTCTTCCTGCCCGACATGCGCACGGTTTCTTATCATCGCGAGCATGAGAAGACGACCATCGGCATTGATGTGATCGATCCCGATGCGCGGCGGCTCGGCTACTTTCATCACACGGGTTATCACCTTCTCGACGGTGACGATTACGACGGCGTATTGCGTCTGCACGCGCCGCAGCCGGCGCTTTTTCCGCACGTCGAATTCGTCAAGCGCGTACGGGACCCGATGTCAGGCACCTCACTCGCCGAAGTCTCCGCCGATACGCTGTGCGCGCATCTGTTGCGCCGCCCGATGCATAGCCCCATCACCCGCTGGCGGGCGGCGTTTCCCGAGCATGTCGATACGATGATCACGCGCGGCGAAGCGTATGCGCGCGTTTATGCGTTCAACATGATGAGGCAGCTCGGCGCGAATTTCGAACTGCTCGCGCACTACCTGCAATGGATGCGCGACCAGGGCTTCGATATTCCCGTTCAGACCCACGCGGGCGCACGCAAGATCGCGAGCGAAACGATGGTCATGCAGTGCCGGCTCGCGCGCGCGCTTTCGCGTGGCCGTCACGACCTTTGCGAAGCATCGTTCGACGCCATCGAGGATGCGTATGAACGCGTGATTCCGCCTCTTGCGAATATCGTGTGCTGATCGCTCGAGCACGCAGGGATTACTCGTCGATTCGTATAAGCAAAACGCATTCGGTAAAAACATACTTGAGCCCTTGTTTCAAGGGGTTTTTCACTCGCTTACGTTCGCGCCGTATATTCGCTCCGTGACCTCGTTATGTCTTCGCTGCAATTTTGGCGAAGCTCGTTTCGCGCGCGTAAATCGGTTCCGCATGAAATTGTCCCCGATGAAACATTTCGCGGCGCCTCGCTTCCAGTCGAACACACATATTCGAAACGATCGATCCGACGAAACACGCGCAAACGTTTTACGGCTAAATGCCGCTCGTTGCGGCGCTTTGGGGGTCCCCACAAGCCCTGTGTGCGCTATTGCACGCTCGAATACACGCTTCTTGGGCGCGAACAAGCGAGGCATCACGCACCGACTTTTCACTTCGTGCAATCGGCGCAACGTTTCCGCTTCATGCAACGCACGGCGGCAGACTTTTCCGCTCGCCCGCAAAGCCCCGTCCGGCAAGGCTTCGCGGGTAATCAAGCGCTGACGAAAATAACGCGCGTTCGATAGCCCACGAAGCCCATGCAACACGGATGAATCATTTTTCATTGTCCCTACGAAAGCAGGTGTGCTGTCGAAGGGATGTCGACCTGTGAGGCTTGTCGCACGGTAGTCGGAAATGCCTGAACCGTCATTCGGGGGGATTGCGCTGATGAAACTCATCGGTGCTCTCAGGCATTCCTAAGACCACCGATGTTCAAGACTGAAACAAAAACGCTGCGCTGCGCTGCATCACGAAAAGTGCATGAGTTATGAGGCCCCGCCAGCATTGCGATTGCCCGCACTGGCACAGTCCTCGCTAATAGAAACCCGCAACCCGGAACAGCGCGAACAACAAACTCGAATTCATGCGCAAACGGGCCGCTACGGGGCTGGAGTGATGCTTCATCGAGTTGGTCGAAAGCGACGACATTCGAAAACGGTCACACCAGTAAATAAAAATTGAAGCGCAACGCGCGAAGTTACGAGAGAGAACAAATCATGCTGACCCTCCAGTCCGACCTGCACGGCAATCATCTGCTTGGCGCACTTCCGGCGCACGAATGGCAGGCGCTCACACCGCATCTCGAACTCGTACAACTGCGCACCGAGCAACTGCTCTGCGACTCGGGCCAACGTATTCATCACGTCTACTTCCCGACGACGGCAATCATCTCGCTCTTGCACACGATGGAAGACGGCGGCTCGGTCGAGATCGCCGCGGTGGGCCGCGAAGGCATGACGGGCGTGCCCGTGCTGACCGGCGGCGAAACGATGCCGACGCGCGTGCAGGTGCAATGTCCCGGCTTCGCGTATCGCATGAGTGCGCAAGCGCTGCGCGAGCAATTCGGCCGCTCGGACTTCCTGCGCCGCCTGATGCTGCTCTATATGCAAGCGCTGCTTACGCAAGTCGCGCAGACGGCCGCGTGCAACCGGCATCATTCGTTGAACAAGCAACTTTGCCGCTGGTTGCTGATCGAAATCGATCGTACCGCGTCCAACGAACTGCAAGTCACGCAGCAACTGATCGCCGACATGCTCGGCGTGCGCCGCGAAGGCGTGACCGAAGCGGCGGGCAAACTTCACGACGCGGGTCTGATTCATCACAGCCGCGGCTGCATCAAGGTCGTGGATCGCGAAGGGCTCGAAGCCCGCGCCTGCGAATGCTACGGGCTCGTCAAGCGAGAGTTCGACCGTCTGCTCCCGCGTCTTCGTGCAACCGAGGCGGTATCGGCCTCAAGTGTTTAACGGCTTGGATTAATGCAAGAAAAAAATCACGATTTGTTTTCATGGCTGGCACGTTGTCTGGATGTCTGTCTCATCATTGCGGGCGGATTGATCGCGCATGACGTACGCTTTTCATCGCTCGATTTCAGCGATATCGAAAGGCTGCTGATCGCGTTCAACTCCGCACTCGCCCTTCTGCTGTTCCCCGCGTTCGGCGTGTACGAGACCTGGCGTGGCAAGCCGCTCGCCATGATGCTCGCGCGCGTCACGCTGGCGTGGATGGCCGTGGTCGCAGCGGGCCTCCTGCTCGCATTCACGCTGCATCGCATGGACGCCGTGTCGCGTCTGTGGTTCGGCTATTCGACGCTCATCTCCGGCGCGCTCATCATCGCGGCGAAACTGCTGGTGTATTCGGGCTTGCGGCTGATGCGCGGACGCGGCCTGAACCAGCGCACGGTGGCGATCGTCGGCGCGCAGGGTTTCTCGCGGACCTTGCTCGCGCATCTGGGCAGCACGCCCGAGCAGGGCTTCACGCCCGTGTGCGTGCTCGACACGACCGGCGACACGGAACTGCAGGCAACCGGCGCCGACGGCGTGAACCCTCCGACGACAGCAATCGGCACCGGAGGCAATCGTTTGCCCGTGCTGACCGACTTCGACGAGCTGGTGGAGAAAGTGCGCGCCGAGGAGATCGACGAAGTGTGGCTCGCGCTACCGCTATCGCAGGAACACACGATCTACCGGTTCGTGCACGCGCTGCGGCATGACTTCGTGAATCTGCGGCTCATTCCCGACACGCGCAGCATCTCGCTCTTCAATCATTCGATGACCGATGTCGCCGGTCTCGCGACCATCGATCTGACGACGTCCCCGCTCGGCACTTTGCAGATGTGGCCGAAGCTGCTCTTCGACCGCCTCTTCGCCGCGACCGCGCTCCTCGCGCTTTCACCGCTGCTGATCGCGATCGCGATCGCCGTGAAGGCGACATCGAAGGGTCCGGTGTTCTTCACGCAACATCGCAAGGGCGCGGACGGACGGCCGTTCCGCATCTACAAATTCCGTTCGATGGGCGTGCATCGGGAGACCACGGGCAGCGTCACGCAGGCGACGCGCAACGATCCGCGCGTGACGAAGGTCGGCGCATTCTTGCGGCGCACGAGTCTGGACGAACTGCCGCAGTTCCTGAACGTGCTGTTCGGGCATATGTCGGTCGTCGGTCCGCGCCCGCATGCGCTCGAACATGACGATCTCTACAAGGATCTCGTCTACGGCTACATGTTCCGTTACCGCATCAAGCCTGGCATCACGGGCTGGGCGCAGGTGAACGGCTATCGCGGCGCGACGGAAAAGGTGGAGAAGATGCAGAGCCGCGTGAAGTTCGACCTGTTCTACATTCACAACTGGTCGTTCTGGTTCGACATCAAGATCGTCGCGATGACGATGTTCAAGGGATTCATCGGACGCAACGCGTATTGATCGATGCGACCGCAGAAAGCCCGGCGATGCCTGCATCGCCGGGCTTTGTTTTTACTTGTAGTCGATTCGCTCGACGCCCGTTTCGGTGCCGAGCAGACAGATGTTCGCGCCGCGCGCGGCGAACAGCCCGACCGTCACGACGCCCGGCCACGTGTTGATCTGCGCTTCGAGCGCGCGCGGATCGGTGATCGAAAGACCTTTCACGTCGATGATCTCGTTGCCGTTGTCGGTGATGAAAGGCGCGCCGTCCTTCGCCACGCGCACGATCGGCACGCCGCCCAGCGCCGCGAGCTTGCGGCCGATCGCGGTGCGGGCCATCGGCACGACTTCGACGGGCAACGGGAACGTGCCCATCACCGGCACGCGCTTGCTCGCATCGGCGATGCACACGAACACGTCCGCCACCGATGCGACGATTTTCTCGCGCGTGAGCGCGCCGCCGCCGCCCTTGATCATCGCGCCGCTCGCATCGATTTCATCGGCGCCGTCGACGTAGATCGAGAGCGTTTCGATGTCGTTCAGATCGAACACTTTGAAGCCGTGCGATTCGAGCCGCGTGGTGGTCGCGAGCGAACTCGACACCGCGCCGCGATAACGCGCCTTCGACTTCGCGATGGCGTCGATGAAACAATTGGCCGTCGATCCTGTGCCGACGCCGATGATCGCGCCTTCCGGCACGTTCGCGTTCACGTAGTCGGCGGCGGCCTGGCCGACCAGTTGCTTGAGTTCGTCTTGAGTCATGGGAGCGGTGCTGCTTATCGGAGAAAACTGAGATTTTATCGGAGCGCGCGAGGCGCATCGCCGATCATGCAATCGCGTGCAGGAAACCGAGCGGATCGTGCGTGCGCGCGACCGATGCGATGAACGCGAACACGACGATCGCCAGGACGCCATAAACGGCGCGCGCGCCCTTCGTGCGGCCGCGCTTCAGCGCGAACGTGCCGAGCACGATATAGGCGACGAGGCCCGCGATTTTCGCGCCGAGCCACGCGGCGTTCGCCCAGAAGCCGATGATCGCGACCAGCGCGATGGCGCTCGCGAGCAACAGCGTATCGATGATGTGCGGCAGGATTTTCGTCGCGCGCGCGCTCAGAAGCTGCGGATTCGTCAGCATCCAGATCCAGCGCAGCACGAAACCGGCGATGGAAAGGCCCGCGCAGGTCATGTGCAACGCGCGCAGCGGCAGGAAATAGTCGCCCATCGCGAGCTCCCTTTTAGTTGGCGAAGTACTTGTCGAGTAAGGCTTGGGCGATGGCGTCGCTTTGCGCGTCCGCGTTGCCCGCGTAGTCCGACGGACGGAAGTGCATCTGGAATGCGCTGAAGACGCGACGGGTCTTGTCGTCCAGCACGCCATCGGTCGCGATGTCGTAACCGTAGCGCTTCAGCTTTTCCTGCAGCGCGCGCACGTCGGCCGGGGCTTTGGGATCGCGTCCGGCGAGATAAGCCGCGACAGTCGCTTCGTCGGGCCATGCGCCCACGCCGGCATCGTAGAGCGCGCGCCACGGAAAAAGCGGTCCCGGGTCGATCTTGCGTTGCGGCGCGATGTCGCTGTGGCCGACGACGCGCGTCGGCGGGATGTTGTAGCGCGCGACGATATCGCGCGAGAGTTTGATGAGCGCGTCGACTTGCGCGGGCGGATACGGCTGCCATACGCGCTCGCCGTTTTTCTCGCCGATAGGCCCGAGGTTCACGTTCTCGATGCCGATCGACGACGCATTGAGTTCCGTCGCGCCTTGCCATGAACTCACGCCGGCATGCCAGGCGCGCTTGTCTTCGGGCACCAGTTGGTAGACGACCGGCTCGCCTTTTTCGATGCGCGGCGCGTCGGGGACGACGTAGTGGACGCTGACTTCATCGCCCGTCAGGACCGTGAGCGATCGCGCTTCGTCGATTTCGGTGTAGTGCATTACGAGGAAACGGATGCGGGAGTCGGCGTTTTTGGCGTGATGCTGGGTGTCGGCGATGTAGGTTCCGCGGTCTTGCGTCGTGGTGGTGCAGGCGGTGAGGATGCACATCGATATCGATGCGGCCAGTCCGAGCGCTCTCTTCATACCCGTCACGATTGCCCTTCCCGGATCGAACGCACGTGCATCCAATGGACCTGCAGCGCTTCGGGACTTGGTCGCTGCCCGGGATGTTTCGGCAGACGCAGCAAACGTCCTTCGAGCGAAGCGTATTCGCTTTCTCGCAGCTCCGGAGCGATCGACACTTCGTGAGTCGCCGGATCGATCGCGATCAACATGCAGTCGTAAAGCGTGTGCAGGTCGGCGCGTAGCAGGAGTCCGTTGCGAACGTCGTTGGTTTCCGGGCCCATGTAGCCGCAAATGTGGGCGGCTTCGAGAACCTGCGGGACATCGCAATCGGTCAGCGCGCAACGATGTTCATAAGCGTTGAGCAACGCCCGGCGGAACGCGGGCTGGCCCTGACGCGTGACGATGGCGGCGAATGTTTTCTTGCGGGCATCTTCGATACTCGAAGGATCGAAAGCGCCGCTTGCTTCGACTTGCGCTTCGGCCTCGGCTTCCGCTCTGAGTTCCACCTGGGCGAGGTTCTCGCCTGCCCGCCGCAACGTGAAACTCGCGGGCAATGCGCCCTGATGCGAGACGTAGTCGAAGGGACCTTTGTACCTGAATCCGGCGCCCGGGTACTCGTACTTCTTCGTGCGATAGAACAGCAACAGTTCCAGCCCACGCGCCCGATGCTCCACGATCCACGAGTCGGTACGCCCGGCGTTCTGCCCTTGCCAGTGCAGGATATCGCCTTCGAGCTTATCGACATACTGAACTCGATCCGGCGTTTTCTTTTCGGTGACGAACAACATGACCGAATCGAAACCTGCAGGACGGAATACGCCCGTGTTGATCGTCGCGTCCTGAGAATCGAGGACGCCCTTCAACTGCTCGCGCGTGTACACGCTCTCGGCGGCGAGCAGATCACTAAGTCGATTCAACGCCATGAACGATGTTCGATGCTTTCAATGGACGATGTGAAGACCGACATCGGCCCTTACTTCTTCACCCCCCGCTGCCGCACCGCCTCAAACAAACAAACCCCGCTCGCCACTGACACATTCAAGCTCTCGACCGTCCCCGCCATCGGGATATTCATGACCTCGTCGCAGGTTTCGCGCGTAAGACGTCGCATGCCCTCGCCTTCCGCGCCGACGACGATCGCCACGGGACCATCGAGCTTCGTCTCATAGAGCGACGCCGTCGCCTCACCCGCCGTCCCGATCACCCACACGCCCGCGTCCTTCAGCTCGCGCAGCGCCCGCGCCAGATTCGTCACGGTGATGTACGGCACGCTGTCCGCCGCTCCGCTCGCCACTTTCGCCGCCGTCGCATTCAACCCGGCGGAACGGTCACGCGGTGCGATCACCGCATGCGCGCCCGCCGCATCCGCGACGCGCAGGCACGCGCCGAGGTTATGCGGATCGGTGACGCCATCGAGCACCAGCAGCAACGGCGTGCCCGAGATGCCATCGAGCAGTTCGGCGAGGTTCTGCGCGAGCGGCAGATCGTTCGCGCGCGCGACGATGCCCTGATGCTGAATATTGCCCGCGAGCCCCCACAGACGCGATTCGTCCGCCGCGATCAGCCGCACGCCCGCTTCCTTCGCGGTCCGCAGAAAGTCCTGCATGCGTCGATCCTTGCGTGTGGGGTCGTACAGCACCTCCTCGATCGAGGATGCATCCGCGCGCAAACGTGCGGTCACTGCGTGAAATCCGTATAGAACCTTGAGACGTGACATGACTGATTCGAACCTTTGAAATCTTGAAAAGCACGACGCGGTCCGATGCACGAAGCTTCGGACCGCGCGTATTCGATGGCGGCAGTGTTGCGCGCCGCCCTAACGCTTCTTGCGCGCCGGCCGCCCCTGCGGCGCCGACTTCGACGCCGCTCCACGCTTCTTAGCCGCCGCGCCGCCGCGCGGGCTTGCCGATAGCGGCGCGCCCTTCTTCGTGCCACCGCGAGCGCGCGTGCTCGGCGCGTCGTCGTCGCTGAAGGGGCGAATGCGCGGTCCCGCTGCGCCATTGCCGACGCTCGCGACATCGCCCGCACCCGCCGACGGACGCGGCGACGGCGGCTTCACCGGCGTATCGCGGACGAGCCGGAAATCGATCTTGCGCGCATCGAGATCGACGCGGCCCACCTGCACGCGCACGCGATCCGACATCCGGTAGCGGATGCCCGTGCGCTCGCCGCGCAGCTCGTTCTTGATCTCGTCGTACTGGAAGTAATCCGAGCCGAGTTCGGTCACGTGCACGAGACCTTCGATGAAAAGCGAATCCAGCTGCACGAAGATGCCGAACGACGTCACGCCGTTCACCATGCCGCCGTACTCCTCGCCGAGCTTGTCGCGCATGAAGTAGCACTTGAGCCACGCCTCGACGTCGCGCGAGGCTTCATCGGCGCGGCGTTCGTTCGACGAGCAATGCAGGCCCAGTTCTTCCCAGATCGCGACGCTGTTGCGCGCACGGCCACGCGCGGTGTCGTCGGCTTTCTGCATCTCGCGCGCGGCCTTCGTGAGACCGGTGCTCAGCGACACATCGTGACCGACGTCCGGCAGATACTTCTTGCCCTGCAAAATCGCGTAGATCGCGCGATGCGTGAGCAGGTCGGGATAGCGTCGAATCGGGCTCGTGAAGTGCGCGTACGCCTCATATGCGAGACCGAAATGGCCGATATTGTCCGGGCTGTACACGGCTTGCTGCATCGAGCGAAGCACCATCGATTGCAGCATCTGCGCGTCGGGCCGGTCGCGAATCTGCGCGATCAGCGCGGCGTAGTCGCTCGCGTGCGGCTTGGCGCCGCCCGTCAGCGTCAGGCCGACGCCGCGCAGGAACGTGCGCAGATTCTCGAGCTTCTCTTCCGTCGGCCCCGCATGCACGCGATACAAACCCGGATGCTTGTTGCGCTTCAGAAAATCCGCCGCGCAGACGTTCGCGGCCAGCATGCATTCTTCGATCAGCCGATGCGCGTCGTTGCGGTGACGCGGCACGATCTGCTCGATCTTGCCCTGCGAGTTCACGACGATATACGTCTCGGTCGTATCGAAATCGATCGCGCCGCGTTTCTGACGCGCGGCATGCAGCGACTTGTAGACGCCGTAGAGGTCCTGCAACTGCGGCAGGATATCGGCGCGTTTCGCCGCTTCCGGACCCTTCGTGTTGGTGAGCACGGCCGCGACTTCGGTGTACGTGAGCCGCGCCGCCGAATGCATTACGCCCGGATAGAACTGATAAGCCTTGATTTCGCCGCGCGCCGTGATGACCATGTCGCACACGAGCACGCAGCGGTCGACATTCGGATTCAGCGAACAGAGACCGTTCGACAGCTTTTCCGGCAGCATCGGAATCACGCGACGCGGGAAATAGACCGATGTGCTGCGATCTAGCGCATCGACGTCGAGCGGCTCGCCGGGGCTCACATAGTGCGATACGTCCGCGATCGCGACCAGCAGGCGAAAGCCCTGACCACGCCCGACGGCGACCGGCTCGCAATAGACGGCGTCGTCGAAATCGCGCGCATCTTCGCCGTCGATGGTGACGAGCGGCACGTCGCGCAGATCGACGCGATGGCGGATATCCACGGGGCGCACTTCGTCGGGCAGCTTGGCGGCCGAGGCCAGGGCGGCGTCGCTGAATTCATGCGGCACGCCGTATTTGCGCACCGCGATCTCGATCTCCATGCCGGGATCGTCGATATCGCCGATCACTTCGGCCACGCGCCCGAGCGGCTGCGAGTGACGGCTCGGGAAATCCGTCAGATCGACGGACACCACCTGCCCGACCTTCGCCTTCTTCGGATTCTGCGTGATGAGGATGTCGTGACCGATGCGCTTGTCTTCCGGCACGAGAATGAGCGCGCCGTTCTCGTTGACGAGGCGGCCGATGATGCGCTTGTTCGCGCGATCCGTCACTTCGACGATATGCCCTTCCGGCCGACCGCGCCGGTCATAGCCGACGATGCGCGCGAGCACGCGGTCGTTATGCATGACCTTCTGCATTTCGCCGTTGGGCAGGAAGAGATCGTCCTGGCCGTCGTCGCGAATCAGGAAGCCGAAGCCGTCGCGATGTCCCTGCACACGGCCCGCCACGAAATTCGACGGATGCGTAAGTTGATAGTGGCCGCGCTTGTCGAGGCGGATTTGCCCGTCGCGTTCCATTGCCGCCAGTCGCTTGAAAAATCCTTCGCGCTCCTGGCGCTTGATCGACAGCGCCTCGGCAATGTCGTTCGCGGCATGCGGTGTCTCGCTCGTGCGCAGCACGCCGAGAATTTCTTCGCGGCTCGGAATCGGATACGGATATTTGCTCAAGGGCGTAGTCGTGTTTTTTCTCGTTGGATGGGACTTTTGCGGTGCTTTGCAACCAATAATGCGGACATCGTTGCGGGCCATTCTAACACCCGTCTTTTAGGCCTCACGGGGCCGGCGAGCCGATACGGCGCGGCCGGCGCGCCGTTACACGCATTGCGTCGAAATGCTTGACAGTCACAATGGGGTCGCTATAATGGCGTTCTTTGCTGCTGACGCAAAACGAATTGCAGCGAATTGCAGTACACGCACCCTTGCCCAGGTGGCGGAATTGGTAGACGCACTAGGTTCAGGTCCTAGCGGTGGCAACACCGTGGAGGTTCGAGTCCTCTCTTGGGCACCAGATGTTCGGAAAAGCCACCTTCGGGTGGCTTTTCTGTTTTATGCGGAGACCGTGCTTTTGATTCCGACAAGTCATATGACTTTACGGTTGACACGGTGCCCGTTCCCGCTAGAATAGCGGGCTTGCTGTACCCCTTGGCCCAGGTGGCGGAATTGGTAGACGCACTAGGTTCAGGTCCTAGCGGTGGCAACACCGTGGAGGTTCGAGTCCTCTCCTGGGCACCAAGGTCCCTCTTTCGCGAGACGCTCGTTCGAGCGCATCGCACGCAAAAACCCCACGCATCGACGTGGGGTTTTTTGTTTTCCGCCTTCATTTTCAATTCGATCTTCTTTCGTTTCTGATTCGATTATTTCTGCATCGAACGGTAAATGAATTGATCACCCGGCCTCGATTATCCAGCCGCACGCACTCGATCGCACGAACCTCGGCGAGCCCGCCCCGACGCGCCCGTGGCCGGTTCGTTAATTGCTCCGTCGCATGGCAACACTCGCCAATCGATTATTCGACCCGGAGAATCTGGCCATGAGTTGGACGCGCGAACAGAGAAACGTGACGGTTGCCGCCTATCTGGGCTGGACCCTCGACGCATTCGATTTTTTTCTGATGGTCTTCGTATTGAAGGATATCGCCGCCGAATTCAATACGAAAATCCCGGATGTCGCTTTCGCGATCACGCTCACGCTGGCGATGCGCCCGCTAGGCGCCTTGATCTTCGGCCGGCTCGCGGACAAGTTCGGCCGCCGTCCCACGCTGATGATCAATATCGCGTGCTATTCGCTGCTCGAGCTGCTTTCCGGCCTATCCCCCAACCTCATGACGCTCCTCATCCTGCGCGCGCTTTTCGGCATCGCGATGGGCGGCGAATGGGGCGTCGGTTCTGCCCTGACGATGGAAACCGTGCCGCCGAAAGCGCGCGGCATCGTTTCGGGGCTCTTGCAAGCGGGCTATCCGAGCGGCTATCTGCTTGCGTCGATTGCGTTCGGTGTCGTGTATCCGCTCATCGGCTGGCGCGGGATGTTCTTTATCGGTGTCGCGCCCGCGCTGCTCGTGATGTACGTGCGTGCGCACGTGCCGGAATCGCCGGCGTGGCGCGCGATGGAAAAGCGCCCGCGCCCCGGCCTCCTCGCGACGCTCAAGCGGAACTGGACGCTCTCGATCTACGCGATCGTACTGATGACCGCGTTCAACTTCTTCTCGCACGGCACGCAGGATCTCTATCCGACCTTCCTGCGCGAGCAGCATCATTTCGATCCGCATACCGTTTCGCTCATTACGATCACGCTGAATATCGGCGCGATCATCGGCGGGCTGCTTTTCGGGGCGCTGTCGGAGAAGATCGGCCGGCGGGTGACGATTTTCATCGCCGCGCTGATCGCGTTGCCGGTGTTGTATCTGTGGGCATTCTCGACGACGCCGGTCATGCTCGCGCTGGGCGCGTTCCTCATGCAGATTTCGGTACAAGGCGCATGGGGCGTGATTCCGGTGCATCTGAACGAAATCTCGCCCGATGAGATTCGCGCGACTTTTCCGGGCCTCGTGTATCAACTCGGGAACTTGCTCGCGGCGGTGAACGCGACGATGCAGGCGTCGCTCGCCGCGTCGCACGGCAACGACTACGGCATGGCGATGGCGATCGTCGCGGGCGTCGTCGCCGTTGTTATCGCTGCGCTGATTTTCTTCAGCCGCGAGCGCAGAGGCATCGATATGACGCGCACAGCGCGGGAAGCGGGCGCGCCAGGATAATCGCGCCCTCGGCGAATTCAAACGCGGTGGCGGGAACGCAATCCGGCGGCGCTACGTTCACGGACGCGCGCGGACGGAAAGGCAAGCATCCGCAGCAGGAAATTCGTATTCCGGGGACGCAGCGCGACGACCTTTTGCAATTCTTTGCGATATCGATACACCGTCGTCGTCGACAAGTTCACGCCGCGCGAAACCGCTGCCACCGAGGCGCCATCACGCAGCAACGCCAAAGCCTGAAACTTCCGTTTCGGATCGATTCGTCCTCCGAAATTTCCGCCCGGCGATGCCTCGATCACGCGAATGTCCTTGTGCAGGTTATCGATCGTCTCTCCGTCGAGCGACCTTGTGCGGTAAGCGTAGCCGTCCGCTTCGTTGCTGAACACGAACAGCCTGTCGTCGTAGATGTAGCTCCGATCAATTGCGGCAACCTCTCTGAATAGAGAGTTTATATTTAGCTCTACCGGGTAAACACTTTTGTTTAGGAACACTTAATCTCCTGTTGCCGCTATTTCAGGGCAGGTGGTTGCTGCCTACAGGAGCATTCTGTAGTTTTGCGATCGTCATGAGCGGGTCCGCCAACTCGCTCACGACATCTCCTACTGGTCCCGGTTCTGCGCAAGCGAACCCGGGATCGACACCACTCGCGCGCCCCGACCGGCGAGATCGTCGCGCGAGCGGTCTGTATTTTCGGCGCGTCGAGTTTCGATCCCAACCAGAAGGTTCCGAATTAAACCAATATGGCGATAATCCCCAAGGCTCGTTTCAGCTATGTCCATCGAATGCCAAGAGGCGAATCAGTTCGAGTCGATTGTTTCGGTCGATAACGCCGGCGATACATTGCCAGACGCCGAGCAACCATTTCATCGCCGCTTCGGACATTCCGAGTTCATGCCTGATCGTCGAGGCGGACACATCGTGCTCCAGAAAAACCAGCGCAAGATATATCGCCAGTTGTGTTGGTTCGCCGTTGATATTCCGATATATGCCGTGTGCTGCGCCCTCGCTCGATTCTCGTATTCTGCTGAGCATCTCCATATCCACGGGGACATGCAGATAGCTGACCTCTCCATCAGAGCGGATCAGCATGTAAAGCAAGTCGCCCAACATAAAAACCCAATCCGTAACGCCATGTTCTTCGGGCGCCGTGCCAATGTTTAGTCTGACCAGGTGATCCGGTGTCTCCATTTCCAAATAAGCTCCCGTGGCCACCATGCGCGTGGCAGGTGGTCACAATATGAAGCCCGGCGTTGTGACTTGCTGTGGCGCATCCCGCGAAGATTCACCCACAGCGCCCTTTGACGCCCCGCTCAGGCGGGGCGTCAAGACTCATGCTGTCCCTCCCCATTTGTTTAGCAGTTCGAACCAATAATTCCATTATTTCATTTCTGATATGAGCAAAAAGAATAGCTCGCGCATTATTGTGCATTGAAGTGTGAAGGTCTTAAACAGGAAGAGGTTCGAACGAAAGCTCTAATCGCATCGATCCTGCTTGAAAGCTGACGTCGTGGTATGAAGGATGCTTCCTCGCAGGAAACTCCGGAGACCCGTGATGCCCGCGCTCTACGTCATCGCCTTCCTGTTGCTCGCCGGCACTCTCACCTTCCTGCAGGCGCCCGCGCTCGCCTGGCTCATCGGGCTGGCGATCTGGGTGGCCGTCGGGCCAGTCATCGGCGTGACGGGAACTATCGGCGTCACGCTGCTCTCGATCGTCTTCGTGCTTCCGGCGCTCATGCTCGCCATCAAGCCGCTGCGCCGCTCGATCGTGAGTCGCCGCGTGCTCGCCATCTTCCGCAAGATCCTGCCGGAGATGTCATTGACGGAGCGTGACGCCATCGAAGCCGGCACCGTATGGTGGGACGCAGAACTCTTCTCCGGCCGCCCGCGATGGGACAGCCTCCTCGAACACGGCGCACCGAAGCTGACGCCTGAAGAGCAAAGCTTCATCGACAACGAATGCGCGCGCCTGTGCGAGCTGTCGAACGACTGGGACACGACCGCGATCTGGCAGGACCTGTCGCCGCAAGCGTGGGCCTGGATCAAGGAGCAGGGCTTTCTCGGCATGATCATTCCGAAGCGCTACGGCGGAAAGGCGTTCTCCGCGTATGCGCACTCGCAGGTCATCATGAAGCTCGCGACGCATTCGTCGGCGGCGGCCGTATCGGTGATGGTGCCGAATTCGCTCGGTCCCGCCGAACTGCTGCTGCACTACGGCACCGAGGAACAGAAGAACCACTATCTGCCGCGTCTCGCGCGCGGCGACGAAATTCCGTGCTTCGCGCTCACCAGCCCGTACGCCGGATCGGATGCCGCCGCCATTCCGGATATCGGCGTCGTGTGCCGCGGCCTTCACGAGGGTCGCGAGACGCTCGGCTTTCGCGTCACATGGGAAAAACGCTACATCACGCTGGGGCCGATCGCGACCGTGCTCGGCCTCGCCTTTCGCGCGCTCGACCCCGACCACCTGCTCGGCGACGACGCAACGCCCGGCATCACCTGCGCGCTCATTCCGACGAACCATCCCGGCGTCAACATCGGACGACGCCACTGGCCGCTCAACGCCGTGTTCCAGAACGGCCCGAACTGGGGCGACGATGTCTTCATCCCGATGGACTGGGTCATCGGCGGACGCGCGCAGGTAGGCAACGGCTGGCGCATGCTGATGGAATGTCTCGCCGCCGGGCGCGCGATCTCGCTGCCCTCGTCGAACGTCGGCATGGCGAAGCTCGCCGTGCGCGGCACCGGCGCCTATGCCGCCGCGCGCCGCCAGTTCCGCACGTCGATCGGCCGCTTCGAAGGCATTCAGGAAGCGCTCGGGCGCATGGGTGGCAATCTGTACGTGATGGACGCCGCGCGCCGCCTGTCCGCGCAGGCCGTCGATCTCGGCGAGAAGCCCTCGGTCATCTCGGCGATCGCGAAATATCACATCACCGAACGCGCGCGCAAGGTGATCAACGACGGCATGGACGTGGTCGCCGGCAAGGGCATCTGCATGGGACCGTCGAACTTTCTGGCGCGCGCGTATCAGCAGATGCCGATCTCGATCACCGTCGAAGGCGCGAACATTCTGACGCGCTGCCTGATCATCTTCGGACAGGGCGCGATCCGTTGCCATCCGTACGTGCTCAAGGAAATGGCCGCGACGCGCGAAGCCGATCCGCACCGCGCGCTGCGCGATTTCGACGACGCATTCTTCGGTCACGCGAGCTTTCTCGCGTCGAACGCGATGCGCAGCCTCGTGTACGCGTTCGGCGGCGCCGCGCTCTTGCGCAAGCCCGCGCGCGCCGATGCGCGTCTTCTGCCTTACTACCGCGCCGCCACACGCCTGTCGAGCGCGTTCGCATTGTTCGCCGACGTGTCGATGCTCGCGCTCGGCGGCGAACTCAAGCGCCGTGAGCGTCTGTCGGCGCGGCTCGGCGACATTCTTTCGCAGTTGTATCTGCTGTCCGCGACACTCAAACGCTTCGAGGACGACGGCCGGCCCGAGAGCGACCTGCCGCTCGTGCGCTGGGGCGCCGAAGACGCGCTTCATCAGGCGAGCGCCGCGTTCGCAGGCTTGCTCGCGAACTATCCGAACCGCGCCGCCGCCGCGTTGCTGCGCGCGCTCGCGTTCCCGTTCGGCCTGCCGCACGCGCCGAGCGCCGATGTCCTCGGCAACGACATCGCGATGCTGATGCAAACGCCCGGCGAGGCCCGCGAGCGCCTCGTCGCGGGCTCGCACGTTTCGGCATTCGAAACCGATCCGATCGCGCGCGGAGAAAAGTTGCTCGCGCTCACGCCCGCCGTCGCGGCGCTGGAAGCGCGTCTGCGCGATGCCGTCAAGGCGGGCCGGGCCGAAGCGCTGCCGCAAAGCCCGCAGGAAGTGACGGCGTGGGCGCAAACGGCCTCGGAGCGCGGATTGATCGACGAAAGCGAGCACGCGCTTCTGGCCGAATGGGCGGCTCATGCGCGCGAAGCGGTGAAAGTCGATGATTTTTCCGCAGACTTCGGTATCCTCGAAGCATTGCAAAAGCGCAGCGCGGCACTCGAACGGCAATGGCCGGAAACGGTCGCCTGAACCACGCAGGCCCGAGGCCACGCCGCGCGCGCCCCGACGACCGATCGCCAATCGATGAAAGACCGCTATCTCGACTTCGTCAATTCGCCCTTCGGCACGAGCATCGCGCGCTCGCTCGGCCTGCCGCGTCCCGAGGTATTGCGCCGCCATCGCGCGGATCGCGCCGAATTCGGCGGCATGGCCGCCATCGGCGCGGGACCGTCGCCCGCGCTCTTCGATGACCTGCTGGCCGTGCTGTCCGCCATCGGCATGACGAGCATCGCGCATGAAAGCGCGTCCGGCTGGCTGCCAGTCGCCGCCCGCCACGGCGCGATGAGCGGCCGCTTCGAGCCGCGCGCCCGCGACACATCCGCGAGCGATCGTGTCGAAGCATTGATCTTCGATGCGACCGGCATCGACGAAAGCGGCCAGTTGCATTCGCTGTACGCGTTCTTCCACGACGCGCTGCGCTCGCTCGCCAGGAACGGACGCATCGTCGTCATCGGGCGTCCGCCCGCCACGCGCGAAAGCGTGAAAGCCGCCACCGCCCAGCACGCGCTCGAAGGCATGACCCGCTCGCTCGGCAAGGAAGCGCGCAACGGCATCACGTCGAATCTGCTGCGCGTGGCCGATGGCGCGGATTTCGAATCGGCGCTGCGCTTCTTCCTTTCTCCGCGTTCGGCCTATGTCTCGGGCCAGGTCGTGACCATCGACGCGCCCGCCGCCGCACCCGAAAGCTGGACGAAGCCGCTCGCGGGCAAGCGCGCGATCGTGACGGGCGCGGCGCGCGGCATCGGCGCGTCGATCGCGGCGGTGCTGGCGGAGCATGGCGCGATCGTCACCGGGATCGATATCGACGCCGCCCGCGACGCGCTCGATCAGACCATGCTGTCGATCGAAGACGCATCGCCCTCGGGCGGCGCGCATACGGCGCTCGTCGCGGACATCGCCGCACCCGAAGCACCCGCCGATATCGCCGCGGCGCTTGCCGCCTCGGGCGGCATCGATATCGTCGTGCACAACGCGGGCATCACGCGCGACAAGACCATCGCCCGCATGAGCCCGGAGATGTGGGACAGCGTGATCGACATCAATCTGCTGGCGCAGGAGCGCATCGACGACGCGCTGCTCGCGCAAAACGTGCTGCGCGAGCAGGGACGCATCGTGGCGGTGTCGTCGATCAGCGGCATCGCGGGCAATCGCGGCCAGACCAATTACGCGACCTCGAAGGCCGGCGTGATCGGTCGCGTGCGCGCGATGGCGCCGTCGCTGCGCGCGCGCGGCATCACGATCAACGCGGTCGCGCCCGGCTTCATCGAAACGCACATGACGGCGCGCATGCCCTTCGGCGTGCGCGAGGCCGGCAGACGGCTCAATTCGATGGGACAAGGCGGCTTGCCCGTCGATGTCGCCGAGACCGTCGCGTGGCTCGCGAGTCCGGGCAGCGCGGGCATCACGGGCAACGTGGTGCGCGTGTGCGGCCAAAGCCTGATCGGCGCGTGAGGGGCGACCGCATGCACGCACCGACCATGCCGCGCGCCCGCACCGTCGTCATCGATACCCTGCCGCCGCCCGCGAAGCTCTACGGACGCGCGCTGCCCGCGCTCTTCAGACGCGCACGCTCGCCGGAGTTGCCCGCGCTCAGGCTCGTGCGTCCGGACGTCAAGCTCGACGCGGAGCAGGTCGGCCGCTATGCGCGCGTCTGCGGATTCATCCCCGAGCATGGCGTGCCGCTCACCTTCCCGCACGTGCTCGCGTTCCCCCTGCATCTGATGATGCTCACCGATCCATCGTTCCCGTGGTCCGCGCTCGGCGTCGTGCATCTGTCCAACAGCGTGCGGTTGCGCCGTCCGCTCACGGCGGGCCAGGGCTTGCGCATCGAAGTGGAATGCGGGCCGCTCATGCCGCATCAGAAAGGTCAGGCGTTCACGCTGCATACGCGTATCTACCGGCGCGGCGAGGCCGTGTGGGAAGGCGACAGCGTCTATCTGAAGCGCGGCGTGCGCAGCGAAAGCGCCGCACCGTCGATAGAAATCGCCGATGCTTCCGATGCGCGCGTGCCGCTTCTCGCACGCGAAGCGCGCTGGCAGCTCCCGCCGCAGCTCGGACGCGACTACGCGAAGGCATCGGGCGACTTCAATCCGATCCATCTGCATATGCTGAGCGCGAAAGCGTTCGGCTTTCCACGCGCGATCGCGCATGGCATGTGGACGCTTGCGCGCACGCTCGCGGCGCTGCATCCGATCAAGCCGCTCGCGTCCGGACACGCGCACGGCGATTTCAAGTCGCCGCTCTATCTGCCCGGCGACGCCACGCTCTGGACCGCCGCGCCCTCGCCCGCCGCGCGCGATTTCGAAGTGCGCGATCTCGCGGGCGACCGGCCGCATCTGCGTGGTCATTTCGAATGGGAGCTGCCATGAGCGAAGCGCGGAGGGTCGCGATCATCGGCAGCAACCGGATTCCGTTCGCGCGCTCGAACACGGCCTACGCGAGCGCGTCGAATCAGGACATGCTGACCTTTACGCTGCAAGGTCTCGTCGATCGCTTCGATCTGCATGGCATGCGTCTCGGCGAAGTGGCCGCCGGCGCGGTCGTCAAGCATTCGCGCGACTTCAACCTGACGCGCGAAGCCGCGCTCTCGACCACGCTCGCGAAGGAAACGCCCGCCTACGACGTGCAGCAGGCGTGCGGCACCGGCCTCGAAACTGCGATTCTGGTCGCCAACAAGATCGCGCTCGGACAGATCGACGTGGGCATCGCGGGCGGCGTCGATACGGCGTCGGATGCGCCCATCGCCGTGAACGAGCGCATGCGCAAGATCCTGCTCGAAGCGAATCGCGGACGCTCGGCGGGTCAGCGTGTCGGCGCGCTCGCGAAACTGCGGCCCGGCATGTTCTTCCGGCCGCTCCTGCCGCGTAACGCGGAACCGCGCACGGGCCTCTCGATGGGCGAGCACTGCGAACTGATGGCCAAGCGCTGGAAGATTTCGCGCGAGTCGCAGGACGCGCTGACCGAGGAAAGTCATCGCAAGCTCGCGGCTGCTTATGGGCGCGGTTTCTTCAACGATCTGATGACGCCGTACAAGGGGCTCGCGCGCGACAACAACCTGCGCCCCGATGTCACGCTCGATCAGCTATCGCAGTTGAAACCCGTCTTCGATCGCGACGCCGGCACGCTCACCGCAGGCAACTCGACGCCGCTCACCGATGGCGCATCGGCCGTGCTGCTCGCCTCCGAGCAATGGGCCGCCGAGCGCGGACTGCCGGTGCAGGCGTTCCTCACGTTCTCCGCGACCGCGGCCGTCGACTTTTTCGACAAGCGCGAAGGCCTTCTGATGGCGCCCGCCTACGCGGTGCCGTCGATGCTCACGCGCGCCAAGCTCGCGTTGCAGGACTTCGATTTCTACGAAATTCACGAGGCGTTCGCCGCGCAAGTGCTGTGCACGCTCGCCGCGTGGGAAGACGATGAATATTGCCGCACCGCGCTGGGCCTGGACGGTCCGCTCGGCTCGATCGACCGCGCGCGGCTGAACGTGAACGGAAGCTCGCTTGCGACCGGTCATCCGTTCGCGGCGACGGGCGGGCGCATCGTCGGCACGCTGGCGAAGATGCTCGCGAAAGCGCCCGAACGCAGCGACGGCAAGCCGTTGCGCGGACTGATCTCGATCTGCGCGGCGGGCGGCCAGGGCGTCGTCGCGATACTGGAGCGGTAAGCGGAAGAAGCAAAAAATAAGGCGCGCCAGTCGACGAAAACGAAGCGCGCCGACGGAGACACCACATGAGCCCGGGACAGACAGCGCCGCGCGGGGCTTTTACGCCGCACGCGACGGACGGCATCTGGTACGCGTCGTATCCGCCGTATGTCACGCGAGACATCGATCCTTCGCGCTATCGCTCGCTCGCGCATTTCTTCGACGAGTGCGTCGAGCGGTTTCGGGATCGCGTCGCGTTCGTGAGTCTCGGCTCCGAGCTGACATTCGCTACGCTCGGCGAGAAGGCGCATGCGTTCGCGTCGTATCTGCAAAGCATCGGCGTGAAGCCCGGCGATCGCGTCGCGCTGATGATGCCCAACACGCTGGTCTATCCCGTCGCGCTTTTCGGCACGCTGATCGCGGGCGCGATCGTCGTCAACGTGAATCCGCTCTACACGGTGCGCGAACTGAGCCATCAGCTCAAGGATAGCGGCGCGCAGACGGTCGTCGTGTTCGAGAACTTCGCGAAGACCGTGCAGGACGCGCAGCCGGGCTCGCGTGTGAGGAATATCGTCGTGACCGGGCTCGGCGATCTGCTCGGCAACGGCCTCAATGTGAAAGGCCGCGCAATCGATCTGTTCCTGCGTCATGTGAAGAAGCAGGTGCCCGCGTACGCGCTGCCCGATGCGGTCCGTCTGCCGCAGGCGCTCGCGCGCGGCGCGCGGCAGAAGTTCGAGCCGGTGCGCGTCGGTCATGGCGACATCGCGTTCATTCAGTACACCGGCGGCACGACGGGCGTCGCGAAGGGCGCGATGCTCACGCATCGCAATGTCATCGCCAATCTGCTGCAGGCGCTCGCATGGGCAGGCGGACAGCTCGTCGATGGCGAGGAAATCATCGTCACGCCGTTGCCGCTCTATCACATCTATTCGCTGACGGTGAATGCGCTCGCCTTTCTCGCGATCGGCGCGCGCAACGTGCTGATCGTCAATCCGCGCGATATCGACGCGCTCATGCGCACGCTGCGTCACGAAAACTTCACGGCGATCACCGCGCTCAACACGCTCTACAGCGCGCTCATGGACAACGACGCGTTCCGAGAGCGCGACTTCTCGGCGCTCAAGCTCGCGATGGCGGGCGGCATGGCGACTCAGCGCGTGATCGCCGAGCGCTTCAGGGCGATGACCGGCCAGACGCTCGTCGAAGGCTACGGCCTCACCGAATGTTCGCCGCTCGTCGCCGCGACGCCGCTCGATGCTCACGGCGCGAGCGAATTCGACGGCACCATCGGCGTGCCGGTGCCCTCCACGCTCGTGCGCATGCGCCGCGACGATGGCGCATGGGCGAACGTCGACGAACCGGGCGAACTCTGCGTGCAGGGCCCGCAAGTGATGAAAGGCTACTGGAACCGTCCCGAGGACACGGCGAAAGCCATCGATCCGGACGGCTGGCTCGCGACCGGCGACATCGGCGTGATGGACGCGCGCGGCATCATCCGGCTCATCGACCGCAAGAAGGACATGATGATCGTGTCGGGCTTCAATGTGTATCCGAACGAAATCGAGGAAGTGCTCGCCGCGCATCCCAAAGTGCGCGCGGTGGCCGCCGTGGGCGTGCCCGATCCGGTGACGGGCGAGCGCGTGAAGGCGTTCGTCGTGCGTCGCGACGACGCGCTCACGGTGGAAGAACTGCTGAAGTTCGCCCGTTTACACCTGACCGGCTACAAGGTGCCATCCTACGTCGAGTTCCGCGACACGCTGCCGCTCACGACGATCGGCAAGGTCCTCAGACGCGAATTGCGCGACGCCGAATTAAAACCACGAAAATCGCAGGACTGACTTTCGGAGATGCTCATGCCGCGTGCGCGATGCCGCCAAGCTTCTGACTTGCTGCTCGCGTGCGCGGGCCTGTTGTGTCTCGTGCTCGCGCTCGCGTCTTCGGGTGCGCGCGCGGATGCAATCGATGACGTCGCGCGCGTCGGTGACCTGAGCGTCGAGCAGCAGGCGCAATGGCTCTCGCGCTCGGCCGAAAGCGGCGCGCTCGCGAAACTCGACGACGCGCAACTCGTCGCCCTGTTTCACTCGCTCGACGCGCGCACGCTGCCGCGCTATTTGCAGGAAGGCCTGGACGACTTCCAGTCCTGCGAATTCACGATGCGCCGGCGCGAGCGCATCAAAGGCAAGTGGCCGAAGCGCGCGGATCACATGCTCGTGCGCGTCACGCGCGAGCCCTTGCGCATCTACGCAAAATGGCTGCCCGATGGCGCGCATGCGGGCCAGGAAGTCATCTACGACGATTCCAAACGCCCCGACCAGCTCTACGGTCATCTGGGCGGCTTGCTGGGCGTCGTGCCGATGTGGACGTCGGTGAACGGCGCCTTCGCCCGCGCGCAATCGAATCATTCGATCCGCGAGCTCGGCATCGTCGCGATCACGCAGCGCTTCATCGACGAAGGGCGCAGGTTCGCCGAAGCGGGCATCACGAAGCCGTCAAATATCGAGGTGAAGATGATCGACGGACTGCGCGCCGTCGCGCTCACGTATGAAACGCCCACGGGACAGCCCGAGTTCTACGCGAAGAAGGAAGTGCTCGGGCTCGACCTCGAGCGGCCGGTTTTCCGCACGGTGGAGTCGTACGACAACGACGGCAATATTTTCGAAAGCGTCGTGTTCGAGCGCATCGAGATCAAACCCTTCGATGATCTGACGTTCGACCCGAAGAATCCTGACTATCGCTTCTGAGCGGCACGCCGATGAAATGAACGCTGAACTCGTGACATCGGATGTAACAACGTGCCGCGTCGCGCGCCGCGTGTTTTAAGTTTCGCCTAAGAGTCGGCCGATAACCTTCCCGCACTCCATCGACATCAAGGTCCGCGCAGAGGCACCGCGCCAGAAGCGCCGCACATCGTCATGCAAACTTGAGGAATTCGTTCATGAACCTCCGCCGTCCGGCTTCCGCACCCGTGCGAGCCATCAAAAGGCTTCTGAGCCATCACGAAATCGCAACGTTGCTGTTGCTGTTTCACGCGCCCATCGACGTGATGGCCGCCACGCCCGACGTCGCCTCGTTGCAGGAATATGGCTATGTCGAGATCGTGTCGCCGGACATGGGCGCGCCGAAACTGCGTCTGACCGAAGACGGCAACGCGGTGCTGCGCGGCCTGGGCGTAAAGTAAGGCGTCAGGAAGAACCGGGCAGCGGACGCCCGAATACGCGAACTCTGTAATAATCGGTCGATACTTTTCACCATCGACCAAGGAGCGATTCGCGATGTCCGCCCTCTCACCCATCGTGCAGCGTGTGCTCATCACCAACGACGACGGCATCGACGCGCCCGGCTTAGCCGCGCTGGAAGCCGTCGCCGCCGAACTCGCGCACGAAGTCTGGGTCATCGCGCCCGAGCACGATCAAAGCGGCACGTCGCACTCCATCAGCCTGCATTCGCCGCTGCGCGTGTCGCGCCAGGGCGAGCGGCGCTACGGCGTGCAGGGCACGCCCGGCGACTGCGTCGTGATGGGCGCGCGCCATATCATGAAGGACGCGCCGCCCACGCTCGTGCTCTCGGGCATCAACCGCGGCGCGAATCTCGGCGTCGAGACGATGTTCTCCGGCACCGTCGGCGCGGCGATGACGGGCCTGCTGCTCGGCCTGCCCTCGATCGCACTCAGCCAGACCTTCACCGACCGCGAGAACGTGCGCTGGGATACGGCGCGCGCGCTCGCGCCAGGCGTGATCCGGCAGTTGCTCGCGATCTCCCACGACGCGCCCACGTGCCTGAACGTCAACTTCCCTGATTGCGATGCGGCCGCCGCCGGACCGCTGACCGTGACGCGGCAGGGCGTCGGCCTCGTGGAAGGCATCGATGTGCTGCCGCTCGTCGATCCGCGCGGCATCGACTATCACTGGCTGCGCTTTCAGCGCGGCCCGCGCCCGAATTCGCCCGATAGCGAAACGGCGGTGGTCGCGTCCGGCCGGGTCTCGGTCACGCCGCTGCATTTCGATCGCACCGACGAGCGCACGTTCGCCACACTCGAAGCGGGTCTGAAAGGCGGCGTCTGAGTCTTGAACGCGCGCCGCTAGAACGTTTCCTCCCAGACGGGAGCGGTCGCTTCTCGTATGCTCGGGCGATCACAACAAGGAGACGACATGACCCGTTCCATCGGCTCGCGCGGCGCGCGCGTGATGCTCGGCGCGCTCTGCGCCACCTTCGCCGCGAGCGTTTTTGCGCAAGCGGCGACGCCCGTCGGCACCTGGCAAACCATCGACGATCAGACCGGCAAGCCTAAAGCGATCATCCAGATCGTCGACGACGGGAGCGGCCAGTTGTCGGGCAAAGTCGTGCGCGGCATCGGCGAGTTCGATCATCCCGAGCGACGCTGCACGGCCTGCACCGACGAGCGGAAGGATCAACTGGTCAAGGGCATGACGATCATCACCGGCATGCGGCAGAACGGCGATGCATGGGACGGCGGCCAGATTCTCGATCCCGAGAACGGCAAGCTCTACAAGTGCAAGATGAAGATGGAGGACGGCGGGCAGAAGCTCGTCGTGCGCGGGTATATCGGCGTGTCGTTGCTGGGGCGTTCGCAGACCTGGCTGCGCCAGCAGTAAGTTCCAGAAAGGACAAAGCCGGTCGAAGCTATATGTCTTCGACCGGCTTTGCTTTATCTCGTGCGTTAGTTCGACGAGATCATGCGGCGTGACGGTGATGCACCTCGACCACTTGCACGCCTTCGGGCAAGCCGACACTCTCGGGCTTGAACTCCGGCGGCACGCGCATGCGCGATGTCATCAACGCATAGAGCGACTCTCCCGCCGGCCCGAACAGTTGCGACATGACGCGCAGCAGGACGCCCGACTCGTGCCACGTCTTGAAACGCCGATGACACGTCTGATACGACGGATATTTGCGCGGCAGCGTGGACCACGACGCGCCGCTGTACATCACCCAGAGCACACCGTTGAGCACGGCGCGGGTGTTGGCGAGCGGCCGGCCACGCAACTCCAGACGCGGGCGCAGTTCGGGAAGCAGCGGTGCGACCATCTGCCATTCTTCGTCGGACATGTCGCGGTAGGGCTTCACGGTAGTTTCTCCAATTTGCTGACTGATAACCGGCATCGACGATACCGAGTACCCGAAAGCCGGCAAATCGGAGTGATCCGAATCTTGAAATAGCCCCCAAAGCCTTATGCCGATTGGCTAACCGCAGATTTTTGATACTCGTATTAGGTGAGCGAGATATCCGCGACGCGTCGTGGCGCCTCCAGATACTCCTTCGACTGCATCTCGATAATGCGCGAAACCGTGCGCGCGAATTCGTTGGCCATCGGTCCTTCCACGTACAGCTCTTCCGCGGGAACGGCCGCCGACATCAGCAGCTTCACCTTGTGGTCGTAGAAGACATCGATGAGCCACGTGAAGCGGCGCGCTTCGGACGCCATGCGCGGCGTCATCTGCGGCACGTCCGACAGGATCACCGCATGGAACCGGTTCGACAGCTCGAGATAGTCGTTCTGCGAGCGCGGGCCGCCGCAGAGCGTCGCGAAGTCGAACCACACGACGCCGTCGGCCTTACGCAGCGCCTTGATCTCGCGCTTTTCGATGTGCAGGATCGGGCTCTCGTCGGGCACGGCCGCGAGTTTCGCGTAGTCCGCGCGCAACGCTTCGCTCGCCGCCGCACCGAGCGGCGTGTGATACGCCTTCACCTGCGAGAGCGTGCGCTTGCGGTAGTCGGTGCCGGCATCGACGTTGAGCACGTCGAGATGCTCCTTGATGAGTTCGATCGCGGGCAGAAGACGATCGCGATGCAGCCCTTCCGGATACAGCGTGTCCGGCTCGTAATTGGACGTCATCACGAACTGCACGCCGTTCTTGAAGAGGCGGTCGAGCAGACGATAGAGAATCATCGCGTCGGCGATATCCGAGACGTGGAATTCGTCGAAGCAGATCAGCCTGTATCGTTTGGCGATGCGTTTCGCCAGTTCGTCGAGCGGATCGGCCTGCCCTTTCAGCTCTTCCAGCTCGCGATGCACTTCGCGCATGAACTCGTGAAAATGCAGCCGCGTCTTGCGCTGCACCGGCACGACGGCATAGAAGCTGTCCATCAGGAAGCTCTTGCCGCGTCCGACGCCACCCCACATGTAGACACCGCGCGGCAGGTCCGGACGCACGAGAAACTTCTTGAGCGCGTTGGAGCGGCGCGACTTGTATGCGACCCACTCTTCGTAGCACTGCTGCAGGCGCGCGACCGCCGCGAGCTGCGCCTCGTCCGATTGATAACCCCGCGTGCGCAGTTCGCTTTCGTAGTATTCGGTGACGTTCATCTTCTGCCGTTTGAAGTGACGAAGGCGAGCGGTTTGATCCGCTCGCCTTCGTGTGCGATGCCTGACTGCCCGAAGCCGAGCTCGATTACATGTTCAACGCGCGCTTGTCGACGGCCAGCGCCGCTTCACGCATCACTTCCGACAGCGACGGATGCGGATGGCAAATGCGGCCGATATCTTCCGACGCCGCCTTGAACTCCATCGCGACAACGGCTTCCGCGATCAGATCCGATGCGTCCGCCGCGATCACGTGCACGCCGAGGATCTCGTCGGTCTTCGCGTCGGCGATCATCTTGACGAAGCCTTCAGCCTTGCCGATGCCGAGCGCGCGGCCGTTGGCCATCATCGGGAACTGGCCGGTCTTGATCTCGCGGCCTTCGGCCTTGAGCTGCTGTTCCGTCTTGCCGACCCACGCGATTTCCGGTTCCGTGTAGATGACCCACGGCACGCAGTTGTAGTCGATATGCGGCTTCTGACCATCGATGATCTCCGCCACCGCCACGCCTTCGTCTTCCGCCTTGTGCGCGAGCATCGGGCCGCGCACCACGTCGCCGATTGCGTACACGTTCGGCACGCTCGTCGCGCAATGGTCGTCGACGTCGATGAAACCGCGCTCGTTCGCCTTCAGGCCGATCGCTTCCAGGCCGAGGTTATCGGTGTTCGGCACGCGGCCGATCGACACGATCAGGCGATCCGCTTCCAGCGTCTGCGCGTTGCCCGCGTTGTCCGTGTAAGCGATCGAAACGCCATTGTCCGACGTCTTCACTTCGCCGATCTTCACGCCGAGGTGAATATCGAGACCCTGCTTCTTGAACTGTTTCGCGGCTTCCTTCGCGAGCGATTCGTCCGCCGCGCCGAGGAACTGCGGCAGCGCTTCGAGCACGGTCACGTCCGCGCCGAGACGCCGCCACACCGAGCCGAGTTCCAGACCGATAACGCCCGCGCCGATCACGGCGAGCTTCTTCGGCACGGCGTCGAACGACAGCGCGCCTTCGTTGTCCGCGACGATCTTGTTATCGACCGGAATGTTCGGCAGATGACGCGCCTTCGAGCCCGTCGCGATGATCACGTTCTTCGCCGTGACGACTTCCGTCTCGCCTTCGCCCGACACTTCGATCTGCACGCCGGCAGCATTCTTGCCGGTGAACTTGCCATGACCCTTGAGCCACGTGATCTTGTTCTTGCGGAACAGGAACTCGATGCCCTTCGTCATCTTCTCGACGATGCCGTCCTTGCGCGCCAGCATCTTCGACACGTCGAGCTTCACGTCCGACACGCTGATGCCGTGATCGGCCAGATGCTTCGACGCATTTTCGAATTCTTCCGACGACGCGAGCAGCGCCTTCGACGGAATGCAGCCCACATTCAGGCACGTGCCGCCGAGCTTCAACGCGCCCGCCGGATTCTTCCATTTCTCTATACACGCAACCGTCTTGCCGAGCTGCGCTGCGCGAATCGCCGCGATATAGCCGCCGGGGCCCGCGCCGATCACGACGACATCAAATTCCTTGGACATGACTTTCCTTTGGTCTGGCTCCGCTCATGCAGAGCAGCCTCGTGCGATGCGCGCGAGCCTATCGCGCGCATCGAGGCGAATTGCTTTTTCTTACAGGTCCAGCAGCAGACGGGCCGGATCTTCCAGCGCGTCCTTCATCGCGACCAGCGACAGCACGGCTTCGCGGCCGTCGATGATGCGGTGGTCGTACGACAGCGCGAGGTAGTTCATCGGGCGGATCACGATCTGGCCGTTTTCCACCACGGCGCGTTCCTTCGTCGCGTGCACGCCGAGAATCGCGGACTGCGGCGGGTTGATGATCGGCGTCGACAGCATGGAACCGAACACGCCGCCATTCGAGATGGAGAACGTGCCGCCGGTCATGTCCTCGATCGACAGCTTGCCGTCCTTCGCCTTCTGGCCGAATTCGGCGATCTTCTTCTCGATGTCGGCGAGGCTCATTTGATCCGCGTTGCGCAGGATCGGCACCACCAGACCGCGCGGCGAACCGACCGCGATACCGATGTCGAAATAGCCGTGATAGACGATGTCGTTACCGTCGATCGACGCGTTCACGAGCGGGAACTTCTTCAGCGCATGCACGGCGGCCTTCACGAAGAACGACATGAAGCCGAGCTTCACGCCATGTTCCTTCTCGAAGCGATCCTTGTACTTGTTGCGCAGATCCATGACCGGCGCCATGTTGACTTCGTTGAACGTCGTCAGAATGGCGTTGGTTTGCTGCGATTCGAGCAGACGCTCGGCGATACGCGCACGCAGACGCGACATCGGCACGCGTTGTTCCGGACGGTCCTTGAGCCATTGATCGGCCGATGCCGGCGCCGACACTTGCGGCAGCGCGGGCTTGGCGGCGCGCGCGGGGGCGGCGGCCGGAGCCGGAGCAGCGGCCTTGGCAGGCGCCGGAGCCGATGCCGAAGCGGCGAGCGCGTCGCCCTTCGTGATGCGGCCGTCGCGGCCCGAGCCGGAAACCTGATCCGCCGAAACGCCCTTCTCGGCCAGAATCTTCGTCGCGGCAGGCGAAGCAGCGCCGCCCGCCGACGCTTGCGCAGCAGCCGGGGCAGCGGCGGCGGTCGTTTCCGCGACCGGCGCGGGTTTCACTTCGGCGTCGCCGGCAGCGGCGACGGCGGCAGGCGCTTCGCCCGCTTTCGCTTCGGTGTCGATCTTCGCGATGAGTTCATCGGCGGTGACGATATCGCCGTCGTGCTTGATCACTTGCGCCAGAACGCCCGCGGACGGCGCAGGCACTTCCAGCACGACCTTGTCGGTCTCGATTTCGATGAGGATTTCGTCCTGGGCGACAGCCTCACCCGGCTTCTTCTTCCATTGCAGCATGGTCGCTTCCGAGACCGACTCGGAAAGCTGGGGAACCTTGACTTCTACGATAGCCATTTCTGTATTGTCCTAATGCGTGTCTGTGTGTTCGAGCGTCGGGACCGGGCTGCGGCGTGCGCGCCCGGTCTCTCGAGCGTTGCTTACTTCGCGATGATCTGCGCGCCCTTCAGGCGGCCGAACGCGCCTTCCACGAGCGCCTTCTGCTGCTCGTAGTGCTTCGCGTAGTAGCCGACTGCCGGCGACGCCGAAGCCGGACGGCCGCTGTAGGCCAGCTTCATGCCGTCGCGCATGCCTTCGCGCAGATGGTGCTCGACGTAGAACCAGGCGCCCTGGTTCTGCGGCTCGTCCTGCACCCAGACCACTTCCGTCGCGTTCTCGTACTTCTTGATTTCCGCGTCGAACTGCTTGTGCGCGAACGGATACAGCTGCTCGATACGCACGATGGCGACATCGTTGCTCTTCGCTTCGCGGCGATGCGCGACGAGGTCGTAGTACACGCGGCCCGAACACACGACCACGCGCTTGACCTTCTTCGGCTCGATGCCTTGTTCGACTTCACCGATGACCGGCTGGAACGAGCCCTTCGACAGTTCCGTCAGATCCGACACGGCTTCCTTGTGACGCAGCAGCGACTTCGGCGTGAAGATGATGAGCGGCTTGCGGAACAGGCGGATCATCTGACGGCGCAGCAGGTGGAAGACCTGCGCCGGCGTCGTCGGCTGGACCACCTGCATGTTGTGGTCCGCGCACAGTTGCAGGAAGCGTTCGATACGCGCCGACGAGTGCTCCGGACCCTGACCTTCGTAGCCGTGCGGGAGCATCATCGTGAGACCCGAAACGCGGCCCCACTTCACTTCGCCCGACGAGATGAACTGGTCGATCACGACCTGCGCGCCGTTCACGAAGTCGCCGAACTGCGCTTCCCACGCGACGAACGTGTTCGGTTCGGCCGTCGAATAACCGTACTCGAAGCCGAGCACCGCTTCTTCGGACAGCACGGAGTCGATCACCGTGAACTTGGCCTGGCCTTCCGCGATGTTCTGCAGCGGAATGTAGGTGCCGTCGTTCCAGCGCTCGCGGTTCTGATCGTGCAGCACCGCGTGACGATGCGTGAACGTGCCGCGACCGGAGTCCTGGCCCGTCAGACGCACGGCGTAGCCCGATGCGACCAGCGACGCGAACGCGAGATGCTCGCCCATGCCCCAGTCGAGCTTGGCTTCGCCGAGACCCATCGCGCGGCGGTCGTTGATCACGCGCTCGACGAGCGGGTGAACCTTGAAGTTCTCGGGAATCGTCGTGATGCGCTCGGCGAGACGCTTCAGTTCGGCGAGCGGAACCGCCGTGTCAGCCGCGTCGGTCCACTTGCGGTTCAGGAACGGCACCCAGTCGACCGCGTACTTGCTCTTGTAGTTCGAGAGCACGGGATCGATCGTGTGATGGCCTTCGTCCATCGCCTGACGATATTCCTTGATGAACCGGTCGGCGTCGTCGGCCGTGATCACGCCTTGCTGCACGAGCTTTTCCGCGTAGACGGCGCGCGTGCCCGGATGCTTGGCGATGGTCTTATACATCAGCGGCTGCGTGACCGCCGGCGTGTCCTGCTCGTTGTGGCCCAGCTTGCGGAAGCAGATGATGTCGACGACCACGTCCTTGTGGAACTTCATGCGGAAGTCGATTGCGAGCTGCGTGGCGAGCACGACGGCTTCGGGATCGTCACCGTTCACGTGCAGCACCGGCGCCTCGATCATCTTGACGACGTCCGAGCAGTACAGCGTCGAGCGCGCATCGCGCGGGTCTGACGTGGTGAAGCCGATCTGGTTGTTGATGACGATGTGAAGCGTGCCGTGCGTGCCGTAGCCGCGCGTCTGCGCGAGGTTCAGCGTTTCCATCACGACGCCCTGGCCCGCGAAGGCCGCGTCGCCGTGCACTTGCACCGGCAGCACTTGCAGACCTTCTTCGTCGCCGCGGCGATCCATACGCGCCTTGGCCGAACCTTCGACCACCGGATTCACGATTTCCAGGTGCGACGGGTTGAACGCGAGCGACAGGTGAACCGGGCCGCCTTCGGTGGCGACATCCGACGAGAAGCCCTTGTGATACTTCACGTCGCCGGCCGGCAGGTCATCGACGTGCTTGCCTTCGAATTCGGCGAACAGGTCCGCCGGCATCTTGCCGAGCGTATTGACCAGCACGTTCAGACGCCCACGGTGCGCCATGCCGATGACGATTTCCTGCACGCCGCTCTTGCCCGCGTGACGGACGACTTCGTCCATCGACGCGATGAAGCTCTCGCCGCCTTCCAGCGAGAAGCGCTTCTGGCCGACATACTTGGTGTGCAGGAAACGCTCGAGGCCTTCGGCGGCCGTCAGGCGGTTCAGGATGTGCTTTTTCTTTTCGTTCGTGAAGTTCGGCGTCGAGCGGATCGACTCGAGCTTCTCCTTCCACCAGCGCTTCTGCTCCGGATCGCTGATGTACATGAATTCGGCGCCGATCGTGCCGCAGTACGTGTCGCGCAGCGCCTTGACGATGTCGCGCAGCGATGCCTGCTCGAAACCGAAGTACAGGTTGTTCGCGTTGAACACCTGATCCATGTCGGCTTCGGTGAAGTCGTAAAAGCCGGGTTCGAGTTCGGGGATCGCGGGACGCTCGCGGCGCTTGAGCGGATCGAGGTTCGCCCATTGCGTGCCGAGGAAGCGGTACGCGCCGATCAGCGATTGGACGTAGACCTGCTTGCGCGCGGTGGTGAGGTCGCCTGTGCTTTCGCGCGGCAGGAAGGCGTTCGCCTTTGCGCGCTGAGCAAACGACTCGACGATGGGGCCGTGGGCCACGTCGTTATGAGCCGTGCCGTCCGATGCGGGCACGTTCTGCAACGCATCGAAGTAGGCTCGCCAGGTCTCGGGCACTGACGCGGGATTATCGAGATATTGCTCGTACAACTCTTCGACGTACGGAGCATTACCGCCGAACAGATAAGAGTTCGACTGGAATTGCTTCATCATTTTACGCTCACCTTTCTTCGAGTTTCTCGAGGAAGTGCGGGTTAAGAAACCTTCCGCGCCACGGCCTGACCGTTTAGCGGATTGCGCGAATCAAGTCTGCTTGGAAGGACCTAAAAAGCGACAGCTAATCGAAGAAGCATAGCACAGAACGAATAGTCATATGACGGATCGCCGCATGTGCCTGCCGTCGTCATCCTTTACGCAACAAGCATGTGCGGGCTTTTATGAGATACGCAAGGGTCTCTTGCATGCCGACGAAAAAAGCAAAAGCCGCCCGAAGGCGGCTTTTGTTCTGCCGATGCGACCGACGCCTGAAACTTACTCGGCGTTCGCTTCACGGCTCGCGCGACGGCGCTCGTGCTCCTTCAGATGACGCTTGCGCAGACGGATCGACTGCGGCGTCACTTCGACGAGCTCGTCATCGTCGATGAACTCGACCGCGTATTCCAGCGAAAGCTGGATCGGCGGCACGAGGCGCACGGCTTCGTCGGTGCCCGACGCGCGCACGTTGGTCAGCTGCTTGCCCTTGATCGGGTTCACGACGAGGTCGTTGTCGCGGCTGTGAATGCCGATGATCATGCCTTCATAGAGCGCATCGCCCGGCGACACGAACATGCGGCCGCGATCCTGCAGCTTCCACAGTGCATAGGCGACGGCGGCGCCGTCGTCCTGCGAGATCAGCACGCCGTTACGACGCTCGCCGACCGAGCCTTCCTTCACCGGCGCGTACGAATCGAACGTGTGGCTCATCAGACCCGTGCCGCGCGTGAGCGTCAGGAACTCGCTCTGGAAGCCGATCAGACCGCGCGCCGAAATCTTGTACTCGAGACGCGTGCGGCCGCGGCCGTCGGAGGTCATGTCGAGCATTTCGCCCTTGCGGCGGCCGAGTTCTTCCATCACGCCGCCCTGATGCTGGTCTTCGATATCGACCGTCAGGTTTTCATACGGCTCGCACTTCACGCCGTCGATTTCCTGCAGCACGACGCGCGGACGCGACACCGCGAGTTCGTAGCCTTCACGGCGCATGTTCTCGACGAGAATCGTCAGATGCAGTTCACCGCGGCCCGACACTTCGAACGTGGTTTCGTCGCCGGTGTCTTTCACGCGCAGCGCCACGTTGTGGTTCAGTTCCTTCGTGAGACGGTCGCGAATCTGGCGGCTCGTCACGAACTTGCCTTCCTTGCCCGCGAGCGGCGACGAATTCACGAGGAAGTTCATCGTGAGCGTCGGTTCGTCGACGGTGATCATCGGCAGCGCTTCGGGATTGTCCGGCGAGCAGATCGTCACGCCGATGCCGATTTCCTCGATGCCGTTGATCAGCACGATATCGCCGGCCTGCGCTTCTTCGACCTGCACGCGCTCGAGACCGTGGAACGACAGCACCTGATTGATCTTGCGATTGATGATCGCGCCGTCCGGCCCCGAACGCACCGCCACCTGCATGCCGGGGCGAATGCGGCCACGCGCGACACGGCCCACGCCGATACGTCCGACGTACGAGTTGTAGTCGAGCGACGTGATTTGCAGTTGCAGCGGGCCGTCCGGATCGGCCGGACGAACCGGCACGTGTTCGAGAATGGCTTCGAAGAGCGGACGCATCGTGCCTTCGCGCACTTCGGGCGAGAGGCCCGCGTAGCCGTTCAGACCCGACGCATAAACGATCGGGAAGTCGAGCTGCTCTTCGGTCGCGCCGAGCTTGTCGAAGAGATCGAAAGTCTGGTTGATCACCCAGTCGATACGCGCGCCCGGACGGTCCACCTTGTTGATGACGACGATCGGCTTCAGACCCAGCGCGAGCGCCTTCTTCGTGACGAAGCGCGTCTGCGGCATCGGGCCTTCGACGGCGTCGACGAGCAGCAGCACGGAATCGACCATCGACAGCACGCGCTCCACTTCACCGCCGAAGTCGGCGTGGCCCGGCGTATCGACGATATTGATGTGCGTGCCTTCGTATTCGACGGCGCAGTTCTTCGCAAGAATCGTGATGCCACGTTCCTTTTCGATGTCGTTCGAGTCCATGACGCGCTCGGCGACCTGCTGGTTTTCCCGGAACGTGCCCGACTGGCGGAGCAACTGGTCGACGAGCGTGGTCTTGCCGTGGTCGACGTGGGCAATGATGGCGATATTGCGGAGGGCGCGAGTCATATAGAGATGTCTTGGTTGTGCGCCGTCGGAGCGAGTCTCTTCAGCGAGACTTCATGGCTCGGCAAACCCCCCTTGAAACCGTCATGCAAGCATGACTATGCGGGCCCGGCGCGGTGAGAACCGTAAATTATAGCACGCATGGATGTCGTTCCCTTGCAATAGGACTCAACCCGTAAGTCTTGGGTCTCGACCCTGCGCGTCGCAGCCGCGCAGGGTCGATTGTTAAGCGGTTTCAGAAAAGAGTCTTGCAGCGACTGAAACGCTTGCCTATAATCCTGCCTAGTCAACTATTGCAATCGCACAATTATTTCCATGAGCGACGCTCCGAAATCTGCGGCCATCGGCGACTATGTGTTCGCCGAGAGCGTCGGCTACCTGATAGGCCGGGTGCGCTCGACCATGTGGAACATGGTCACGCAACACACGACATCCGAACTCGGCATCACGAGCACACAGGCAAGCATCCTCTTCATGCTGGCAGTCGGCAAGTGCCTGACGGCCGCGGACATCGCTCGCGAATACGGGATCGACGCGAGCGCCGTGACGCGCCTCATCGACCGGCTGGAAAAGCGCGGCCTGCTCTCGCGCGTACGCAGCGAGGAAGACCGGCGCGTCGTGCGCCTCGCGCTGACGGACGAAGGCCAGGCAACGGCCGAGAAGATTCCCGCCATCTTTACGCGCGTGCTGGATAACCTGCTCGCGGGCTTCACGCCCGAAGAAGTGGGCTTCCTGAAAAGTATGCTGCGGCGGATTCTGGCAAATTCCTGCGATCCTTCCGTCGCGTCGCTGCTTCATGCCAACGATAAGCCTGGTACGTCATTGCGATGACAAGCAAATTTGTCATCGCGAGCCTACAAAATGATTGCAACGTCCATCTTTAATTCTCTTCTCAAGAGACGAGATATGAACCACCTTTCCTTGTCCGCGCTGCCCGGCGAGCGTCGCGTGAAGAGCGCCGTGGCTGCCGCGATGGCTGCGCTCGCGCTCGCGGGTTGCGCGAACTACGCGGGCATTTCGAGCGACAAGCAGATTGCCTCGCCTGAAAACTTCGATGCCACGCAGAGCCTGCCGGGACAAGGCGGCCAGTGGCCGGCGCTCGACTGGGCGAAGCAGTTTGGCGATCCGCAGTTGCCGCAACTGATCGACGAGGCGCTCGCGGACAATCCGACCATCGCGCAGGCGCAGTCGCGCATTGCGAAGGCGTCGGCGTATATCGAGACGTCGCGCTCGGCGCTCTATCCGAAGGTCAACGGATCGTATTCGTGGACGCGCGAGCTGTATTCGGCCAACGCGCTCTTCCCGCCTCCCTACGGCGGCACCTGGTACAGCGAGAACAACGTGCTCGCGAGCGCGTCGTGGGAACTCGATCTGTGGGGCAAGAACCGCTCGCGGCTGAACATGGCGGTGTCGCAGCAAAAAGCCGCCGAGGCGGACATGCAGCAGGCGCGCGTGACGCTGGCGACATCGGTCGCGCGCACGTATAACCAGCTTGCGCTGCTCTACGCATTGCGCGACGTCGCCCAGCGCGAGATCGCGAACCGCCAGGACGTCGGGCGCATCACGAACGGGCGCGTCGCGGCCGGGCTCGACACCAACGTCGAGCGACGCACCGCGGAAGGCAACGTCGCGACGAGCCAGACGAACTCGACCGAGCTCGACGGACAGATCGAAACCGTCCGCTATCAGCTCGCCGCGCTGCTCGGCAAGGGTCCGGACCGCGGCCTGCAGATCGCCAAGCCCGTGATCAATCCGGACGTCAACGTGGCGCTGCCCGACAACGTCCCCGCCGACCTCGTCGCGCGCCGCCCGGATATCGTCGCCGCGCGCTGGCAGGTCGAAGCCGCGACGCACAATATCAAGGAAGCGAAGGCCGAGTTCTTCCCGGACATCAACCTCGCGGCAGGCTTCGGTTTCGACGCTTTCGGCTGGGGCCGCTTCCTGCAGGCGAGCAGCCGCCAGATCCAGATCGGGCCGGCGATTCATCTGCCGATCTTCGATGCAGGCGCCCTGCGCGGCCAGTTGAAGGGCCGTTACGCCGACTTCGAGGGCGACGTCGCGAACTACAATCAGACGCTCATCAATGCGATGAACGACGTCGCGACCAATATTTCCGCGATCCGCTCGCTCGACAAGCAGATGGCCGACGCCCAGCGCGCACTCGCGGCGGCATCGAGCGCCTATCAGCTCGCGGTGATCCGCTACAAGGCCGGCCTGTCGCCGCAGTTGCAGGTGCTCAACGCCGACGAAAACCGCCTCGCCAACGAGCAGACCGTGACGAATCTGCGCCTGAAGCGCACCGATCTGCAAATCGCGCTGATCAAATCGCTCGGCGGTGGCTTCGACGCGACGAGCACGAATCTCGCGATCGGCGGTAACGGGCAGAATCCGGCGAGCACGCAAGCGGCAAATCAGGCCGCGCCGTCGAAGTAAGCCGCGCACAAGAACACGCATCAAGACCAATACGGATTATTCGGAGTCTTTCATGAGCGACCCTCAACAAACCGCCGCCGCGCCCGCGCCGAAGCAAAGCAACGGCAAACGCCGCCGGCTGATGACGCTGATCGTGCTCGTCATCATCATCGCCGCCGTCGCGTACGGGCTGTATTACTTCCTCGTCGCGCGCTTCCACGAAGCCACCGACGACGCCTATGTCAACGGCAACGTCGTGCAGATCACGCCGCAGGTCGTCGGCACGGTGATCTCGGTGAACGCGGACGACACGCAGACCGTGAAGGTCGGCGATCCGCTCGTCGCGCTCGATCCGGCCGACTCCAAGGTCGCGCTCGATCAGGCCGAGGCGAATCTCGCGCAGACCGTGCGTCAGGTACGCACGTTCTTCGTGAACAACAACCAGTACGAAGCGCAGATCGCGTTGCGCCGCTCGGATCTGTCGCGCGCGCAGGACGATCTGAAGCGCCGCATGCAGGTCGCGCAGACGGGCGCGGTGTCGCAGGAAGAAATCTCGCACGCCCGCGATGCGGTCCGTGGCGCGCAGGCCGCGCTCGACTCCGCCGAGCAGGAACTCGCGTCGAACCGTTCGCTCACGGCCAACACGACGATCGCCGATCATCCGAACGTGCTCGCCGCCGCCGCCAAGGTGCGCGACTCGTACATCAACTTCGCGCGCAACACGCTGCCGGCGCCGGTGACGGGCTATGTGGCGAAGCGCTCGGTGCAGGTCGGCCAGCGCGTCTCGCCGGGCAATCCGCTGATGGCGATCGTGCCGCTCAACGGCGTGTGGGTCGACGCGAACTTCAAGGAAGTGCAGTTGAAGCACATGCGCCTCGGGCAACCCGTGGAACTGACGGCCGACCTGTACGGTTCGAGCGTCGTGTATCACGGCAAGGTCATCGGCTTCTCGGCCGGCACGGGCTCGGCGTTCTCGCTGCTGCCCGCGCAGAACGCGACGGGTAACTGGATCAAGGTCGTCCAGCGTCTGCCGGTGCGTATCCAGCTCGATCCGAAGGAACTGGAACAGCATCCGCTGCGCATCGGCCTTTCGATGAACGTCGACGTGACGATCAAGAACGAGGAAGGCGGCCAGCTCGGCAACGCGCAGAACACGGTCTACCAGACCAACGTGTTCGACAACTACGGCGCGCAGGCCGATCAGGAAATCGCGCGCATCATCCAGCAGAACGCGGGCACGGGCGCGGGTTCGTCGGCGCAGAACACGCCGTCGTCGGCGCGCGGTAAGGCGACGAAGTCCGCATCCGCCGCCAAGCTGATGTAAGCGGATTCGCCTCATGTCTTCGCAAAACGTCGTTCACCCGCCGCTGTCGGGCGGAAAGCTCGTCATCGGGACGATTGCCGTATCGCTCGCCGTGTTCATGAACGTGCTCGACACGTCGATCGCGAACGTCTCGATTCCGTCGATCTCCGGCGACCTCGGCGTGTCGTCGGATCAGGGCACGTGGGTCATCACGTCGTTCGCGGTAGCGAATGCGATCTCGGTACCGCTCACCGGCTGGCTTACGCAGCGCATCGGCCAGGTGCGGCTGTTCCTCGGCTCGATCATCCTTTTCGTGCTCGCGTCGTGGCTCTGCGGCCTCGCGCCGACGCTGCCGTTCCTGCTCGCCGCGCGCGTGCTGCAAGGCGCCGTCGCTGGCCCGATGATCCCGCTGTCGCAGACGCTCCTGCTCGCGAGCTATCCGCGCGAAAAAGCGCCGATGGCGCTCTCGATGTGGTCGATGACCACGCTCATCGCGCCGGTCGCGGGCCCGGTGCTCGGCGGCTGGATCTCCGACAACATCTCGTGGCCGTGGATCTTCTACGTGAACATCCCGGTCGGTATCGCGGCGGCGCTCGCCACCTTCGCGATCTTCCGCGACCGCGATTCCGCGATCCGCAAGGCGCCGATCGACACCGTCGGGCTCGCGCTGCTCGTGATCTGGGTCGGCTCGCTGCAGGTCATGCTCGACAAGGGCAAGGATCTCGACTGGTTCAACTCGACGACGATCGTCGTGCTCGCGCTGATCGCGGTGATCTCGTTCGCGTTCTTCATCGTGTGGGAGCTGACGGCGGAGCATCCGGTCGTGGATCTGTCGCTGTTCGAATTGCGCAATTTCACGGGCGGGACGATCGCGCTGTCGATCGGCTACGGGCTCTATTTCGGCAATCTCGTGCTGCTGCCGCTGTGGCTGCAAACGGATATCGGCTACACCGCGACGAACGCCGGCCTCGTGATGGCGCCGGTCGGCCTGTTCGCGATCCTGCTTTCGCCGATCACCGGCAAGTTCCTGCCCCGAACCGATCCGCGCTATATCGCGACCGCCGCGTTTCTCGTGTTCGCGCTGTGCTTCTGGATGCGCTCGCGTTATACGACGGGCGTCGATACCTGGGCGCTCACGGTGCCGACGGTGATTCAGGGCATCGGCATGGCGGGCTTCTTCATTCCGCTCGTGTCGATCACGCTGTCGGGTTTGCCGGGGCATCGGATTCCGGCGGCGTCGGGCTTGTCGAACTTCGTGCGGATCATGTGCGGCGGCATCGGCACGTCGATTTTCTCGACCGCGTGGGAACATCGTTCGATCGTGCATCACGCGCAACTCGTCGAGCAGGCGAACTCGTATAACCCTGTCTTCGCAAACTCGATGCAGCAGATGGGCGCGCTCGGCTTCTCGAAGGATCAGACCTACGGCCTGTACAACAGCATGGCGACGCAGCAGGCCGCGCAGCTCGGCGTGAACGACATGTTCTATATCTCGGCGGGGATTTTCGTCGCGCTGATCGCGCTGATCTGGATCACGCGGCCCGAGCGTTCGGGCGGTGGGGATTCGGCAGCGGCGGCATCGGCGGCGCACTGACCGAATTGCCGCTCGTGGAATGAAGAGAGCCCGGTCGATCGCTCAACCGGGCTCTTTTTTATTGCGCCGTGACGATCAATCGTTCGGGCGCGAGCACACCTTCGCCCGCACGCGCCACGCCGAGCAGGCGACCGCCTTCTCGCGCATAGACACGCACGCGACCTTCTTCGAGGCGCGTTTGCACGACGTCCGCGAGCCGCAAGCGCTGGCCGTGAAGAAAGCGCTGGGTCGCTTCGTCGTTCAGTTCAACCGCGGGAAAGGTGGACAGAAGCGCGTCGACAGGCTGAAGCCGTGCATCGCGCTCCGCTTCGTTCATGCCAATGAGTTCGTCCAGCGTGACCGCGTGCTCCAGCGTCAACGCGCCGACGCCCGTGCGCCGCAGCGCCGTCAGATGCGCGCCGCAACCGAGCGCCTCGCCGATATCTTCCGCCAGCGTGCGCACGTATGTGCCCTTGCTGCACGTCACGCGAAACGTCACGAGCGGCAGCGAGCACGAGAGCAACTGCAACGCGTGAATCGTCACCTGACGGCCTTCGCGTTCCACCGTCTGACCTGCACGAGCGTATTCGTAGAGCGGCTTGCCGTCGCGTTTCAGCGCGGAGTACATCGGCGGAACCTGCGTGATTTCGCCGAGAAACTTCGTCATCGCTTCTGAAACCGCGGCCTGGTCGCACGTTACGTCACGCGTGTCGATGGCCTCGCCTTCGGCATCGCCGGTCGTCGTGCGGATGCCGAGACGCATGGTCGCTTCGTAAGTCTTGTCCGCTTCGAGCAGGTCTTGCGAGAACTTCGTCGCCTCGCCAAAACAAAGCGGCAGCAAACCCGTCGCGAGCGGATCGAGCGTGCCGGTGTGGCCCGCCTTCTTCGCGAGATAAATCCGCTTCGCCTTGATGAGCGCATCGTTGCTCGACAGCCCGAGCGGCTTGTCCAGCAGCAGCACGCCGTCCAGCGCGCGGCGCGCAATCTTCGGCCGCGCCTGTTTTTCCGTGCCACTCATGGCTTACTTGCCTTCCTGATCGTCGTCCGCGTCCTTCGCGCGCGAGGCGTTCGCTTCGTCGATCAGACGCGACATCTCGACGGCCTTCTCGATCGTCTGGTCGTAGTGGAAATGCAGCGTGGGCACCGTATGGATATGCAGGCGCTTGAACAGCATATTGTGCAGATGTCCCGCCGCGTGATTCAAACCTTGCTCGGTCTGTTTCGGATCGCCGGTGAGCGTCGTGAAATAGATCTTCGCGTGCGCGTAGTCGGGCGTGAGCTCGACGCTCTGAATCGTCACGAGACCCACGCGCGGGTCTTTGACCTCGCGCATGAGTTCCGAAAGATCGCGCTGGATCTGGTCCGCAATCTGCACGTTGCGGTTCGGGGATGTCCGTTTTTTTGCCATGATGTCGTTTCCGTGTTTCTTTTCTTGCCGCCCGATGCAAAAAGGGCGGAGCGAGCCGCCAGGCTCACCCCGCCCTTTTATCGGCGGCTAGCGCATTACAGTGTGCGAGCCACTTCCGTCACTTCGAAGACTTCGAACTGGTCGCCTTCCACGATGTCGCTGAAGTTCTTGATCGACATACCGCACTCGAAGCCCTGACGCACTTCCTTGACGTCGTCCTTGAATCGCTTGAGCGAATCGAGCTCGCCGGTGTGGATCACGACGTTGTTGCGGATCACGCGCACCGACGAGGAACGCTTGACGACGCCGTCCGTGACCATACAACCCGCGATCAGACCGACCTTCGGCACGCGAATGACCTGACGCACCTCGACCATGCCCGTTACCGTCTCGCGCTTCTCCGGCGCGAGCATGCCGGACATCGCTGCCTTCACCTCATCCACTGCGTCATAGATGATGTTGTAGTAGCGGATGTCGATGCCGTTCGACTCGGCCAGCTTGCGGGCTTGCGCATCCGCACGCGTGTTGAAGCCGATGATGACGGCCTTCGACGCCGTCGCCAGGTTGACGTCCGATTCGCTGATCGCGCCGACCGCGCTGTGCACGATCTGCACACGCACTTCGTTGGTCGAGAGCTTCTGCAGCGACTGAACCAGCGCTTCCTGCGAACCCTGCACGTCCGCCTTGACGATGAGCGGCAGGTTCTGCACTTCGCCTTCGCCCATCTGCTCGAGCATGTTCTCGAGCTTGGCGGCCTGCTGCTTCGCCAGCTTGACGTCGCGGAACTTGCCTTGACGGAACAGCGCGATTTCGCGCGCCTTGCGCTCGTCCGGCAGCACGATGACTTCCTCGCCCGCCGCCGGCACTTCCGACAGACCCTGGATTTCCACCGGGATCGACGGACCTGCCGTTTTCGTCGGCTTGCCGGTTTCGTCCAGCATTGCGCGCACGCGGCCGTAGGCGCTGCCCGCGAGAACCACGTCGCCGCGATTCAGCGTGCCCGACTGCACCAGAATGGTCGCGACCGGACCCTTGCCCTTGTCGAGCTTGGCTTCGATCACGAGGCCCTTCGCGGCTGCCTCGACCGGTGCGGTCAGTTCCAGCACTTCGGCTTGCAGCGACACGTTTTCCAGCAGATCGTCGATGCCGCGGCCGGTCTTCGCCGACACTTCGATGAACGGCGAATCGCCGCCGTACTCTTCCGGCACCACGCCTTCCGCGACGAGTTCCTGCTTCACGCGGTCGGGGTTGGCTTCCGGCTTGTCGATCTTGTTGATCGCGACGACGATCGGCACGCCGCCCGCCTTCGCGTGGGCGATCGCTTCCTTCGTCTGCGGCATCACGCCGTCATCCGCTGCAACCACCAGAATGACGATGTCGGTTGCCTTCGCACCGCGCGCACGCATGGCCGTGAAGGCCTCGTGACCCGGCGTGTCGAGGAAGGTGATGACGCCGCGCGGCGTTTCGACGTGATACGCGCCGATATGCTGCGTGATGCCGCCCGCTTCGCCCGCCGCCACTTTCGCGCGACGGATGTAGTCCAGGAGCGAGGTCTTGCCGTGGTCGACGTGACCCATGACGGTGACGACCGGCGGACGCGGCAGCTTCTCTGCCGTGTCTTCCGTGGCTTCGCCTTCGACGAGCAGCGCTTCCGGATCGTCCAGCTTTGCCGCGACCGCGCGATGGCCCAGTTCCTCGACGACGATCATCGCCGTTTCCTGGTCCAGCACCTGGTTGATCGTGACCATCTGGCCGAGCTTCATCATCACCTTGATGACTTCCGAAGCCTTCACCGACATCTTGTGCGCGAGGTCGGCCACCGAGATGGTTTCCGGCACATGCACTTCACGGATGATCGGCTCGGTCGGCGCCTGGAACGTGGTCTGATCCTGATGCTTGCCGCGACCCTTCGGACCGCCGCGCCAGCCGCGATCGACGCCGCCGCTCGAATCGCCACGGGTCTTCATGCCACGGCGCTTCGATGCGTCGTCCTGCTGCCAGCCGCCCTTGCCAGCCTTCTTCTTGTCGCCAGCGCCAGCCGGAGCCGTCGATGCAGGAGCGGTCGTGCCAGGCGCAGCCGGCTTCTTCGCCGCCGCGGGACGTGCCGCCTGCGCGCCTTCCGGTCGCGCGGGCTTGTGCAGCGTGCCCTTCGCTTCGGCGGCCTTCGCCGCTTCCACCGGCTTCGGTGCGGGCGCGGGTTCCGGCGCCTTCACCTGCGCCTTGCGCGGGGTGTTCATCATTTCGCGGATGGCACGCGCTTCGGCTTCCGCCGCCGCACGACGCTTCGCGATGGCTTCCTGCTCCAGACGCGCCTTGTCGGCCTTTGCCTTCGCGTCTTCTTCCGCCTTCTTCGCGGCTTCACGCTGAGCAGCACGTTCACTCGCGGCCTTCTCTTCCGCTGCCTTTTCGGCGGCTTCGCGCTGGGCGGTATCGTCCTGCTTCGGTTCCGGCTTGGCTTCCACCGCCGGCTGCGTACGCGCTTCCTGACGCGCGGACTGCGCCGCACGCGAGATTTCCGCCGCCTGAGCCGCAGCCGCCGCACGGCGCGCGGCTTCCTCTTCCTGCTTCTTGCGCTCGGCTTCCGCCGCTTCCTCGCGGGCGCGGCGCTCGGCTTCCTCGCGTTCGAGCTTCGCCTGTTGCTCCTTCAGCTCGCGCTCTTCGCGTTCGAGCTGCTCGGCGGCGTGACGCGCTTCTTCCTCGCGGCGCTGCAGTTCGGCCTCGTCGACTTCCGGCTCTTCGACGTGATTCGGCGCCGCCTCGGCCTGCTCGAGACCGGGTTCGTCGCGCTTCACGAAAACACGCTTCTTGCGCACCTCGACCTGAATGGTGCGAGCTTTACCCGTTGCGTCGGATTGTTTGATTTCCGACGTATGCCGGCGGGTCAAAGTGATCTTGCGCTTGTCGGCGTCGGCGGAACCGTGCGACTTGCGCAAATGATCGAGCAGACGCGCCTTGTCCGTTTCAGACAGGTCGTCATTCGCGCTCGCTTTCTGGACGCCAGCCGCCTGCAACTGCTCGAGCAGGACGCCCGCAGGCATTTTGAGTTCCGCGGCAAATTGGGCTACGTTGTTACTCGCCATTCATTCCTCTTGATGCAAGGACATATCCTTGCGGTTAGATCGGGGTCACGCGGCCAAACAGGCCGCCAAATATCAGTGCGCCATGGTCATTTCTCACTGGAACCAGTGTTCACGTGCTTTCATGATCAACGCCTTAGCGGCATCCTCTTCCATACCGGTCATTTCGACCAGTTCATCGACTGCCAGCTCCGCGAGGTCGTCGCGGGTCTGAATCTGGTGCTCCGCGAGCTTTGCAAGCAGCTCGTTGTCCATGCCGTCGAGACTCTTCAGCTCGAGCGCGACGCCTTCCACTTTCTCTTCGTTGGCGATCGCCATCGTGAGCAGCGCGTCGCGTGAGCGATTGCGCAGCTCGTGCACGGTGTCTTCGTCAAAGGCTTCGATTTCGAGCATTTCGTTGAGCGGCACGTAGGCGATTTCTTCGAGGCTCGTGAAGCCCTCGTCGATCAGGATGTCGGCGACTTCCTCGTCCACATCCAGACGCGCCATGAACAGGTCGCGCAACTTGCCACGCTCTTCGTTCTGCTTCAACGCCGACTCGTCCGGCGTCATGATATTGATTTGCCAGCCGGTGAGTTCGCTTGCGAGTCTCACGTTCTGGCCGGCGCGGCCGATGGCGACGGCGAGCTCGTTTTCGTCCACGACGACGTCCATCGAGTGCTTTTCTTCATCGACGACGATCGACTGAACGGCTGCCGGCGCGAGGGCGCCGATAACGAACTGCGCGGGATCTTCCGACCATAGCACGATGTCGACGTTCTCGCCACCGAGCTCGTTACGCACGGCCTGCACGCGCGAACCGCGGATGCCGACGCACGTGCCGATCGGGTCGATGCGCTTGTCGTAGGCGATCACCCCGATTTTCGCACGCACGCCGGGATCGCGCGCGGCTGCCTTGATTTCCAGCAGGCCCTGTTCGATTTCCGGCACTTCCAGTTCGAAGAGCTTCATCAGGAACTCGGGCGCGGTGCGCGAGAGCTCGATCTGCGGACCACGCGCGGTGCGGTCGACCTTCGCGATATACGCGCGCACGCGGTCGCCCACGCGCAGATTTTCCTTCGGAATAAGCTGGTCGCGGCGCAGCAGCGCTTCGACACGGCCCGACTCGACGATGAAATTGCCCTTGTCCAGGCGCTTCACCGAGCCGGTCATGATCTTTTCGCCGCGCTCGAGGAAGTCGTTCAGGATCTGCTCGCGCTCGGCGTCGCGCACCTTCTGCAGGATGACCTGCTTGGCGGCCTGCGCGCCGATGCGGCCAAATTCGATCGACGGAATCGGCTCCTCGATGAAGTCGTCCACCTCTGCGTCGGGCTTCTGTTCCTTCGCTTCGAACAGCAGGATTTCCTGATCCGGCTCTTGCAGGCCGGCCTCGTCCGGCACGACGCGCCAGCGGCGGAAGGTTTCATGCTCGCCGCTCTCACGGTCGATAGCGACGCGGATATCCACGTCTTCCTCGAAGAGCTTCTTCGTTGCGGAAGCAAGCGCAGCTTCCAGCGCTGCGTACACGACGTCCTTGTTGACGTTCTTTTCGCGTGCCAGCGCATCCGCCAGCATCAATACTTCGCGACTCATTGTTTGCGGCTCCTAAAATCAACCTTGGGGACGAGACGTGCCTTATCGAGGTCCGCGAGCGTGAAATCGAGCATCGCGGCGCCGTCCTTCCCTTCAAATTCCAATCCGATCGTTTCGCCGTCAGGGGCGTGCAAGATGCCACGGAACGATTTGCGCCCGTCCAGCGGCTTTTTCAACGTGATGGAGACTTCGCTCCCCGCGAAGCGCTCGAAATCCGCCAGTTTCTTGAGCGGGCGGTCGAGCCCCGGCGACGATACCTCGAGCCGGTCGTAATCGATGTTCTCGACTTCGAGCAAATATTGGAGCTGGCGCGTGACCTTCTCGCAGTCTTCGATGGCGATACCAGCCGGCTGGTCGATATATATACGCAGCATGCCGCCTCCCGAACGCTCGAGATCGACAAGCTCGTAGCCAAGGCCCGAGACCGTGGTTTCTATCAATTCCGTCAGTTGCACAGTAACTCCAAGGTGTTTCGCGCGCTCCACGCAAAAACACCTGCGAGCGAGCGCCTTCATGCGGGCGCGCACCCTGCTCCCGAGATGCCGAACCGAATAGCCAAAAAAAAATGGGCGCAACGCCCATCATCTTCAACCGAGGTCGCACCCGGGCAGCGAAAAAAACTACGTGCCCAGCGACTTCATGATTTTAGCCATTTTTCAGGATAAACGCAAACGTAACGCGCGCTTTCAGCCCTGTTGAGCCCAATTTCACGTCGATTCGTCTTCGTGATCCCGAAGAGTAAAAGCGCTTGTTTTCGCCATCGGAAACAGGTGCGGCCATCGCACCCGATTCCCAATGGCGTTTTTGCATTTCTTTGCGCTTTGCTGTGCTCAGCGGCCGCGCGAGCGATTGCGCGCGCCCCGGCCGGCGCCGCCGCCCGGCTTGCCCTGCGACGGGCCCTGCTGTGCGCCGCCCTGGCGATTGCCACGCGGCGCATTGCCGCCCGCAGCACGCTTGCCAGCGCCGCTGCCGCCCATGCCCGGCGCGCCGCCTTGCGGACGAGCGCCGCGCGGACCCGGCCGGCCGCCGCCACCGTTAGCCCGGTTGCCGTTC